>JBEPUZ010000062.1:0-19529 GCA_041691275.1 Actinomycetota bacterium | reverse complement strand
TCGTCGGTGGCGGGGCTGAACTACATCCCCGACCTCATGGCGTACGGCATGGCCAAGGCTGCGCTCGAACATCTGACGGTCTCAGCCGCGCACCAGCTGCGCCCCTTCGACATCACGGTCAACACGTTCCGCATCGACGTGCCCGTGGCGTCGGAGGGTTTCGTGTTCAACATGCCCGACTTCGACCACTCCGACTGGGAGCCGTCAGAGGTCGCGGCCGAGGGCATCGTGTGGATGCTCGAACAACCGCCCGGCTACACCGGTCACAACGAAGGCATGGCCGCGCTGCGGGCCGAGCACGGCATCATGGCGTCGAAGTCGCCTCGCCCCTACGTGACTCAGCAGAACCTCGTCACCGAGACCCACCTCCGGCCGTTGTAACGGGTGTCATCAACCGCCGCGCCATCGCCCGAGCAAGTGGTGCTGCGGCGGATGCGCGCGGCACGCCGCAAGAACCGCGGCGCGACCCGCGACTGGATCGACACCTCGTACGAGCTCTGGTTGCGGGCCTTCTTCGCCGTCGTCGTGATCGTGGTGGTTCCCATCGTGCTCACGGGCGACGAGCTCGACGCCCACGGAGTCACGCAGCTTCGCCTGCACGCGCCCGGCGTCACATCCGTCGTGCTCGCGCTCGGGCTGTGGGTCGCGTTGCGTGCTGGCGCGGGCGGCGGGCCACTCGCACCTGAGTCTCCCGACGTCGTGTACCTCCTGCTCGCGCCCATCGCACGTGCACGCGTGCTCCGTCCTCTCGCGGTTCAGCAGTTGCGCACCGCGATCTCGGCGGGCGTCGTCGTGGGCGCGGCGACGGGCTTGGCCGCGGCGGCCCGACTGCCTTCGGGTCCGGGCGCGTGGGCACTCGGCGGTCTCCTCGCGGGGCCGTGCATCGCCGCCGCGTTCTGGGGTGCCGTCGCCATTGCGTCGGCACGCCGGCTCGGGCCGGGAATCGCCAACGGCATCGGCGCCCTGCTCCTCGCGACCGCAGTCGTCGACGCCATGCTCCGGACCTGGATCGCGCCGACCACCTGGCTGGGATCGCTCCCGCTCCTACCGCTGCACGGTCTGGTGCCGCCGCTCGCCGCGATTGCAGGAGTCGCGGTCGCGATCGCGCTTCCGTCGGCGGCGTTGGTCGCGATCGGGGGCACCTCCCTCGCGCCGTTGCTCCGGCGCAGTGCGCTCACCAGCCAGATGCGATTCGCGGCGTCGTTTCAGGACATGCGCACCGTCGTTTTGCTGCACCGTCAGCTCTCGATGGAGCAATCGCGGCGCCGGCCGTGGATCCGTATCCCGACCCGTCGTCGCGTACGCCGGCCGGTGTGGCGGCGGGGTTGGCACGGGTACGCGCGCTGGCCGCTCGACCGGATCGCGCGGGTCCTGACCCTGCTCGCGGCCGGAGCCGCACTCGCGTACGCGGCGCGATCGACGCCGCTGCTCATCGTGCTCGCGGGCGCCGCGTTGTTCGTCGCCGCGCTCGACATTCTCGAGCCGTTTGCGGCCGAGCTCGATCACCCGACCAGCCTGCTCACCTACGGGGTGAGCATTCGGATGCTGCTGTTGCGCAATCTCGCGGCACCCGTCGTCGCGTTCGTTGGCATCGCCCTCTTGGGAGCGGCGTTCTCCACGATCGCCGTCGGCGAACAGGCGCTCCTCGTGGGGGTGTGCGCAACGACCGCGGCGCTCGCCGCGCTGGCCGGCGCGACGCTCAACGTCACCCTCGGTCCACCGCCTGCTTCCCAGCTCGCGATGATGCTGCTCTTGCCCGACATCTACGGGATCGTGCTCCTCGTCCGCCAGGGCCTCCCTCCGGCACTCGCGATCGTCGGGCTCGCCCCGGTCGTCGTCGCGGCGACCGTCGGCATCGCGCCCGCCGTCGCCACTGCAGTGGCGATCAGCGCGGTCTCGATCGGCGCCCTCCTGTACTCAGCCCTGCGAGGAGTCTGACGACGATGGCGCATCGACATTCACCTGATTCATTGCTGCAGACGTCGCACTTGACCAAGACGTACGACGGCCACGCCGCCGTGCGCGATCTGAACCTGCGCCTCGACCCCGGAAAACTCGTCGCGCTCGTCGGTCACAACGGAGCCGGGAAGTCGACGTTGCTCGGGATGATCGCCGGCCTCATCGAGCCGACCGACGGCGAGGTGCTCGTCGACGGTCACATCGCGGGAACGCTCGCGGCGCGCGCCGCGCTGAGCTACGCCGGAGACAACCCGGTGCTCTACGACGACCTGAGTGTGTGGGAACACCTCGAGTACGTCGCCGCGCTGCACGGGGTCGACGACTGGGAGACTCCGGGACGGGACCTCGTCGCCCGCTTCGAGCTCCTCGACCGCGCCGACGATCTCCCGTCGCGATTCAGTCGGGGGATGCGCCAGAAGGTCGCGCTCGCGGTCGCGCTGGTGCGCCCGTCCCCGCTCGTCGTCATCGACGAGCCGTTCGTCGGGCTCGACATGCGCGCACAAACCGTGCTCACCGAGGTGCTCGTGACCCGTGCGCAAGCGGGGGGCACGGTGATCGTCGCGACCCATCAACCACGCTTCCTCGCGCACGCCGACTGGTGCGTGATGCTGCATGACGGCGGGCTCCGCCACGACGGGCCACCGACCGACGAGATCCTCGCCGAGCTCCAGCGCGGCGACGGGTAGCCGCCTGCAGACGCTCGCGATCTCGGAGCTCTTTACAGCCGCTCGATCACCATCGCCATGCCCTGGCCGCCGCCGACGCACATCGACTCCAGGCCGAAGCGCTTGTCCTCGGTCTGAAGGCCGTTGATCAGCGTGGTCATGATGCGGGCACCGGTCATGCCGAACGGGTGCCCGAGCGCGATCGCGCCGCCGTGCACGTTGAGCTTCTCGAGCGGGATACCGAGGTGCTTGGCGCTCGGCACAACCTGCGCGGCGAAGGCCTCGTTGATCTCGACCAGGTCGATGTCGTCGATCGTCATGCCCGCCCGCTTGAGCGCCTGCCGGCAGGCTTCGATCGGGCCGAGGCCCATGATCTCGGGGTTGATCGCACTCACGCCGGAAGCGACGATGCGCGCGAGCGGCGCGATGCCGAGCTCCTCGGCCTTGGTGTCGCTCATCACGATCACCGCGGCGGCGCCGTCGTTCAACGGGCACGCGTTCCCGGCCGTCACCTTGCCGTTGGGACGGAACACCGGCTTCAACGTCGCCAGCTTCTCGACCGTCGTACCGGCACGGGGCCCATCGTCCTTCGACACGACCGTGCCGTCGGCGAGCGTCACCGGCGTGATCTCCCGATCGAAGAATCCGTTCTCCTGGAACTTCACCGCGAGCTGTTGCGAGCGTGCGCCGTACTCGTCCATCGCCTCGCGGCTCACGTTCTCGGCCTCGGCCACGTTCTCGGCCGTCTCGCCCATCGCGATGTACACGTCGGCCAGGCCGTTGCCCGGCGTCCACGACGGTTGGTCGCCGGCCGAGCGCGCCTTGGTGCGCGCACGCGCGGATGCGAACTTCTCGTTGACGGGACCGCCGTCGGCCATGCCATTCATGAAGCGGCTGACGGTCTCGACGCCGCCGGAGATGAAGACGTCGCCCTCGCCCGCCTTGATCGCGTGCGCAGCCATGCGGATGGTCTGCAGCGACGACGAGCAGTAACGGTTGACCGTGACGCCGGGCGCGTCGACCCCGGCGAGCAGCGAGGCGACCCGTGCCACGTTCGTACCGGCTTCGCCCGCAGGCTGCCCGCAGCCCCAGATGACGTCTTCCACCTGCGAGGGGTCGAGGCCCGGAACCTTGGCGAGCACCGCCTGAATGATGAGCGCCGAGAGGTCGTCGGGGCGGCACTCGATGAGGGAGCCCTTGTTCGCACGCCCGATCGGCGTACGGGCGGTGGCGACGATGACTGCTTCGGGCATTGTTCCCCTCCGGATCACGAATGACGCGTCGATGAGCGACGGCGCCGCACGCTAGTCGTGGAAAGGGAATTCCCGCGAATGCCGGTACGGTGACCGCGTGTCCATTTCCGCCCATGTGGCCGAGCACCACAAGAGCCATCGAGCCGGTTGGCTGCGAGCCGCCGTGCTCGGGGCGAACGACGGCATGCTCTCGAACGCGGGCCTCGTCATCGGCGTCGCCGCTGCCAACGCCTCCCGTTCGGCCCTCGTCACCGCCGGTCTCGCCGGCCTGGTCGCCGGGGCGATGTCGATGGCCGTCGGCGAGTACATCTCGGTCAGCTCCCAGCGCGACGCCGAACAGGCCGACATCAAAGTGGAGGCCGAGGCGATCGCCGAGAACCGGCGCGCCGAGATGCACGAGCTGGCCAAGATCTACGAGGACCGCGGCGTCGAGCCGGGTCTGGCTCGCCTGGTCGCCGACCAGCTCATGGCCCACGACGCGGTCGGCGCGCACGCCCGCGACGAGCTCGGCATCTCCGAGATCATGACCGCCCGACCGTTGCAGGCGGCGCTTACTTCGGCCAGCGCGTTCACCCTCGGCTCCCTGGTGCCCGTGCTCGCGGTGACGCTCTCGGCGAAGAGTCTGCGCATCGGGCTGACGGCCGTGCTCACCGTCGTCGCCTTGTTCGGCCTCGGCGCGCTCGGCGCGCAGTTAGGAGGCGCGCCGCGCGGCCGAGCCGCGCTGCGCGTCGTCACCCTCTCGGCGGTGTCGATGCTCGTCACCTACGGCATCGGCCGGCTCGTCGGCGCGAACGTGTAGCTCCGGGCGTCGCATGGTCGATTGGCGAGAGCGCGCGGTTCGGAACAACGCCGAATGGTGCGATCTCGTCAGCCGCGCCCACAACGTTCCGGGCCGGTTCGACGACGACGCGTGGACGAGCCCCGTCCGTACGCCGGCTCTTTACCCCGACGCGGTGACGCTCTCGCCGAACCCCTCGGGTGCGAGCCTGCTCGACCGCGTCGACGCGTCAGAGGGCTGCTCGATCAAGGACAGCTTCGCCTCAATCGACCTGACAGGCGCCGGCTTCCGTGTGCTGTTCCACGCGCAGTGGATCGTACGGACGGACGACACGCCGGCGGCGACCGGCGATCGGACACCGTGGGAACGGATCGGCGACCGAGCCGCGTTCGCGCGCTGGGAGCAGACCTGGCGCGGTGACGACGGCCCGGACGATGTGCTGCGCCCGGACCTCCTCGACCACGACGAGATCGCGATCCTCGGTGCGTGGACCGGCGATCGCATCGTTGCCGGCGCGATTGCGCATCGCAGCGCCGGGGTTGTCGGCATCTCGAATTTCTTCGTCGACGCCGCGGGCCGCGACGGAGAGCCCTGGGCGGGATGCGTTGGCGGCGCGGGCTCCGTATTCCCGGGGTCGACCCTCGTCGGCTACGAGTCGGGAGAGCAGCTGCGCGCCGCGTGCGCCAGCGGTTTCGAGATCGTCGGACCGCTGCAGGTGTGGATCCGTTAGTCGATACGGCGCAGTTCGGCGAGGTAGCGCTTCCAGTTGCGCACGTACTCCTGGGCCGGGAACGTGACCTGTTCCGGCTTCACCGCGCCCTCGCGGATCTTGGCCGGCACGCCGAGCGCCATCGCTCCACTCGGCACCTCCATACCGTTGGGCACGACCGCGCCCGCGCCCACGAGCGCGCCCGACCGCACGACGGCGCGGTGCAAGACGATCGAGCCCGTGCCGATGAGCGAACCGCTCTCGACCGTGCAGCCCTCGAGATGCGCAAGGTGCCCGATCGTGCAGTCGTCACCCACGATCGTCTCGAGCTCGCGGGTGCAGTGCAGCACCGCGCCGTCCTGCACGCTGGTCCGCGCCCCCACAACGATGCGGCTCTGGTCACCCCGCAGAACCGCCTGCGGCCAGATCGTCGAACCCGCTCCGATCACGACGTTTCCGATGATCGTGCAATCCGGATGCACGAAGGCGTCGGGGTCGATGCGGGGCTCGATGTCGCCGAGGGCGTAGAGGGTCATGGGCAGTAGTTTGTCGGGAATGGCCGACTCCACCGGGAACGAAGGGTCGACGACGGTCGACACGGACCTGCACGTGAAGGAAATTGCCGAGCGGGGCTACACGATCGTCGAGAACGCGATCGAGCCCGCCCTCCTCGACGAGCTCGACGATTCGTTGGCGCGCCTCGAGAAGTACTTCGATGTGCAGCCCGCGCCGAACTCGTTCGAGGGACATCACACCCTGCGCATCTACAACCTGCTCGCGTACGACGACGTGTGGCAACGGGTTCCCGTGCACGACCACGTGCTGCCCATCGTCGAGCGCGTGCTCGATCCCGGTTGCATCATCTCGTCGCTGTCGTCGATCGACATCCTGCCGGGCGAGATCGCGCAACCGATCCACGCCGACGACCAACTGATCCCGCTGCCGAAGCCGCACCCGCCGACGGTGTGCAACTCGATGTGGGCGTTGACCGATTTCACCGAAGCGAACGGTGCGACGCGCATCATCCCCGGGACGCACCTGTCGGACACAAGCCCCGACTACGGCGCCGAGTACGACTCGATCGCGGCGGAGATGAGCAGGGGCTCGGTGCTCATCTGGCACGGCAGCCTCTGGCATGGCGGCGGCGCGAACACCACCGGCGATCCGCGCGTCGGCATCGCCATGAACTACTGCGCCGGCTACATCCGCCAGCAGGAGAACCAACAGCTCGGACTCGCACGCGAGAAGGTGAGCACGTTCGAGCCGCGCCTGCGCGAGCTCGTCGGTTACGGCGTCTACAACATGCTCATCGGCCACATCAACAAGCAGTCACCCGACCGTCTCCTGCTCGGTGATGGTTCGGACGCGGTCGTCTTCGACGGGATCTGAGAGAACCATGGCAATGCTGGAAGTGACCGACGACGCGCGCGTACGCGTGCTCACACTCAATCGTCCCGAGGCGTTGAACTCCTTCAACGACGGGCTGTACCACACGGTGGGCGCGGCACTCGAGGAGGCCGAGGCGGACAACGACGTTGCGTGCGTCGTGATCACCGGCGCCGGACGCGCGTTCTCCGCGGGCCAGGACCTCGGCGAGATGGGGCGGCTCAGCGCGAACGAGCACAACGACTTCGGCGACGCCGGCCCCGGTTTCCCGCACTTCCTCGACACGCTCGCCGCGTTCGGGAAGCCGGTCATCGCTGCGGTCAACGGCCTCGGCGTGGGCATCGGCATGACGATGCTGCTGCACGTCGACATCGCGCTCATCTCCACGACCGCACGGCTGCGCGCGCCGTTCGTTCCTCTCGGTGTCGTGCCCGAAGCGGCGGGCAGCTTCTTGATGCCCGTGATCATGGGCAACCAGCGCGCCGCGCTGAAGCTCTACACCGGCGACTGGATCACGGCCGAGGAGGCGGTGGAATTCGGACTCGCTCTCCGCGCGGTCGAACCCGACGCGCTGATGCCGGAGACCATGGACCTCGCCCGCCGCATCGCCACGATGCCGATCGCCTCGCTGAGCGCGACCAAGCGCATCGTCGTGCAGAGCCGTATCGACGCGGTGCGCGCCGCCCGCGCCCGAGAGGACGTCGTCTTCACCGGGATGATCGGCCAGCCCGCCAACATGGAGGCGATCACCGCGTTCTTGGAGAAGCGGGACCCCGATTTCTCCCAGCTCTGAGCCCGGATAGCCTTCGCCGCATGGCGATTGTGGAGACGCGCAGCGGCAAGGTCGAGGGCTTCGAACGCGACGGGGTGCAGGTGTTCCGGGGCATTCCTTACGCGGCCCCTCCCGTCGGCGCGTTGCGTTGGCAGTTGCCGCAACGCGAGGAATCGTGGGCGGGAACGCGCGACGCCGGTTCGTTCTCCGCGCAGTCGGCGCAGACCGAGTTCGCGTTGGCCAAGATGATGGGCGAGTCGCAACCGCCGTACAGCGAGGACAGCCTCTATCTCAACGTCTGGACGCCTGGGTGCGACGACGGGCACCGGCCCGTCCTCGTGTGGATCCACGGCGGCGCGTTCATCTGGGGTGCAGGCGACACGCCCTGGTACGACGGCACCAACTTCGCGAACCACGGCGACGTCGTCGTGGTGACGATCAACTACCGCCTCGGCCCGTTCGGGTTCATGCACCTCTCGGATCTGTTCGGCGGTGCGTTCGCCGGGTCGGGTAACGCCGGGATCGCCGACCAGATCGCGGCGCTCGAATGGGTCCGCGACTGCATCGGCGCGTTCGGCGGCGACCCCGATCGCGTGACGGTGTTCGGCGAGTCGGCCGGCGCCGCGAGCGTCGGCACACTGCTCGGTACGCCGAGCGCGCGCGGCTTGTTCCGGGGCGCGATCCTGCAGAGCGGCGCCGCGTCGTGGGTCGCGACCCGCGAGCGCGCGACCGATGTCGCGCAGCGGATCGTGACCAACCTCGGTATCAAGCCCGGCGACATCGACGCGATGCTCTCGGCGTCGACCGACGCGATCCTGGCCGCGCAGCCCGAGTTCCGCGAAGACGGTGTGGCCGCGCTCCCATACCAACCGGTCGTCGACGGCGTCGTGTTGCCCGCCACCCCACTCGAGGCGATCGCTTCCGGGAACGCCGCCGCCGTGCACGTGCTCACCGGAACCAACGCCACCGAGATGACGCTCTTCACGCTCGGCGATCCCGAGATGGGCACGCTCGACGACGACGGCATCCGCAAGCGCCTCGAGGCGGCGTTCGGCCCCGGCGGCCCGTCGACACTCGACAGCTACCGCACCCGCCGGCCCGACGCGACGCCGGCAGAGCTCTGGCTCGCACTGTCGACCGACGGCGTGTTCCGCATCCCCGCGATCCAGCTCCTGGAAGCCCAGGCCGCACACGGGCCCTCGTGGTCGTACCTCTTCACCTTCGAGAGTCCCGTCTTCGGCGGCATCCTCCGTTCGACCCACGCGCTCGAGATCCCGTTCGTGTTCGACACCCTCGACCGCGGCGCCGACATGCTCACGGGCACCGGCCCGGAACGCCAGGGCATCGCCGACGCCATGCACCGGGCCTGGATCGCCTTCGCCTCCACCGGAGATCCGCAGCACCCGGGTATCCCCGAGTGGCCCCAATACGATCTCGAGCGGCGGGCGACCATGCGCTTCGACGCCGAATGCGAGGTGCTCGACGACCCGAACGGCGAAGATCGGGCCGCATTCGAGTCGATAGTGGCCTGATCCCCACGCGAAGTGGCATTCTGTCCTTGACCGATACGGGACCCCTGCCGATCAGAGACCCGTGAACCGGCGCTGCACTATGGCGCCAAGACGCCAAGACGCAATGCGACAGCGCCGCGGCGACCGAGCCACGGTAAGACGAGGAGCCCGATGCGAATCTCGATGGGTGCCATCCGACGGGGTCGGGGGTTCCGGCGATGAGTGAGGTCGTCGCACTGCTCCTCGACGACGCGATGCCGACCGAGCGCCTCGGCGCGCTGCTGCTCGCCGCCCGAAAGCGCAGCGGCATGAAGCGCAAGCATGCCGCAGCCGCCGCCGGCACAACGGTCGCCAAACTGCGCAAGTACGAGCACGGTGACCGGGCCGTCCCCGCCGACGTCTGTGCCCAGCTGGCGGAGTGCTACGGCGACGACCTGACCGCGCACGTCCCGCTCCGGATGCCGTTGCAGATCTCGAGCGACACCCTGTCGGTGGGCGACGTCCGCCAGCCGATCGGCCCCGACGTCGACGACGTCATCGCGGGATACATCGACATCGTGCACCGACTCCGCAGCACCGGCCCTGGCGATCCGCTCAGCCTGCGTACCGTCGACATCGTGGCGCTGGCCGGCGCGCTCGGCCGCGACCGCGAGACCATCGAGGCCCGCATCGCCGATGTGCTCGGCTGCACGCCGACCGAAGCCCGCCGTCTGCACGGCGAGCTGTTGCGCCGCAAGGTGATCCTGCCCGTCGCAGGTCTGGCCGCGGGCATGGCCGCGTTCGCGGGCGTGGCGTACGCCGCGCACTCCCCCGCGTCGACGACGCACATCCAGACCCAGACGATCTCCGCGCATCCGACGAACCCGGTCGCGACACCGACGACGGTCACGACGCCGACGACCGCGACGCCGCCCACGACCGCGGCACCCGTCACGACTCCGCCCACGACGGCGAAGCCCGTTGCCCGCACACACATCAAGCATGTGACCGCACCGACGACGACTCCGTCGCCGAAGACCGACGCGACCGTGCCGGTGACGCAACGACAGGCTGACGTCCCTGTGAGCGTGGCGCCGCCCCAGGCGAACCCCAACGACCCGCCCGTCTCCGTTCTGCCCGGCGAGACGCCGATCACCGTGATCGGCACGTCCGACAGCACGAGCGACACCACTCCGTAGTAGTTCGAGGACGAGCGGCCCGCGTTGCGCGACTTTTCCGCCCGCGCGACGGTTTTCTCGCACAACTGTTGCGCGGGAACGGGTCGGCTATGGGGCGAGGTGCCAGGCTTTTTCGCGCACGAGGGCGCGCACTCCCGACTCTGACATCGAGACGCCCATGCCCGAGTGCCGCCGTCCGCCCCAGGGCAGGCGCACGCTGGAACGGTCGGAGCGGTTCCAGTAGGCGTTGCCCACGTCGAGGCGGCCGAGGATCGCAGCGGCGCGCTCCCGATCTGCGGAGAACACCGCGGCGCCGAGGCCGAACTCGGTCTCGTCGAGGAGCGTGAACGCCTCGGCGTCGTCGCGCACGCGCTGGACGCCGATGACCGGTCCGAACGTCTCGTCGCGCATGACGCTCATGGTCGGGTCGACATCGACGAGCACCGTCGGCTCGAACCACGAGCCCGGCTGCTCGATCCGCGCTCCGCCACACACGACCCGCGCGCCGTTGGCGACCGCGTCGGCGACCTGCGCGTCGAGCACGTCGAGCTGCGCCGCGCGCGCGAGCGGTCCGACGTCGGTGTGTTCGTCCTCGGGATCACCCGTCCGGTACGCGCTGACGACCTCGCCGAACGCGGTGACGAACCGGTCGAAGATCGCGTCGTGCACGTACACGCGCTCGATCGCGGAACATGACTGCCCCGCGTTGTAGAACGCGCCCTCTGCCACCGCGAACGCGGTCGACTCGATGTCGACGTCGTCGCATACGTACGCGCCGTCCTTACCGCCGAGCTCGAGCTGCAGCCGCACCAGCCGATCGGCCACCGACCGGGCCACCGCGCGCCCGGTGTCATAGGAGCCGGTGAAGCACACCATGTCGATGTCGGATGCGACGAGAGCCGCGCCGGTCACCCCCGTACCGACGATGGCCTGGACGACGTCGACGGGAACGCCCGAGCGGTGCATCAGGTCGACGAGCCGTAGGCCGGTGAGGGTGGCGTGCTCCGACGGTTTGTAGAGCACCGCGTTGCCGACGAGCAGTGCAGGCACGATCGTGTTGAGCCCGACGAAGTACGGATAGTTCCACGCGCTGATGTGCGCGACGAGGCCGATCGGCTCGTACGTGATCCGCTCCTCGACCGTCCCTTCGCCGGCGGGCGTGACGACGCGCGGTGCAACGACGCCGCCGACGTGCTCCAGGTTCCAGTCGACGCGTTCCAGGACACCGCGTATCTCGCCGCGCGACTGTGCGATTGGCTTGCCCATCTCGCGGGTCGTGATCCGCGCGCACTCTTCGAGCTCGCGCTCGAGCAGATCGCGAAAGGCGCGCATACGAACCGAGCGAGCTTCGAAACCGAGTGCCACCCACGCGGGCTGCGCCCGTCTCGCCCGCTCGACCTTCTGTTCGATCTCCCGACCGTCGGTGACCGCGACCCCGCGGATGCGTTCGCCGGTGGCGGGATTGACGACATCGAGGGAATGGGGCTCTGGTTCCGCGACGGTGATCGGCTCCGGCTCGGGCGCGCGCCCGTCAGTTGTCGATAGCGCCGATGTCGCGACCCGAGCCGGCGGCGCGGCCGATGCGGCAATGACCGCGTCCGCCCCTTCCACCATGAGCGTGATCCAGCGTGATTCCTTCTGACCCGGGCGGCGGTCGAGTTGGCGGACGTATCCCTTCTCCGCGAACCGCTGCAGGGTCTCTTCGACATCGTCGAGGGAGCGGAACGAGTGCCACCGCTCGGTGCGCTGCTTCAGCTCACCGGGCGTCTGCGCGCCGCGCAACAACAACACGCCGAGCACGGTGAACTCGGGTACCGACAGCCCGAGCGCTTCGTCGACCACGTGTTTGTGCTTGACGACCCGCTGGCCGGTTGCCCGCACTCGCCGCGACACGCCCTTCTCCCGCAACGACTCGAGCACGCGCTCGACGGTGTTCTCGTCGTAGGAGACGATCGGATCGCGATTGGTGCTCTGGTTACAGGCGTTGATCAAGCCGTTGACCGACAATGGATAGTTGTCCGGAGTCGTCACCGCCTTCTCCATGAGGCAGCCGAGCACCCGCGCCTCTTCCCCCGTCAATTCGATCAGCGTGGGACCGTCGATCATCCGAGGACGAGCTCCGCGATCGTTCGCAACTGCTCGGTCGCGCCGGAGACGACCATCGTCGTCACCGCCGACTCGCGCCACATCTCGAGGTCGTCGCGGATCTTCTCGCGCGAGCCGATGAGCGCCACGTCTTCGATCAATCGAGTCGGGACGGCCGCCGCGGCCTCCGCCTTCTTGCCGTCGAGATAGAGATCCTGGATGAGCTTGGCCTCACCCTCGTATCCCATCCGACCGAACACGTTGTTGTGGAAGTTGACCTCGCGCGAACCCATCCCCCCGATGTAGAGCGCGAGAACGGGCCGGTACATGTCGGCCGCAGCCTCGACGTCGTCGGCGATGATCACCGGCACCAGACACGCCACCTCGAAGGTGTCGGCGGTGTGGCGGGCACCCTCGCGTCCGAAGCCTTCTGCCATCGCGTCGCGGTAGAAACCGTCGTTGCGGGGCGCGTAGAACATCGGTAGCCAACCGTCGGCGATCTCGGCCGCGAGCGACACGTTCTTCGGGCCCTCGGCTGCGAGGTAGATCGGAAGGTCGGCGCGCAAGGGATGCGTGATCGATTTGAGCGGCTTACCGAGCCCGGTACCGCCGGGCAACGGAAGTTGGTACCGGTCGCCGTGGAACTCGACGGGCGCTTCGCGCGCCAACACCTGGCGCACGATGTCGACGTACTCCCGCGTGCGCGCAAGTGGCTTGCTGTAGTCGTCGCCGTACCAACCCTCGGCGACTTGCGGCCCGGACGCGCCGAGCCCCAACACGAACCGCCCGCCGGAGAGGTGATCGAGCGTCAATGCGGCCATCGCCATCGCAGTAGGAGTGCGCGCCGACAGCTGACAGATCGACGTGCCCAGCTTGATCCGAGACGTCCCCGCGCCCCACCACGCGAGCGGCGTCAACGCGTCGGAACCGTAGGCCTCGGCGGTCCAGCACGAGTCGAACCCGAGCTCTTCGGCGACGGCGAGCGCCTCGGGGACGCCGCGAGGCGGCTGCGCGCCCCAGTAGCCGATCATGTAGCCGAGCTTCAGGTCGTGGTGCATGCCTCGCAGCCTACGAGGACGGATGCGCGCACGTCGCCGGCGACGCAGAGCCACACGGCGAAGCCGGATTCGGTGTCGGCGACCAGGAGATCCACCGCGTCGGTGAGGACGAGGCCGGCGCGAAACTCGATCTCCGCCGCCGTCACCCGCAGGTTGGTGCGGCGCGCCAACTCGTCCTCGATCGCCTCCCAGTACGCGGCGTTGTTCACGTGCCCGACCACGTCGATGTCGGTCGCGCGCAACGGCCACACGCGCCGGACGGCGTCGGCCGGTGGCCCCGGGTGGCGCAGACGGGCCGAGACCTTGCGCCCCTCGGCCGTCGCGCCCCAGATCTCGTCGAAACCCGGCGGCAACGGGATCGGCGCGCCCCGCTCCGGATCGGTATGCACCCAGATTGCGACGGCTTCGACACACGGCTGCCCGCCGACGTCGAGTTGGTTCGTGCGCTCGGCCCAGCGCGCGCCGATGCCGCTGCACCATGTACGAGCGGTCACCTCGGCCCGAAACCGCGGCGTCGCGGCGATGCGCACCTCCATGCGCCGGAGGATCCACAATCCCATGCCGTCAACGGTCACAGCCGACGCGTCGGCGTCGGAGACGTCCTGCACGATGCGGGCCAAGCCGTCGAGCCGGGCGCGCGCGTCGGGCCCGACATCGGCCAGCCCGACGTGTCGCGTGATCGTCGTGACCCGTCGCTCACCCACCGGCGGCAAGCTAGCGGCGGTCGACACGATCCCTCACATGGAGGCGACCGCGTCGATCAGTATGCGGATCGCCGGATCGTCGCGATCTCGGGTCCGGTGCAGCAGGTCGAGCCGGATCGTCCAGTTCGAGAGCCCGGCGAGTGAGATCTCGCGCAACCCGGCACCGCGACGAAGAGCCGACCTGGCGACGAAGGCAACATGACCATGCTCCCGGGCGAGAGTGATCGCCGTCGCGGCGTCGGCACACTGTCGAACCCGCCACTCCTCGATGCCGCGCTCGCGCGCTTGCGTGAAGAAGCCTTCGGTCCCGTCGCCCCACGCATTGAGCGCAATCAAGGCGTCCCGCAAGCTCGACACCGACGGACGTCGCAGCTGAGCGATGCGATGTTCCCGGGACGCCACGCAGACGACCGGATCCGGAGGAAGCGAAACGCGCGAGAGTCCTCGACGCGCCGACCCCGCGAGCGCGAACCCGACATCCGCGACACCGTCCACCACGAGTCCGGGGACAACCTCGGAGTGGAAATCGCGCACCGTGACTCGGCGCGGAAGATCTCGCAGCGCGCCGACGACGAAGGGAACGAGCCGCGGGCCGAACGTCGAGTGCAACGCCATGACGAATCTCGGAGTCCCTTCGGCCTGGCGCGTCGCCTCGACAGCTTCGTCGGACAGGACGAGACAACGACGCGCGTACGGGAGCAGCGCCTCACCCGCCGGCGTGAGCCGTACGCCCCGAGGAGTCCGCTCGAACACCTGCCGGGCCAGTACCCGCTCGAGATGGCGAATTCGCTCGCTCACCGCCGGCTGGGTCACGAGCAACTCGCTCGCGGCCCGGCCGAAGCTGCCGTGCCGCTGCACCGCCACGAAGACGGTCAGGTCCTGCAGATCCAAGGCCATAAGGAAGCCTTATGTATACCGAAAAGATGGTGGTGTCTACCGCTGCGGCCTCGGGCATCGCATCCTCCTACGATGAGCGAACAGATTTCGTTGGAGTCAACGGTTGTGCACCTCGAGGGTTGCGGCCCGATCACGGTGATCCCGAGCACCGCCGAGCTCTGGTCCGACCTCGATCGGACCGAGCTGACCTCGGGCCAGATCCTTTCGGTCTTCGCGTACACGACAACATGGGACTACCAGGAGCGTCACCCGAGCGGCGACGAGCTCGTAGTCGTGCTCGAAGGGCGCTTCGACGTGCTGCTCGAGCTCGGTGACGGCCTCGCCGAGACCGCAATTCCGCTGTCGGGCCGCGGCAGTTGTCGCGTCATCCCCGCCGGAACGTGGCATCGGCTCGCGGTGAACGAGCCCGGAACCGTGCTCTTCGTCACGCCGGTTCCCGCACGCACGGAGCACCGCAAGCTCTGAGCGAGTCGACACGTCGGAGCTAACTTCACGCGGTGACGACGCCGCCGACCCCCTCCGAGCCCGAGATACCGCCCGAGGGGTTTCGCCAGCACCGGTTCGCGGCGCCGCCGGGCGCGACGACGGTGCTGCTCGTGCGCCACGGCGAGTCGGCGCCCGCGCATCCCGATCGACCGTTCCCGCTGGTCGACGGGCACGGCGATCCGCCGCTCGATCCCGTCGGCGAAGAGCAGTCGGTGCTGCTGGGCGAGCGCCTGCAGCACGAGGCGATCTCGGCGATCTACGTCACGACCCTGCAGCGCACGCACCAGACCGCGGCGCCGCTCGCGGCGAAGCTCGGCCTCACCCCGAGCGTCGAACCCGAGCTGCGGGAGGTGTTCCTCGGCGACTGGGAAGAGGGCGAGTTCCGGCGCCGGGCCGCGGCGGGCGATCCGGTGTTCCAACAGATATTCGCCCAGGAGCGCTGGGACGTCATCCCCGGCGCCGAGCGTCAAAAGGTCTTCGACGAACGGACGTGGCGCGGATTCATGCGCTGCGCGACCGCCCATCCCGACGAACGGATCGTGGTGGTGTCCCACGGCGGGGTAATCGGTCAGCTCCTCCACCGCGTCACGAGATCGCGCCCGTTCGCATTCACGGGCGTCGACAACGGGTCGATCAGCGAGGTCGTGGTCGACGGCGACCGGTTCATCCTCCGTCGGTACAACGACGTTGCGCATCTGTTGCCACTGCTGCAATCGCAGTGACGAGCGCGTCGTAGTCGGCGCCGGGCCGGCGCACGCGCGGCGGCAACTCGACCTGCACACCTCCGCACGCGACGCGGTTGACCGGGTTCGCGGGGTGCAACCCGCGCAGGTGCTTCGGGATCACCTCGAGGTCGCCGATCCACCGGTAGTTCGGCAACGCGTCGCTCAACACCCGTTGGAGCTCCGCCGCGAGCTCACGGTTCGTTCCACCGAGCAACGCCGTCGTCCACCGGTCGTCGGCGTCGCGCACGCCCCCGAATCCGTGCACCGAGATCACGACGTCGATGCCCGCGAGAAACGCGCGCAATCTGTCCGAGTGCGCGGGGTCGTAGCGGTGCGAGGGTATGTGCCAGTGCAGATCGTTGGGTTGCACCACCGCGTAGAACGAGGCCCCCGCGCGCCGCGCGACCGCTTCTGCGATCTCGGCAGTTCCCTGCTCGAGTCCGCCGTGCAAGGCGCAGACGCCGACCCGTGAGCCCGGAACCACGCGTTCGCACACACCGTCGGTTGCGAGCAGTTCGTCGAGCACGCGGAACCTCTTCGGCCTCTAGCCGTTGACGAGGAGCTCCTTGTAGGGAGTGTCCTTGGCCGGACCCGGCTCCTTCGGTAACCCGAGGACGCGCTCGCCGATGATGTTGCGCTGCACCTGATCGGTGCCGCCGTAGATCGACGGGCCGGGCGAGAAGAGCGTGACCTCCTGCACCATGCCGCCGCCGGGCGTGTCGGTACCCATGATCATCCCCGACGCGCCGACGATCTCGTGACCGACCTCGCGCTGCAGCCGGAGCAGGTCGCTCATCATCAGCTTCGCGATGTTCGGCTCCGCGCCGGTGCGCTGGCTCGGCGACTTGGCCCGCAGGCCGGAGAAGCGACCGATCTGCTGCATCGTGTAGAGCTTCGCGAGCTTCTGGCGGATATTCGCGTCGGTGTTGTTGCCGAGCTCCTGCGCCAACTTCACCAGACGGTTCGCGGCCGCGATGCCGCCGCCGCCGGTTCCACCCGTGCGCACCTGACCGACGTGGTCACCGGCGCGATCGTCGAGCTGCGCCGCGATCGGACCGGGGAACGCGTTGCCTGCGGCACCGGAACCGCCGGTACCGAGGCCGGACCGTTCCGCCATCAGCGTCGTGTTCGCCGCCGCCCAACCGTTGTTGACGCCGCCGATGATGTCGGCGTCACTCACGCGGGCGTTGTCGATGAACACCTCGTTGAAGAGCGCGCGTCCGGTCATCTCCCGTAGCGGTCGGATCTCGACGCCGGGTTGTTGCATGTCGAACTTGAAGTAGGTGATGCCCTTGTGCTTCGGCAGGTCGGGTGCCGTGCGCGCGAGCAGCATGCCGACGTTGGTGAGCTGCGCGGTCGACGTCCACACCTTCTGGCCGGTGACGATCCACTCCTCACCGTCTTTCACCGCCTTGGTGCTCAGGCTCGCGAGGTCGGAGCCCGCGCCCGGCTCGGAGAAGAGCTGGCACCACGCATCCTGCCCGTTGAGGATGCGCAACAGGTCCTCTTGCTTTTGCTTCTCGGTGCCGTGCGCGACGATGGTCGGCGCGGTCAGCAGGTAGCCGAGACCCGCGGGCGGCCCGATCGCGCCGTGCTCGGTGATCGTCTCGTTCACGACGTTGGCGAGGTCTCGCCCCCAGCCCTTCCCCCATGTGTCTTCGGGAAAGGTGGGCGCGGCGTACCCGGAGCGGGCGAGGATGTCCCACCACTCCCCGACCGTCAGATCGGGGTCCCAATTCTCCTCGAGCCACGCCTTGACCTCGACGCGGACTTCTTCGGGTGAAGGCAGTGTCATAGCTGTGCAGGTTACCGTTCGGTCATGGCTACCGACATGTCCGACGAAGCCCGCCGGGAGTTCCTTAGCTTCGGCACCCGGACGGCCAAGCTGGCCGTTTCCCGCAAGAACGGGGCGCCCCACGTGGTCCCGATCTGGTTCGTGCTCGACGGCGACGACGTGATCTTCACGACGTCGGAGAAGACCGTGAAGGGCAAGGCGATCCTGCGCGACCAGCGGGTGGCGCTGTGCGTCGACGACGACACTCCGCCCTTCTCGTTCGTCTCTATCGAGGGCACCGTCACCATCAGCCGTGACCCCGACGACCTGCTCGCGTGGGCCACCCGGCTCGGCGGCCGCTACATGGGCGAGGACCAGGCCGAGGAATTCGGGCGGCGCAACGCGGTGCCCGAGGAGATGCTGCTCCGGGTGACGGCGACGAAGATCATCGCCGTCGCCGGCCTCGCGGACT
This sequence comes from Actinomycetota bacterium, assembly GCA_041691275.1. Classification (GTDB taxonomy): domain Bacteria; phylum Actinomycetota; class Acidimicrobiia; order IMCC26256; family PALSA-610; genus PALSA-610. The sequence goes on along the minus strand of JBEPUZ010000062.1, from coordinate 1,138 downwards.
GAGTCGGCACGGGCCCGAGCCTCAGTCGAGCAGGTCGAGCACCTTTTCGGACGGACGCGCGATCACGGCGCGGTCGCCCACGAACACGACCGGCCGCTCCATGACCTCGGGATGCTTCAGCAACACGTCGATCACCTGGGCCCGTGTCTGCACGTCGGCCTTGGTCAATCCCGCCTCCTTGAACTTGGCGTCGCCGGTACGGACGAGTGCGATCGGCTCGTCCGGGATCGCGTCGAGGATGTGAACGAGTGTGGCCCGATCGGGCGGGGCGTCGAGATAGCGCACGACGTCGGCGTCGACACCGCGCTCCTCGAGGATCTGCAACGCGCCCCTCGACTTGCTGCACGACGGGTTGTGGAAGATCTGCACCGGTTCCATACGTGCCGACGCTAGCAACCGGAGGTATACACGGCGATCGACGTCGACCGCTCCCAGCGACCGGAGGTGCGGGGTCGTCCACTGCACGTCGAAGAGCACCGCACCATCCAGCTTCAACAGCTCGACGGTCGCCCAGCACGCCACCTTCGACGCGTCCGTCACGCGGTGGAACATCGATTCACCTGCGAAGAACCGGCCGATACGGATGCCGTACAGGCCGCCCACGAGCTCGCCGTCCTGCCAGGTCTCGACCGAGTGCGCCCACCCGAGCTCGTGCAGACGCGAGTAGGCGTCGACGAACGAACGATCGATCCACCCGTGCGGGCGCCGCGGATCCGCGCACCCGAGCATCACCTCGACGAACGCGGCGTCGACGCGCACCTCGAACCGGTCGGTTGCCCGCCGCAGCGATCGACTGCAATGGAACCCGTCGAGCGGGATGACGCCGCGCGGGTCGGGCGACCACCACGCGAGCATCCGACCCGACTTCATCGGGAACAGCCCGTGACGGTACGCGAAGAGCACGGTTCCCGGCTCGAGGTCGGCGCCGATCGCGATAATCTCGTCGTCACCGTCGGCCGCGTCGGCGGGCGGAAACGCCCACGCATTCGCGGGCGGTTCTACTCTCATGGCTCCTATGCCAGCAGGGCGCGGGCGATCTGACCGACCTGGATCTCGTCGGTGCCCGCGTAGATCTGCAACACTTTCGCGTCGCGAGCCAGCTGCTCGACCTCGTACTCGGCCATGTACCCGTTGCCGC
>JBEPUZ010000061.1:0-19572 GCA_041691275.1 Actinomycetota bacterium | reverse complement strand
CCACCGTCGAATGGATCGACGGCAACCTCGGATCGAAGCTCACGATGAAGTACCCCGCGGTCGTGATGACCGGCCCGAAGGCGCACGGCGAAGTGCTGTCGGTCGCGTACGCGGGCAAGGGTCAGCACCAGGACGCGGGCGCCAAGATGACGCACGCCGCGCCCGAGACCACGTCGATCATCGACTCGAAGTCGATCAGCAAGGACGGTGGCCGCACGACGTACCGCGGTCTGGTCCGGGTCGAAGAGGGCGCGCACAACGTCAAGGCGCATGTGCGCTGCGACGCGCTGATCCTCGACGGGGAATCGCGCAGCGACACGTACCCGTACATGGAGATCGAAGAGAAGGACGCGCGCATCGGCCACGAGGCGACCGTCTCGAAGGTCGGCGACGACCAGCTCTTCTATCTGCAGAGCCGGGGCCTGAGCGAGCAGCAGGCCACCGCGATGATCGTGAACGGCTTCATCGAACCGATTACCAAGACGCTCCCGATGGAGTACGCGGTCGAGCTGTCACGGCTCATCGAGCTGAACATGGAAGGCTCGGTCGGTTGAGATCGCAAGGGGCGAGTGAGATGCCCCGGATTCGCGCCCGGCGTGGCGGAGCGGGGAGCGGCACCGACGCGGGTCCCGCGCCGAGCCGCGAGTGCGACCAATAAGCATGACCGCCGCGTTCACAGCTGATGCTGCGCGCGCGCTCGGAGGACCGGATTGGTTGGTCCGACGACGCGCCGATGCGGCCGAACGACTCGCACACGTCTCGTGGCCGACGCCGTCGGAGGAGATCTGGCGGTACTCACGGATCGACCAGCTCGATCTCGATCGGTACCGCCCGTTCACCGTCGACGAGCTCGGCGCGGCCGGCGACGAGAAGGCGCCCGGCGGCGGGCCCTGGGCGGCAGAAGCGGGCAAGCACGCGGGCATGATCGTCGTGCACGACGGGCGCGTCGTGCACCACGAGCTCGACCCTTCGCTCGAGGCCAAGGGTGTGCGAGCGTGTGGGATCGCGACCTGCGAAGACGAGCTGGTGCAGTCGCTGCTCGGGAGCGCGTCGAGCCGGTCCGAGGATGCCTACACGGTGCTGCACGACGCGTTCGTCGCGGGCGGTGCGTTCGTGCACGTACCCGCGGGCGTCGTGGTCGAGGACCCGATCCTCGTCCTGCACTGGTGCGACGGCGACGGCCGGGCCTCGTTCCCGCACACGCTCGTCTCGCTCGGCGACGGCGCTCAGGCGACGGTGCTCGACCGTTTCGGGACGCCCGAGACCGATCATCTCGTCGACGCAGTCACCGAGCTCCTCGTCGGCGACAACGCGCACCTGCGCTACCTGACGGTGCAGGAGCACGGGTCACGCACGTGGCACCTCGGCTTCCAGCGCGCCCATGTCGGTCGCGACGCGACCCTGCGGACATCGGCGGTCGCGCTCGGCGGCGACTACGCACGCCTGCGCAGCGAGGCGCTCCTCCTCGGCGAAGGCGGCGAGAGCGACCAGCTCGCGGTGTACTTCGGTGACGGTAACCAGATGCTCGACTTCCGCACCCTGCAGGACCATGACGCACCGAACACGCGCAGCGACCTGTTGTTCAAGGGCGCGGTCGAGGACACGGCCCGATCGGTGTACTCCGGTCTCGTCCACCTCCGGCCCGCGGCCCAGAAGGCGAACGCCTCGCAGACGAACCGCAACCTTGTGCTGAGCGAAGGTGCAAGCGCGGAGTCGATCCCGAACCTGGAGATCGAAGCGAACGACGTGCGCTGTTCGCACGCGTCGACGGTCGGTCCGATCGACGACGAACAGCTCTACTACCTCGAGTCGCGCGGCATCCCCCCGGAAGAGGCGGAACGACTGATCGTGCTCGGCTTCTTCGACGACGTGTTCGAGCGGCTCCCCGTGGGTGCGCTGACGCGCGGCCTGCGCCGTGCGGTCGTCGACAAGCTCGAGCACGCGCGGGCGAGGCGATGATGGGAACGCTCGTGCGCCTCTGCTCCCGTGATGAGCTCGACCCCGGCAACGCACGCCGCTTCGACGTCGGCGAGCACCGGATCGCGCTGGTGCGGATCGGTGACGACTTCTACGCAATCGGCGACCGCTGCTCGCACGCCGACTACTCCCTTTCGGAGGGCGACGTCTGGGCCGACGAGCTCGAGCTCGAATGCCCGAAGCACGGCTCGACCTTCTCGCTCACGACCGGCGAGCCACAGACGTTCCCGGCGACCCGGCCCGTGCCCGTCTACGAGATCCAGGTCGACGGCGACGACGTGTCGGTGGTGTTGCCATGAGTGAGCACGTGCTGCGCATCGCCGACCTCCGGGCCAACGTCGGTCGGCACGAGATCCTGCGGGGCGTCGACCTCGAAGTGCGCACCGGTGAGGTGCACGCGCTGATGGGACCCAACGGTTCCGGCAAGTCGACACTGTCGCACGCGCTCATGGGCAGCGCCGAGTACGAGGTGACGGGCGGCTCGGTCACCATCGACGGCGCCGAGCTCCTCGGGCTGCCCACGTGGCAGCGGGCCCAGCTCGGTCTCTTCCTCGCAATGCAGTACCCGGTCGAGGTTCCCGGGGTGCAGCTCGAAGCGGTCGTGAGCGCGGCCCTCGAAGCCCGTGGCGCCTCCCGCGCCGATCTACACGAGCGCGTGCTCGCGGAGTCGCGGATGCTGGGCGTGCCCGACGAGCTCCTGCGCCGCGGCGTCAACACCGAGTTCTCCGGGGGCGAGAAGAAGCGGGCCGAGACCGTGCAGCTCGCGGTGCTCGAACCGAAGTTCGCCGTGCTCGACGAGATCGACTCCGGCCTCGACGTCGACGCGCTGCGCGATGTCGCCCGGCGGGTCTACGCGCTGGCCAAGGAAGGCCAGGTCGGGGTGCTTGCGATCACGCACTACGCCCGCCTGCTCGAGGAGCTGCGGCCGGATCGCGTCCACGTGTTTCTCGCCGGGCGCATCGTGAAGAGCGGTGGCCCGGAACTCGCCGACGAGCTGGAGCGAACCGGCTACGAAGGGATCGCGGCCGAGCTCGGCATCGACGAGCTCACCGTCGGGCGCCCGGCCGAGGTCGATCCTTTCGGCGATCCGACGATCGCCACGAATCCTTTCGGGTAAGGCACTCAGGGCTTCTTCTTCGTGGTCGGCGTGGTGTGACCGGTCGACTTCACGGTGGTGGGTGTGGCCGCCTTCTTGGTCGTGGGCGTCGTGCCCTTCATGACCGTCGTGGGCGTCGCCACCTTGACCGTGGTCGTCGTGGGCTTGGGCACGGTGGTCGTGGGCGCGGGACCGATGTAACCGTTGCCGGCTTTCTTCGCGGTACCGACCACGAACACCGACTCACCTTGGTGGACGAGTGTGTAGAAGTAGTTCGCGATGTGCATCGGGATGCGGGCGCAGCCGTGCGACGCGGGGTACGACGGCACCGAATCGAGACCGTGCACGGCATCACTGCCGTTGAAGTAGTACGGGTTCCACATACTGCCGAGCTTGCCGTTCTGCCAGCCCTTGTGGAGCTCGTAGAAGTGGAAGTGGCCGGTGGGGGTGATCGCGTACTGGCAGCCGTCGACGCCGCCGCAGAAGTGCTCGCCGCTCCCGGTCGAGGTCGTGGTGAGGAGCTGGGGCTGCCAGTCCTTGTACAGGGTGAGTGTCTGGCGATCGAGGTCGATCTCGACCCGGTCGCCCTCGGAGTTCGGCTCCGCGGGCGAGTACGTGAAGTGGGTGAGCGCGAAGTCGACGGCGGTGTTGATCCGGCCGGTACGCGGGAGACCGAAGTACTTCTGGACCGTGGTCACCGCGTACTGGGTGTCCTGGTCGAAGACGCCGTCGACCGGGCCCGGATCGAAGTGCAGTGCCTTCATGCGAGCTTCGTACGCGAGGACGACCGGGCCCCGGGCGCCTTCGCTGATCCCGTTACCGGGCGACGGCAGCACCTGGTCGGGCGGTTGCGCGACGTGGGGGAGCGTGCTCGTGGTGGTCTTCGGCAGCGTCGTGCTCGTGGTGGTGGGCGCGCTCGAGGTGGTGGGGATGACCGACGGATCGGTCAGGTCGGTCGCCGCGGCCCCCGATGCCTTGTCGTTGTTCGCGACCGCGAAGAACGTTCCGATCCCGGCGCCGGCGACGACCACCACGGCCACCGTCGACACGATTGCCCGACGACGCCAGCTGCCCCGCTGGTGCGCAAGGCGGCTGGCCCGATCGATCTCTTCCGGGGTTCTATCTGGGCGCGAGTTGTCAGCGTTCACCGGCGTTGGATGGTACCGGAGGTTGACGCCGGTTTAGCGGCGCGCCGAGCGCGGACAGGACGATCGCGGCCCGGACGAATCCGCCGACCAAGGCGCGAAGTCTCAGTGTGCGGGCTCGGTCTCGGACTCGATCAGTGCGGCGAGCGCGGCGTCGGAGATGACGGCCGTACGAAGATCGAGGAGGAAGTCGACGACCTCGGAAGAGCCAACGAGGTCGCGGGCGGCGAAGCGCTCGAGTGCCTCATCGATGATCGTGACGATCCCTGCCTGGTCCACGTCGATCCTCCTGCTCTGAACGGTCAGCGTAGCCGCCCGTGTCCTGTCGTAGTTGCAACACCCATATGGGGGGCCGGGTTCCCGAATTGCACGAAACTCCGTGTGCCTGTGACCGAAAGCACCCCGTCCGGTCCGTAACGGTACGTCACGGATGTGTCTGTGCTGTTTCGTCGAGCGCCTGTTGCAGGGTGTTCCAGGCCAAAGTCGCACATTTGATGCGGACGGGGAACTTGACAACGCCCTGGAGGGCCTCCAGATCGCCCAGCTTCACCCCCGCGAGATCGGCCGCAAGATCGCTGCCGTCGCCCCCGTCGCCCTCGAGCTTCGACTCGTGGATCGACATCAGCGCCTTAAACGCCCGGATGAGCTTGCGGACCTCTTCGAGGGATTTGCCCTTGACCGCCGCGCTCATCATCGAGGTGGAGGCCTGGCTGATGGAGCAGCCCTGACCTGCGATCTTCACGTCGCGCACCGTGTCGGTATCGGCATCGACGTCGAGGTAGAGCACGACCTCGTCGCCACACAGCGGGTTGAAGCCCTCGACCTTGTGCGCGGGAGGAACCGCGAGCTCGCCCCGATTCCGCGGTGAGCGGTAGTGGTCGAGGATGATCTCTCGGTAGAGGTCTTCGAGTCCGGCCATTTGCAGCAATCCTAAACCGCGAAGAACTTCTGAGCCTTCGCCAACGCCTCGATCAGCGCGTCGACGTCGGACTCGTCGTTGTACACGTAGAACGACGCCCGGGTGGTCGCCGGGACCCCGAGTTGGCGCATGAGTGGCTTGGCGCAGTGGTGGCCGGCCCGGACGCACACCGCGTCCTCGTCGAGCACCTGGCTGATGTCGTGCGCGTGGATGCCGTCGAAGAGGAAGGACACCGCCCCGCCCCGGACGTCGACGTCGGTCGGGCCGTAGATGGTGAGGCTGTCGTCGAAGCGGTCGCGGAGCGACTCCAGCGCGTACCGGGTCAGCGAAACCTCGTGGGCGCGGATCGCGTCCATGCCGATCTCGGAGACGTAGTCGACCGCAGCGCCGAAACCGACGGCTTCGACGATGGCGGGCGTTCCCGCCTCGAACTTCCAGGGCACGTCGTTGGTCGTGAAACCGTCGAGCCGCACGTCGCGGATCATCTCGCCGCCCCCGAGGAACGGCGGCATCGCGTCGAGCAGCTCGAAGCGGGCCCACAGCACGCCGATTCCGGTGGGGCCGCAGATCTTGTGCGACGAGAAAGCGACGAAGTCGGCGTCCCAGGCCTGCACGTCGGTCGCGACGTGGGGCACGAACTGGCAGGCGTCGACGAGGATCAGCGCGCCGTGCGCGTGGGCGGCATCGGCAAGGGGGCGGATGTCGTTGATCGTGCCGAGCACGTTCGACATCGCGCTGATCGCGAGCAGGCGGGCGCCGTCGAGCAGAGCGTCGAGATCGGTGAGGTCGAGCCGGAAGTCGGCGGTGAGCGGGATCCAGCGCAGCTCGATCCCGCGCTCCGCCGCCAGCATGTGCCACGGGACGATGTTGGCGTGATGCTCCATATGCGACAGCACGACGACGTCGCCGGACTTCAGGTTGGCCCGGGCCCACGTGTACGCGACGAGGTTGATCGACTCGGTGGCGTTACGCGTGAAGACGATCTCTTCGGTGCGGGGCGCGTTGACGAAGCGCGCGACCTTGCGGCGCGCGGCCTCGAACGCGGCCGTGGCCTCCTCCGCGATCGTGTACACGCCTCGGTGGATGTTCGCGTAGTGGCGGCGGTAGCTGTCGTCCATGGCGTCGAGCACGGCCAGCGGCTTTTGCGCCGACGCGGCCGAGTCGAGGTAGACGAGACGTTTCCCGTTCACCTCGCGCTCGAAGATGGGGAAGTCGCGTTTGATCGTCGCGACGTCGAGCGCGCTCATCGGGCCGGAGCCTCCTCGGGAAGGCCGACTCCGTGCGGGCGAAAGCCGTCGAAGCCGCGGGCTTCGACCTCGAGGGAGATCTCGGGCCCGCCGGTGGCGACGATGCGGCCGTCGACCAGCACGTGCACGACGTCGGGGACGAGGTGCTCGAGCAGTCGTTGGTAGTGGGTGATTGCGAGGATGCCCATGTGGGGTCGGGCGTTGCGCACTTCGGCGATTCCGGCCGCAACCTGGCGGAGGGCGTCGATGTCGAGGCCGGAGTCGGTCTCGTCGAGCACCGCGACGTCGGGTTCCATCATGGCCATCTGCAGGACCTCGTTGCGTTTCTTCTCGCCTCCGGAAAAGCCCTCGTTGAGATAGCGCTCCTGGAAGCGGGAGTCCATGCCCAGGCGCTTGGTCCACTCGATCAGGCTCAGGCGCACTTCGAGCACGGAGAAGTCGTCGATGCCCTTGCGCTTGGCGATGGCCTGACGCAAGAAGCTGAGCACCGACACCCCGGGGATCTCCTGCGGGTGCTGGAACCCGAGGAAGAGGCCGCGCCGAGCCCGCTCGTCGGTGGGGAGCGCGGTGATGTCCTCGCCCTGGAGGCGGATGCGGCCGCCGGTCACGACGTAGGCAGGATTCGCGAGCAGGGTGTTGGCGAGCGTCGACTTCCCGGACCCGTTCGGGCCCATGAGGGCGTGCAGCGAGCCGGGCTCGACCTTCAGGGACACGCCCCGGAGGATCTCCCGGTCGTCGACGGAGACGTGGAGATCGTCGATCTCGAGCGCCGGCACTGCAGGGGCGGACCCGACCGATGATTCGTGAGTGGACACGTCATCATTGTAATAACACTACGGCCGTAGTGAAAATCATCGACCGGACTTTTCACGCGCTGTCAGGCCTGTACGACCTGCTCGTAGACGGCCTCGTAGCCGCGTACCATCGCCTCGGCCGAGAAGAGTTTCTCGACTCGCGACCGGCATGCGGCCGGCGAGAGGGTCCGGGCCATGCCGATGGCCTCCACGAGGTCGTCGTCGCCGTCGCGGCGGAACCCGGTAATGCCGTCGTCGACGAGCTCGGGGGCGGCGCCCCAGTTGGTCGTGACGACGGGTGTCCCGCACGCCATGGCCTCGACCATCACGAGCCCGAACGGCTCGGGCCAGCGGATCGGGAAGATCATGGCGCACGCCCGGCCGAGCATCGCGACCTTGTCCTCGTGCGAGACGTTCTCGTACAGCTCGATGTCGCTGGCGAGAAGCGGTTCGATCTCGTGCTCGAAGTACTCGCGCTCGGGCGGCTCGCTCGCCTTCAGGATCATCTGGAGCGGAAGCCCGGCCCGGCGGGCGATGTTGATCGCCTCCTTCGGACCCTTGTCGGGATTCGAACGCCCGATGTAGATCAGGACGTCGTCCTTGTCCTCCCGGTACGGATACGCGGCGAGATCGATCCCGTTGTGCACGGTCGCGAGATACGGGACGTCGGGGTTGTCGGTCTGCTGTGCGTCGCACACGGTGACGAGGTGCACGTGTTCGCTCGCGAGCCCGTAGAAGAGGCGGGTCTGCGGGGTCCAGGGTCCGTGCAATGTGTGGATGACCGGCGGCCGTCCGCCGAGCATCGCCCCGCACACGGGTCCGACGATGCCGGCGTGATCGTGGACGACATCGAACCCGTCGACCTGTTTGTACGCCGAGAGCGCGTGGAACGCGTCGTACCAGGGGTTCCCGAGCTCGCGCGGATCCGGAGGCTCGGCCATCGGCGAGACGACCTTCGCCTTCGACGTCGACCCTCCGCTCGCGAAGAGCGTGACGTCGTGGCCGGCGTCGGCGAGGCCGTCGGCGAGGAGCGAGACGACAAGCTCGATGCCTCCGTAGCCGGTTGGAGGAACCGGGAACCACACCGGGGCGACGACCGCGATCCGCATCGAGGCAAATGTAACCGCCGTACAGGGGGGTCCTGACGCGGTAGTAGTTTTCGACGATGCCGGAGCCCTGGACGACCAGCGCCAGCGCGAGCATCGGCGCCGAAGGCGTCGTGACGCTCGTCGAGGGCTCCGCCTTCTGCATCTCGAGCCGCTCCGGCGAGATCGACCCCTCGCGACCGCAGGGACTCTTCTTTCGCGACACGCGCTTCATCTCCGAGCTGCGGTGCACACTCAACGGTCAGAGCCCGGAGCCGCTCGCCGCGACGGCGCCCGATCCGTTCAGCGGCGTGTTCGTGCTGCGCGGGCATCCGTCGAAGGGGCTCGCCGACTCCCACCTCATGCTGTTGCGCCGACGCTACGTCGGTCGGGGCATGCGTGAAGACATCGAGATCGAGAACTACGGCGAGGAAGCGGCGTTCTGCTCCATCGAGCTGCTGGTCGACGCCGACTTCGCCGACCTGTTCGAGGTCAAGGAAGGTCGCGTCCACAAACAGGGCCAGCTCGCCATCACGAACGAGGGCTCGCGCCTCACCTTCCGCTACAAGCGCCACTCGTTCCAGCGTGCGACGCACGTCGACTTCAGCGGCAACCCGCGGATCCAGGGCAACCATGTGGTCTACGAGACCGTTGTCCCACCGCGCGGGAAATGGTCGGCGTGCATTGAGGTCACCCCCGTGATCGGCGAGCTCGAGGTCACGCCCCGCTACCAATGCGGGCAACCGGTGGAACGCTCGACCCCCGTCGCCCGGCTCGAGGAGTGGCGGGCGCGCATGCCCGTGGTGACGAGTGACGACGATCAGTTCCGGGCCCTGCTCGAACGATCGACCCAGGACCTCGCCGGACTGCGCATCTTCGATCCCGAGTTCCCCGACCGGGCCGTGGTCGCCGCGGGCGCGCCGTGGTTCATGACGCTGTTCGGCCGCGACTCGTTGCTCACGTCGTGGATGACGATGCTCGTCGACCCCGATCTCGCGCTCGGCACGTTGCAGACGCTGGCGCGTTTCCAGGGTCACGACGTCGATCCCGCCACCGAGGAGGAGCCCGGGCGCATCCTCCACGAGATGCGCTTCGGCGAGACCGCGTCGCTCGCGCTCGGAGGTGGGCGCGTCTACTACGGCACCGTCGACGCGACGCCGCTGTTCGTCATGCTCATCGGAGAGCTGTCGCGATGGGGCTCGCGGCGCGAAGAGGTCGACGCGCTCTTACCCGCGGCCGACGCCGCGTTGCAGTGGATCACCGAGTACGGCGACCGCGACGGCGACGGTTACGTCGAGTACCAGCGCACGACCGACCGAGGCTTGCAGAACCAGGGTTGGAAGGACTCCTGGGACTCGATGCGCTTCGCCGACGGGTCGCTCGCGGCGACGCCGATCGCGTTGTGCGAGGTGCAGGGCTACGTCTACGCGGCGCTGATCGCCCGCAGCCACTGCGCCACCGAGGCGGGTGACGACGATCTCGCGACGATGCTCACCGCCCGCGCGCTCGATCTGAAGCGCCGCTTCAACGAGGACTTCTGGGTAGACGCCCCGAACGGCGGCTACTTCGCGATCGGTCTCGACCGCGACAAGTTGCGGATCGACGGTGTCGGCTCGAACATGGGTCATTGTCTCTGGACCGGGATCGTCGACGAGGAGAAGGCGCCCCAGGTCGCGCGCGTGCTCCTCTCCGAGGGCATGTTCAGTGGCTGGGGAGTGCGCACCCTGTCGTCGGAGAACGCCGGCTACAACCCGATCTCGTATCACTGCGGGAGCGTGTGGCCCCACGACAACGCCATCACCGCGGCCGGACTCATGCGCTACGGCTTCGCCGACGAGGCGCACCGGGTCATGCGGGGCATGGTCGACGCCTCGCGCTGGTTCGGCGACCTGCTCCCCGAGCTGTTCGCGGGCACCGGTCGGGACGGGTTGAGCTTCCCGGTCAGCTACCCGACGTCGTGCTCACCGCAGGCGTGGGCGGCTGCGTCGCCGCTGCTGTTCCTGCGCACCCTGTTGCGGTTCGAGCCCGACATCCGCGCGAACAAGCTGCACCTTGCGCCGGCCGTGCCCGACTGGATCGGCACGTTGCGCCTCGAGCGCATCCCGATCATGGGTGGGCACCTCGGCGTCGAGGTGACGGGCGAGGTCGTGAAGGTGCTCGAGGTTCCCGAGGACCTGACGATCGTGTCAGATCCCCGCCGGCCGACCATCAGCCCGGTCGAGGGCGGCAGCTAGCGCGACCGGGCGAGCGAGAGCGCGAAGTCGGCGTCGGGATCGGTCCACCAAGCCACGAGATCCAGGCCCGCGGCACCGAGCTCGCGATCTACTCGGGCGCGGGTGAACTTGGCGCTCACCTCGGTGCGCATCTCCTCGCCCGCCGCGAAGCGCACGTCGAGGTCGAGGGTCGGGACGTGCACCGTCTGCTCGCGCTTCGAGCGCAGACGCATCTCGATCCACTCCTGTTTGGTGTCGAACACCGCGACGTGATCGAAGGCGTCGACGTCGAAGTCGGCGCCGAGCTCGCGGTTCATCACGTGCAAGACGTTCTTGTTGAACTCGGCGGTGACCCCCTCGGCGTCGTCGTACGCGGCCTCGAGTCGGCCGACATCCTTGACGAGGTCGGTGCCGAGCAGGAAGTGGTCGTCGGGCCCGAGCATCTCGGCGACGTCGCCGAGGAAGACCGCGCGGGCCGCAGGAAGGAGATTGCCGATAGTCCCGCCCAAGAAGACGACGAGCCGCCGGCCGAGATGGGGGATGTTGTGGAGGTCGACGGTGAAGTCGCCGACGACGGGTTGCACGTCGATCCCGACGTACTCCGCCTCGATCGCGGCCGCGGCGTCGTGCAGCGTGCGCTTGCTGACGTCGAACGGGACGAAGCGGCGGAGCGTGTGCGCGTTGCGCATCGCGTCGAGTAGGACCCGCGTCTTCTCCGAGGTGCCCGAGCCGAGCTCGACGAGGGTGTCGGCGTTCGTCCGGCGCACGATCTCCGGCGCTCGCGCCTCGAGGATCGCGCGTTCTCGGCGGGTCGGGTAGTACTCGTCGACCCGGGTGATCCGGTCGAACAGCACCGAGCCCCGGTCGTCGTAGAACCACTTCGGCGGGATGTCCTTGGGGTCGGCGGTGAGGCCGCGGGCAACGTCTTCCTCGATGCCGGTCACGAGATCACGTCCTGGGCGAGGCGTATGCCGCTGAACATCCAGCGACACGCGGGCGGGAAGAAGTTGCGGTAGGTGGGACGCGTGTGGCCGGGCGAGGTCTCGTACGCGCCGCCGCGCAGTGTCATCTGGCCGCTCATGAACTTGCCGTTGTACTCACCCACGGCTCCGGCCGGTGGCCGAAAGCGCGGATAGGGGAGGTAGGCGCTCGAGGTCCACTGCCACGCGACGTCGTCGATGTCGACCAGCGTTCCCGGCGGTGTGCACTCGACCGCGTGCTCCCATTCGAATTCGGTCGGGAGCCGGGCATCGCGCCAGCGTGCGTACGCGTCGGCCTCGTAGTGGCTCACGTGCACGACCGCTTCGTTCGGGTCGAGGGCGCGCCGACCGGCGAGGGTGAACACGCTCCAACCGTCGGCGCCGTCGTTGCGCCAGTAGAGCGGGGCTTCCCATTCGTGCGTCTGCACCGCGTGCCAGCCGTCCGAGAGCCAGAGCTCGGGTCGGTGATAGCCGCCGTCGGCGATGAACTCGAGGTACTCGCGTGCGTTCACGAGCCGGTTGGCGATGCGCATCGACTCGAGGTGGACGACGTGGCGCGGCTGTTCGTTGTCGAACGAGAAGCTCGGATCGTCGTTTCCTATCTCGTCGTTGCCGCCCCGCAGGTTGGTGAACGTCAACAGCGTCGCCTCGACCGGGCGGTGCGGGTCGTCGCGATACACGGGATCGGTCGGATTGCAGTGCAGCACGTGCTTGATGTCCATCAACAACAGCTCTTGGTGTTGTTGTTCGTGGTGCAGGCCGAGCACGACGAGCGCGGCCGCGTCGGCGCCGCATTCGTCGATCAGCGCGTGCATCGCGTCGTCGACGTGGGCGCGGTAGCGGGCCACGTCGGCGACCGACGGGCGCGAGAGCAAGCCGCGTTGCGGCCGCGGATGCCGCGGGCCCACGGCGTCGTAGTAAGAGTTAAAGAGGTACGCGTAGGCGGGGTCGAACGGCTCGTAGCGTTCGGAGTGGGACGAGAGCAGGAACGTCTCGAAGAACCACGTGGTGTGCGCGCGATGCCATTTGGTGGGACTGGCATCGGGCATCGACTGGACGACTTGGTCCTCGTCGGAGAGCGGCGCGGCGAGATCTTCGGTGAGATCTCGAACCCGGCCGTAGCGATCGTGCAGCGCAACGCGGGCGGCCGCGTCGAGCGAAGGTCCGGTGGCGAGGGCGGTCATCGATCGACCGTCCCGAAACAGGCCGCGACCCACGCACGATTGCGGACGGGCGCAATCCATTCGACGATGGGCATCGTCGGATCGAGCAGACGGCTGAGCATCGATCTCCCCTGTCGCTGCGCGCTCCGTGGCGCAGAACTGAACACTGCCATGAATACGGAACACACCGGTCTCCCGGTTCATGCCCGAGTCGATGTCGACCGTACCCAGGGGGTGTGACGGCGGAAGCGCGCCCGGGGCGAATTACGCGCTTACCAGCCCCGCTCGGCCCATTCGTCGATGTGGGGGCGCTCTGTGCCGATCGTCGTGTCGAGGCCGTGGCCCGGGAGCACGAGGGTCTCGACCGGCAGCGTGAACAGGCGCCGATCGACCGACTCGATGATCGTCGGGAAGTCGCCGCCCTCGAGGGTCGTGTTGCCTACGCCGCCTGGGAAGAGCGTGTCGCCGCTGAACAGGATCGGGTGGCCCTCGAGGAGGAAGCAGGTGGATCCGGCGGTGTGGCCCGGGGTGTGGATCGTGTGGAGCCGCAGGTCGCCGACCTCGATCACGTCGTCGTCGGGGATCGTGAAGTCGTACCCCGGGAGCATGGCCGCGTCCTGGGTGGCGATGCCCACGTCGATCCCGGCGTCGCGCATCTGGGTGACGGCCTGGATGTGGTCGAAGTGGCCGTGAGTGGTGAGGACCCGGCGCACGCCCGTCGCCCGGGACACCTCGAGCAGCAGCTCGTGCTCGTTGGCCGCGTCGATCAGTACCGCAACGCCTGTCCGCTTGTCGCGCAGCACGAAGACGTTGTTCTCGTACGGACCCACGACGAGCTTGTCGATACGGGCGTCGGAGGTCTCGTAGTGCGCGGGTCGAGCGAGCGTCTGAGCCATGCTTCGAGGGTACCTGTGGCGGCCCGGGATGCCGGCTCCGCCGTTACCCGGATACGGGACCGGCCCTACCTGGCAACAGACCGCCCTGTCTGGAAACCTGACCGGGCGGTCAAGTAGCGTCGCCCCGCCACGATCTTCATCGATACCAATTCGTCGATCACCGGCGCGGAAGTGGCCTTCCGAGCCAGGGAGCACCCATGAACTTCGCTTTTTCCGAGGAGCAAGAAGAGCTGCGGCGCACGGTGCGGCAGTTCCTCGAGGCCAAGTCGCCGGAGACGGAAGTACGCCGCCTCATGGAGACCGCCGAGGGCTACGACCCGTCGGTGTGGAAGCAGATGGGCCAAGAGCTCGGTCTGCAGGGTCTCGCCATCCCCGAGGAGTACGGCGGCCAGGGCTTCACGTTCATCGAGCTCGGCATCGTGCTCGAGGAGATGGGCCGGGTGCTGCTGTGCGCGCCGTACTTCGCCTCCGCGGTGCTGGCGGCGAACGCGATCATGAACGTCGGCACCGACGAGCAGAAGTCGGCGTTGCTCCCGCCCATCGCGACTGGCGACACGATCGCCGCGCTCGCGTTCACCGAGCCGTCCGGGAAGTGGGACGCGGCCGGCGTCACGATGGAAGCGACCCCGGAGGGCGATCACTACCTGCTCTCGGGCGAGAAGATGTTCGTGATCGACGGCAACGTCGCCGACCTCATCGTCGTGGTGGCCCGCACGGCGGGTACGACCGGTACCGAAGGCATCTCGTTCTTCACGGTGAGCGGCAACGCCAAGGGCCTGACCCGCACCGCGCTCTCGACGATGGACATGACGCGCAAGCAGGCGAAGCTCGAGTTCGACAAGGTCGTCGCCGAGCCGCTCGGCAAGCCCGGCGAGGGTTGGCCCGCGTTCTCGAAGACACTCGACCAGGCCGCCGTCGCGCTGTCGAACGAGATGATGGGTGGTGCGCAGAAGGTCCTCGACATGTCGGTCGAGTACGCCAAGGTGCGCGTGCAGTTCGGTCGCCCGATCGGTTCGTTCCAGGCCATCAAGCACAAGTGTGCCGACATGCTGCTCGAGGTCGAGTCGGGCAAGTCGGCCGCGTACTACGCGTCGTGGGCCGCCGCGGAGGACAACGACGAGCTGCCCGTGGTGGCCGCGCTGTCGAAGGCGTACTGCTCGGAGGCGTACTTCCACGCAACGGCCGAGAACATCCAGATCCACGGTGGTATCGGGTTCACGTGGGAGCACCCCGCGCACCTCTACTTCAAGCGGGCGAAGAGCTCCGAGATCTATCTCGGCGACCCGACCTACCACCGCGAGCTGCTTGCTCAGCGCATCGGCATCTGATTCCGCCCGCGACTTCACCGTCGCGGCGTTCAACGCACACTGGGGGATCGGCCGCTACGGCCGGGTCGAAGGCGTTCGTTTCGATGTCGCCGAAGTCGTGCGCGGTCTCGGGGCCGACCTCGTGGTCGTACCCGAGGCTTGGCGCGACGCGAGCGGCGTCAGCGTGCTCGACGGGCTGAGCACCGACGGTTACCGGATCGAGACCGCCGAGCTCATGCGACTCGATCTGCGGCCGCCGCGCCGGTCGCGTGCGTGGAGCATCCCGAGCGACGGGACCTGGGACATCGCGATCTGCACGAAGTTCCCGGTGCTCGACCGCCGGCTCGTCCCGATGGGAACGGTGTGGAGAGACCCGCCGGGCGCCCGGCACGCGCTCGGCCTGACCGTCGCGATCGACGACACCGCCGTCGAGATCATCGGGCTGCACACGTCGTCGAAGTTCTGGCGGCTCGCACCGATGCAACATCTCCTGCGGCTCCGGCGCGGCATCGTCGACCGCGGGCCGCAGATCGTCGCCGGTGACTTCAACTTCTGGGGCCCACCGGTCGCGTCGGCGATGCGCGGCTGGGAGCGGTCTGTTCGCGGGCGCACGTTCCCGTCCCGAAACCCTCACAGCCAGATCGACCACATCCTGGTGCGCGGCGGCATTCGTGTGCTGTCGGGCGAGGTGCTGGCGCGGACACCGTCGGACCATCGTCCGATCCGGGCCCGGCTACAGCTACCGGAAGCAGTTCTGCTTCAGGCGTAGGCGTGCACCATCAGCCGGTAGAGCGCGCTCGCCGGTGACGTGGATTCGGACGTGTCGCGCAGCCCGAGCCGGTGGAGGACGCGGCTGCGCACCGACGGCGCGCCGGCGGTGGGTATCGCGGGCGGGCCGAGCACCGTCTTCACCGACGAGAAGCCGGCGGCACGGCACAACGAGTGCAACGCGGTCTCGGTAGGGACATACCAATTGCCGAAGTCGTTGTTCACCTCGCCGCCTGCGTAGAACTGGAGCATGCGCTCGTGCTCGAGTCCCTGCACGTGCAACGCCTGCGTCTCGATCACCGCGACCTCGCCGGTGACAGCGCGCACGCGTTCGAGACAGGTGAGCGGTTCCTTCATGTGGTACAGCACGCCGAGGTAGAGGACGACGTCGAAGAGGCCGAGCGTGTTCAGGTCGGTCGTCGCGAAATCCGCGAGCCGCGGCTGCACCTTCGAGTCGAGCGCCTCGATCGCGAGCTCCATACCGCGACGACCGGGAAGCTCGGGCCGCCAGAAGTCGGTGAGGTCGCGGCCCTGGTCGGGCAGAGTGCCTTGCGCGAAGCACGCGGTCCAGTACGCGTCGCGCGCCCCGAAGTCGACGCCCCAGACGTAGTGATCCAACGCGACGACCTCGCGTGCGCCGCGCCGCTCGGCCATGAATGAGTAGTACCCGTCCCACGCGCCGATATCGAGCACCGAACGCGCTGTGACTGCGGGGAACAACTCGTCGCGCATCTGCGTCGTCGACGTCCCCCGGGTGACGACACCCGCGCCGAGATCGATCGAGTGAAACCACGTGATGGCCTCCGCGCGCCGGCGGAGCTCGTTCGGGTCGGCCGTGCGTCGGTCGGGCATCGAGGTCAGGTGACGCGCACGGGCGTGATCAGGACGCACTGGGGATCGAGCTCGTCGAACCACGCGAACGACTCTTGTACGAGGGTGGTCGCGAGCTGGTAGACGCCTGCGACCGACGGGAGCTCGACGGTCAACCCGACGGAGACCGAGGCGCCGGGGGCGAGGGGTTCGGGCAACGATGTCCGGTGTCCGTCGGTCACGACTCGGGCTCCGTCGGCGTCGAGCATTCGGTACGCGACGTGCACGGGGTGATAGGGAAACGCGGACGACAACCACCATCGTGAGCGATTCTCGATCGTCGTCGGTACCTGGACGACCTCGCCCGCGCCGCCGGTGATCTCGGTGGCGCTCGACGCGATGCCGACCCGCGGCTCGACGATCTTGTTCTCCGCGGGACGCCGCCGGTTGTAGACGCGGGCGAGGCCCAGCATGTTGCCCGCGCTCCGGGCGAACCAGAGTGCCGCGTCGAGCGGCTTGCGGGCCGGGAGCCCGACGAGGTCGAGGACGCCCTTGTCGGCGAGCAGCAGGTCGAGGTGGGTGTCGGAGAGGAGTGGTACGACGGCTCCGTCCTCGCTCAGTACCGCGACGACGGGGAAGAGCGACCGCATGACCCGCAGGAGGTCGCGGTACGAGCCGGTCCCGAACCGCCGCAACGCGACGGGGTTGCACTCGACGACGGTGATCGGTCGGAAGCGCCGGATCGTCTCGGTCGCGGCGGAGAGGACGGCGAGCTCGGAACCCTCGACGTCGAGCTTGAGGAGATCGAGCCGGTCGATGCTGCGCTCACGGGCCCAGGTGTCGAGCCGGCGCGAGGTGGTCGGCGCTCCGGTCGATCCGACGTGGCTGCCGGCCGGGAACGTCGAGTCGAAGTCGAACACGACCTCGCCGTCGGTGTCGTACAGGACCACGCCTTCGACCGTCACGTTCGTCATGTCGTTCGTGGCGAGGTTCGCGACGAGATGAGCGCGACTCGCGGGGCCGGGTTCGAACGCGTAGACGTGGCCGTCGGGGCAGAGGCTCGCGAGCAGCACGGTCAGGACCCCGATGTGTGCGCCGCCGTCGACGACGACCGCGTCGGGCGCGAGCGTCCGCTTGAGGAAGATGCTGAACTCTCGTTGGTACCGGCCGCCGGAGCGGTCGACCTCGCCGATGACACCCACGTCGCTCTCGTCGCCGGCGATGTCGAACGATCGCTGCCCGAATGGATTGAACCGGACAACCTTGTCGTTCACGACGGGCGACGCTACAGGAACACATGGACGTGGCCCTGGACGTGTTGTCACTCCTGGAAGCCAGTCACAGCGCCGAGCCCGGACTCATTCGGGGGTTGCCTCCAGATTGCTCCCGGCGCTTCCGATCAATGGGGAACGCCTACGAGAGGTTTCCTACTTGCGCGTCATCGCCAGCCAACGGTTCCGTCCCGTCGCCCGCCACCGCCGATTGCTCGGTGGTCTGCTGGCGGCATCGGTCGTCGTCGCGATCCCCGCGGTCGGCATCGCCCCCTCAGCCGGGGCCGCGCCCGCGAGCTTCCCCGCCGCGGCGTGGACCAAGGCGCTCGGCCCGACCCATCTGTCGTCGCCGACGGTGGCCGACATCAACGGCGACGGTCATCCGGACGTCGTGACCGCCGACCTCTCGGGGATGCTCCACGTGCTGGACGGGCGCACCGGACGCGACCTTCCGGGCTGGCCGCAGCCGGTGCAGCCGCGCGCGGGAAGCACCGCGGCGGTCGAGTCGAGCCCGACCGTGGCCGACCTCGATCGCAACGGCCAGAAGGAGATCATCGTCGGCGCGGGCTCGGTCGACATCGCCGGGCAGCAGGGCGGTGTGGTCGCGTTCAACGCGAACGGTTCGGTGCGCTTCCGCCTGCAGACGATGACGCTCGCAGGCCAGAACGCGGTCCAGGGGACGCCCGCCGTCGGCGACGTCAACGGTGACGGCGCGCCCGACATCGTGTTCGGCAGCTTCGACCACCGGATCTACGCGCTCAACCGTTTCGGCGTCGCCCTCCCCGGATTCCCGATCGACAGTCTCGACACGATCTGGGACTCACCCGCGCTGTACGACGAGGCGCACATCGGACGCATGGACATCTTCCTCGGCGGTGACGCGAGCCCGGGCGGACCTTGCGGTTCGCAGACGTGGTCGGGGATCATGCGCGCAATCCGCGTGAACTCGACCGGCCCCCAGATCCTCTGGTCCCGGTGCCGTCATCAGATCTACCAGTCGAGCCCGGCCATCGGAGATCTCACCGGCAACGGTCGCATGGCGCTCGTCGTCGGTACCGGCGACGGTCCGTCCGGTGACGCGCTCGCGACCAACTCGCTGAGCGCCTTCTATCTCGACAACGGCGCGCCGGTTCCCGGCTGGCCCGTGGTGCTTAACGGCCCGATCTTCGGTTCTCCCGTGATCGGCGATGTCAACGGTGACCACAAGAACGACGTGGTTGTGACCGCGTGCGCGATCTGCAACGACGGCCGGGTGTGGGCGTTCAACGGCCGCGGCGGCGCGCTCTGGAACGTGACTCCCGGCGCGAGCGAGAACGATCACACGGAGATCCTTTCGTCACCGATCCTCGTCGACCTCGACGGCAACGGAGTGAACGACGTCGCCGTCGGCCAGGCCGGTGAGTTCCATTTCCTGCGCGGTCGCGACGGCGCGCGCATGTATCACCCGATCGAGATCAACCGTGTCGTGCAGGACTCGGCCGCCGTCGCGAACTTCGGCAACGGGGTTGGATGGCGTCTCATCGTGCAGAGCTGGCTCCCGCAGGGCGACGGGCAACCCAAGCACGGCGCGGGACGGATCGAGTCGATACCGCTGCCGGTAGCGCCCGCAGTCGCGCCCGCGTGGCCGGAATGGCGTCTCAACGCCGCGCACACCGCCGCGTCGCCCGGACCGCCGCAACCACGCGCCAACGCGGGGTACTGGCTCGTGGCGAACGACGGCGGGATCTTCGCGTACGGCAACGCGCACTTCTACGGCTCGACCGGCGGCATCCATCTGAACCAGGGCATCGTGGGCATGGCGCGCACGCCTTCGGGTCACGGCTACTGGTTGGTCGCGAGCGATGGTGGGATGTTCTCGTTCGGTGACGCGCACTTCTACGGTTCGATGGGTGGTTCGCATC
>JBEPUZ010000060.1:0-19736 GCA_041691275.1 Actinomycetota bacterium | reverse complement strand
CGAGCTCGCCGCCGTCGCAGTCGTGGAACCACGCGATCGCGGTGGCGATCGGCATCCGGTACTCGTCGAACAAGCGAGAGTGGTGCATCACGACGAGCAACCATTGCGGTACGACCTTGCGGTTCGCGCCGCGGTACTCGGGAACGTCGGTGTGCACCGCGAGCTCCTGGCCCGGGATCATGAGGTTGGCGTACGCGATCGCGGGTTCGATCACGGCCCGCGCGTGGATCGACTGCGCGGCGGCGACGAAGGGGTCGTGGTACAAGAACCGACCGATACCCGAGATGCGCTCGTCGCGCCCGTAGGCGTACTCCTCCCGGAAGTAGCTGGTGCGCGCTCCGAGGGCCGCAGGAGGCTCGGAGGCGCGGCCGAGGCCGCCGGTGCGCAGGAAGTTCATGAGCGCATCGTGGCGAGGCGCCAGACCACGACCGATCTCGGTGTCGAGCGGCTCGAGCTCGGCGTACATCCGGTAGCGACCGAACCGTTCGCAGAGGTCGACCATCGCGGCCGCGTCGGTTGCCGTGAAACACGGATCGAGCACGACGACGGGTGCGGACACGCCACGAACGCTAACGCGCCCTCCCTGTACGCCGCCCTCCCGGAACGCCGCCCTCCCGGAACGAAATGGGCGGGGGATGGTCCGCCGGACGGCTCCGCTCCCGCTGCAGACTGACCCGATGCGGTTTCATGCGGAGCACGAGTTCGAGGCGGCGCCGGCCGCGGTCGCCGCCATCCTCTGCGATCCCGCGTTCCATCTTGCGCTCGATCTTCCCGATCTGAGCCGGCCCGAGGTCGTGGCGGAGTCGGCCGCGGGAACGGAGCGCGTGTTGAAGCTCCGGTACACGTTCGTCGGCCACCTGGACCCGATCGCACGCCGGATCCTCGCCGGTCGGTCGCTCACGTGGATTCAGGAGCTCCGCCTCGACGCGGGCACCGGCGTAGGCAAGCTGTCGTTCTCGGCCGAAGCCGAGCCTGACCGTCTCTACGGCTCGGCCGACGTCGCCCTCTCTGCGGAGCCGCCGGACGGTGCGCGCACCCGGCGGCGTATCGCCGGCGAGTTCTTCGTCAAGGTGCCCCTCGTCGGCGGGACCGCCGAGCGCAGGATCGTCCCCGGGCTCGTGAGCCGGCTCGACGTCGAGGCCGCTGGTCTCAGCCGGTTGTTGGCGGCCTCCTGAACGGTGAGCGGCCCCGGGTTCAGCGGGCCAGGAACTCCTCGGCCACGTAGATCGTATTGTGCCAGTAGGCGACGCCGATTCCCACCCCGGTCACCCGGGGGTCGAGCATGTTCGCCCGGTGGGCGGGCGACCGCTCGAAGCCGCGTTGGAGCGCGCCGAGGTCGCCGCTCGGAGAGCTGGAGCCGACGTTCTCGGCAAGGACCGACCACTGCATCTCGATCCCCGCCGCGATGTTCGAATGGCAGATCTCGGGCACTCCGTTGGCGTCGATGCCGCAGTTGCCCTGGGCCATGTACGCGGACCAGAGGACGCCCTTGTCGTCGAGGTTGTCGTACGCCGTGAGCGGGCCGAGACCGTGCGCCTCACGGAAGTGGTTGATGGCGTCGACGAATCTGAGCGCCGGCGCACTGATGGGCGCCGACGTGGAGTCGACCGATCTCGAGCTCAACAAGAACACGGGTGTCGCATCACACCCGGCCAATGCTCCGACGACCGCGAAGGTCGCCACAACAGCTGCACAACGCCGAAAAAACGATCCGCTCCGCTCGGACATGGGCGTCAGTGTTAGTACGTGGAGACCCCCGAATCACGGATAGTCGGCGTTTCAGCAGGTCAGAGCGATGACGCGCCGACCGCTTTCAGCAACGCCTCGTTCGGTTCGTCCGGCAGTCTCTCGAGTGGTAACGCGAGCTCGGCGACGGTCGGACCGAACTTCGCGGCGAGGGGTGCGAGCGCATCCAGCGAGAAGTCGTAGAGACGCGCGGCGTTGCCCGCGAGCAGTTGCTGAAGTTCACCGGGATCGGTGTCGTGGAACAACTGACGAAGGTGTTCACGCGTGTACGGCCACGTTCCTTCATCGTGCGGATAGTCGCTCCCCCACATGAAGCGATCGACACCGATGACGTCGCGCGCCTTGACGTCGTCCGGGCCCGGTTGGCTGACACCGACCCAACAGTTCTGGTGGAAGTACTCGCTTGCGAGATGCGGCAGCTTGTGCTCCTCGGTGTATCGCAACTCGCCCGTCGAGCCCGTCGTGTTGATCTTCTTGATGAGCGCGTCGAAACGATCCAGCATCGGCGGCAACCACGCGCAACCCATCTCGGTCATCACGAACTGCAGATTCGGATGGCGTTCGAACACGCCCGACAGCAGCATCTGGACGAACGGGCGCTGCGAATAGAACGACACCTCGGTGATGTAGAGAAGATCCGCTACCGCGTACTTGCCGTAGTTGGGCAGCCCGGTTCCACCGTGACTGTTCACCTTGACGCCGAGGTCTTCGCACACGGACCAGAGTGGTTCGTACACCGGGTCGTACAACGGCTTGACGTAGTCGACGTCGGGCGGGATCGCCGAGATCAACACGCCGCCGCGGAGTCCATGCTCATGGATCCACTGCACGTCCTCGATCGCGTCGTCGACGTCGTTCAAGAAGATCTGTCCGATGCCGGCGCGCCGGTCGGGATAACGCGCGCACCAGTCGGCGAGCCAACGGTTGTGCGCGTGGATGCCGGCTCGCCGGTGTGCATACTCGTCGGGCTTCGGCGGGCGCGCGAACAACACGAAGCTCGGGAAGAACGGCGGTACGGTGTTGGGGAACACGACCTCACCGACGATGCCGTCGGCTTCGAGTTGCGAGTTGCGGAGCTCGTCGTCCCAGTTGCGCAGGCGTCGGTTTCCCCGCAGGTCGGAGAACGGGTTGCGGTACTTCTCCCGCCAGGCATCGAAGTCTTCGACGTAGGCGTCTTCGAGATACTCGCGGTAGGTCTCGTGACTCGCGCCTGCGTGACAGTCAGCGGAGATGATCGTGTAGTGATCCGCGGAGGACAACGGCATCAGGACCTCGTTTCGGCGTCGGCTCGCGCAGGGTACAACTGCCGGGGTTTCATGTGCCTCCGGGTGCGAAAGACTCATCCCGACCTGTGCGGGATCAGTCGAAGGCGTCACGGGCGGAGCCCGCGGAAGCGGCCCCGGCCCAGAATCCGTAGGTTCCCTGCTCGAGCAGCTCGCGCGCCGCGTCGACCGTCGCACCGAGCGCAACGAGGTTGAAGCCGCTCCCGACCGAGATTCGCTTCACGCCGACCGAGGCGAGGTCGGCTACGGGCGGGACGGTGGGGAGTGCGAGCACGTTCACGGGGCGATCGACCGCGGCGACCAGCGTGCGGATGTCGTCGAGGCTCATGAGCCCGGGCGCGTACAGCACATCGGCGCCGGCTTCCTGATACGCCTGCAGCCGCGCGATCGTGTCGGCGAGGTCGGGACGCCCGTGGAGATAGTTCTCTGCGCGCGCGGTCAGTACGACGCGCGGACCCGAGCCGTGTGCGGCTTCGGCCGCGGCCTCGATCCGGGCGACCGCGGCGGCCGTCTCGTAGATCGGGTCGTCGGTACGCCGGGTGAAGTCCTCGATCGAACAACCGGCGGCGCCCGTGGCCGCGACCCGCGTGATGTTCACCGCGACCGCATTCGGGTCGTCGGCGAATCCATTCTCGAAGTCGACGTTGAGCGGTACGTCGGTGGCGCCCGCAAGCGCGGCTGCGTGTTCGAGGATCTCGTCGAGCGTGACGTGTCCGTCGACGCGTCCGAGCGTCGCCGCGTGCCCTGCGCTGGTGGTCGCGATCGCTTCGTAGCCGAGGAACGCGAACAGCTTGGCCGTCCCGGCATCCCACGCGTTGGCCAGGAGTAGGGGTGAGTCGGCGTGGTGCAGGGAGAGGAACCGCTGGTAGGAGTCGTTGGGTGTGCTCATGCTCCCAAACGTACGGTCACAGCGGCGGTCCCGACAGCAATATCACGAGAGCTGTCCGCTTTTGACCGGTCGCATCGGTCCAGCCCAACCGCACCTCGTCGCCGGGTCGGTGGCGATCGAGCGCCGCGTTGAGGTTCGCGAGCGACGAGACGTCGGTGGCGTCGATCGACACGATGACGTCGTCGGCGCGCAGCCCTGCAGCGCGGGCCGGGCTGCTGTTCTCGACCAGGCCGACGACCGCGCCGTCGACGGACGCGACGGCCGGGTTCGACCGCACGGACTTCACCAGTACGCCGAGAATCGCTCGCGGCCCGATGTGCACGGTGTCCGACCGCCGGCCCGCCGTGATCTCGTGCACGATCGCCAGGGCCCGGTCGATGGGAATGGCGAAGCCGCTGATCGACGCCGCGGGGAGTGCGTCGGTCCCGGTCGTGGCCGCGGCGGTGAGCCCCACGACGCGATGGTTCACATCGACGATGGGTCCGCCGGAGTCGCCGGGCTCGACTGCGGCCGCGATCTGGATCATATCGGTCAGCGTCTCCCGGTCGGATCCCTCGCTGTCGGTGGCGGTCACCTTCTGGCCGAGCGCGGTCACCGTCCCAGCGGCAGTCGCGGGCGCGCCACCCCGGCCGCGCGCATTGCCGATGGCGACGACGCTGTCGCCGACGTGGAGCAGGGTCGGATCCCCGATCGGAGCGGCGAGGAGCGCGGGCGCGCCTTGGAGCTGCAAGACGGCGATGTCGTGGGTGACGTCGTAGCCGACCACGTGGGCCGGGTACCGGGGCCCGGTTCCCGCGATCTGGGCGGTGATGTCGTCGGCACCGGCGATCACGTGATTGTTCGTCAGCACGGTTCCCGAGGCCGACACGACCAGGCCGGTGCCGGCGACGCGGCCGCGGGCCTGCGCGAGGGTCGCGTCGATGACGGTGACCGAGGGATCGACCGCGGCGGCCGCAGCCGCGACGTCGATGTCGGGCGCGGCTCCGCTCGAACCGGCGAGCTTGCTCTTCGAACCGAGCAGCGCGGTCGCGAGGAGGACACCGAGCACGACGACGAGCACGAGGAGCACGATGTGCGCGAACCCCGCGTGTTCCCTGCTCCGTCGCACGGAGAAGAGTGTGCCCCCTTTCCGGGCCGGTGAAGCCGCGTGCGGCGGGCGCGTTGCGGGCGCCGGAAGGAGCCGCTACCAATGACGCTGTGACCGAGACCGTGAAGTACGAGCTCGACGGACACGTGGCCACGATCACGTACAACCGTCCCGAGGCGCTCAACACCATCAACGTGCAGATGCGTCGTGATCTCAACGCCGCGTTCTCCCGGTTCCGCGACGAGGAGGACGCGTGGATCGCGATCGTGACGGGTGCCGGACGGGCCTTCTGTGCCGGAGCCGACCTGCGCGATGGAGCCGGCTCGACCGGCGAGTTCGCGGGCACGTTCTGGGAGAAGCCGACGATCAACTCGTTCGAGAGTGGGTGGGAGATCTTCAAGCCCGTCATCGCGGCGGTGAACGGTTACTGCCTCGGCTACGGGCTTACGCTCGTCAGCTGGTGCGACTTCGTGATCGCGAGCGACCGGGCCGAGTTCGGTTTTCCCGAGGTCCGCATCGGGGTCCCGACGATTGTCGGCGCGATCCGACTCCCCCAGCGTCTGCAATGGCACGACGCGATGGAGCTGTTGTTGACGGGCGAGCGCATCCCCGCCGAACGGGCCCGCGAGATCGGGCTCGTCGGAAAGGTCGTGCCCGCCGACGACCTGATGGTCGAGGCCCGCGCGCTCGCGGCGCGTCTCCTGCGCGCTGCACCGCTCGCGCAGCGGGCGATCAAGGAGGTCGCGACGCGCGCGCAGCACATGCCGATGCTCGAGGCGATCCGGTTCGGCGAGACGATGCGCAAGGTCGCGGGGGCGACAGACGATGCGGCCGAAGGCGGACGCGCGTTCGCGGAAGGTCGCGAGCCCGAATGGAAGGCCCGGTAGCGACCGAACGCACGAACGAACGGCTATCGCTCGACGAGACCGCGCGCCGTGATCAGCGGAAGGTCCGTGTAGGTCACGATGCCGGGGGCCGCCGCGCACACCGCCGCAATCGCGTTGACGGCCGGCATCGCGGTCATGATCATGCCCAGGCCCATGTAGCCGGGTTCGTCCCACGAGTCGGGCGGCAGGATCTGGAAACGACTGCGGACTTTGGGTTCGCCGTCGATCTCGACGAAGTAGCCGTGGCGCAGCGGCCAGTCGGGTTCCATCGCCCAACCCATCTTCCATTGATAACAGCACTCGACGATCGATCGACCGCCGGAGGCCCCGAACCACGTACCGCTGATGCCGGCCACCGTCGACTCCGGAATCGTCATGAACCCGAGGTCCATCGTCTCGGTCGCCCGCGCGTACTCGGCGCGGAAACCGATCTCGTCGAGCTCGACACCGAGCGCGTCGGCCATCAGTGCGACCGCGTCGCCGAAAACGGCCGAAGCCTGTTCCGTCCGAGCCGCGGTGGCGGGGTCGTCGGGATCGTGTGCGAAGCCGACCGAGAGTTGGGTCTCCGCCGACGCGTAGCCGGTCGCGTCGACGGATTCCAACACGCGGATGTGATCCACGCGATCGCAGATGCCCGCGCTCACGAGCCCGAACAGGTTGAGGAAGCCGGGGTTCACACCGGTTCCGAAGAGGGACACGCGTCCCGCCCGCGCCGCTTCCGTCAGGCGAGCGGTTGCCGGCGCTCCCAGCGCCCGCCCGGTGATGAACGCGGCGGTCGACACGATGTTGATGCCGGCCTCGAGGATGCGACACATCTCGTCGACGTCGGGCCACATCGGGTTGTAGCTGATGCAGTCGGGTCGCAGTGCGAAGAGCTCGTCGACGTCGCGCGTGGCTGCGACGCCGACGGCTTCGATCCCTGCGAGCACGCCGACGTCGACTCCGACTTTGTCGTCGGCCCAGGCGTAACACCCGACGAGCTCGAGCTCCGGGTGCCGGACGATCGCCCGCACCGACCGCTGCCCGACATTCCCCGTCGTCCACTGCACCACCCGAGTCGTCATGGCGAGAACGTAACCGGTGACTTCCGCCACGAAGCGCAGATGCCGCTTCACGTCAGCACCCGCCGAGCACAAGATGACGAGATGAACGCAGCTGGTGTCGGGGTGGTCGGGACAGTCGGAACGACGGGGAAGTATCGGGTGAGCCCGCTGGCGGTGTACGACCGGGCTGTGGAGACCGCGTCGGCACTGCTGGCCTTGCAGGTCTCGCCGGCGGCGATCACGTTCGAGCTCCGGCGTGAGCACGGGTTCAGCGATGCGCAGGCGAACGTGATCATCCGAGATGCGAGATGTGTCACAACGGCGTGACCCTTCTCGACCGAAGCCCCGGCGGGGCGGATGATCGTCCGGGGTCGTGGCTACAGCCGCACGACTCCTCGTCGAGCGCGACTTGACCGGGTAAAGGCCCTCGCCCCCGCCAAGAGGCGAGGGCCTCACTCGTGCGCGGCGACCGAACATCCTCGGCCGGGCCCGACCCGCCGCCTAGCGTTGACCGACGATGACGAAGCGCACGCCCCCCGTGCTCATGCCGAGCGAGGTGTCGCAGCGCGTCGGTCCGTTCGACACGTTCGCCGGCATGGCCTCGCAGGTTGCGAGCCGCGCCGCCTTCTTCTCGTTCTGCGTGCTGCTCGTGATCATCTGGGTGCCGTCGTACTTCGTGCTGCGCGACCTCGACACGTGGCAGCTGATCATCAACACCGTGACGACGATCATCACGTTCTTGATGGTTGCACTGCTGCAGAACAGTCAGACGCGCAGCGATCAGGCGGTGCAGCACAAGCTCAACGCGATCGCCGATGGCCTGGCGGATCTCATGGCGTACATGCAGTCGGGCGGCGAGGGCCGAGACCTCGAACAGGACCTCATCGAGTTGCGCGACGCGGTCGGGCTCGAGACCCACGAGAGCACCTCGGGCAACAAGAACAAGCCTCCCGCGTAGCTCTCGTCGTCGGTCAGGCTCGCCCTAGGTGTTGAGCAGGCTGGCCCTAGTTGTTGAGCAGGCTGGCGATGACGTTGACGACGACTGCGAGGATCACCGCGCCGAAGAGATACGCCAGAAGCGCGTGGCGGATCACCGTGCGCCGCGTCCGCCGGGCCTGGATGTCGGTGTCGGAGACCTGGAAGGTCATCCCGATCGTGAACGCGACGTAGGCGAAGTCCTGGTAGTCGGGATGCTCGTCATCGGTTTTGAAGTCGATCCCGCCGACCGGGGGTGTGTAGTACTCGTGCGCGTACCGCAGCGCGAACACGGTCTGCACGAGGCTCCACGAGGCGACGACGGTCAACACCGCGACGACCGTCAGCATGAGCTTGCCGCTCGCGTGCGCCTGGTTCGCCTTGACGAGATCAAAACCGACCCCGACGAGACTGGCGACGCTCGCGCTCAGCAAGAGGAGCGAAGTCGCGACCCGGCTCGTGTCTTCCCGGGTCGCGTGGGTCGCGGTCTCCTCCGGACTCATCCCGCCCACGCTGAGCCACACCGATGCGACGTAGGACGCGGCCGCGGTGACCCAGCCCGCGAGAACGGCCGGCTGCCACGGTGCGACGAACGCGAGCACGATCGCCACGATCGTGCCCGCCGTCATCACGATCGCGCAACGCGTGAGAGCAGAGGAGTGGCGCATGGTGAGCGTCAGTGTCTCACGCCGTCCACAGCCCGGGGAACTCGACGGCGGTGACAAACTGCGGGGGTGCCCGACCTCGAGACGGAGCTGTTGGACGAAGTCCGCACGCTCCTCGACGAATGGAAGCGCACCTACGCAGGCCGTCCCGATCGCGAGCGGGAGCAGCTGTGGCTGCTGGCGCTCGAACGGGAGCAGATCGTCGCGGTGGCCTATCGGGAGGAGGCCGTGGCCGGACGCGTCGACGCTCTCGACCTCGACGCCGACGTGCGGGCGCTCCTCCGCCAGACCCTCGTGTGGATCTGGAAGGACGAGGAACTGCATGCCGAGTACCTGCGCGGCCTCCTGCTCCGCCGGCCCGGCCTCGCCTCCACGTTGGTCGTCTACGGCCGCCAAGTGCAGGGTGCGCTTTCGGGTTGGGTCTCGGCTACCGAACACCATCTCGACGCTCGCGCGGCACCGTTGCGCACCGGGGCGGCCGGACTCCTGGTCGCCGCCGCCAGCGCGACCGGTCGGGTGCCGCCTGCGCTCCGGGCCGAGCTGCGCTACCAGACCTTCCGCCGCTACTGCGTTTTGAACATCGCGCTGGAGGCGACCGCCGAGCTCGCGTACCACCGTCTGATCGAGCTCGCGTCGAGCGCCGACGAGCTCGCCGCGTTCGAGCGCATCCGGGACGACGAAGCCAGGCATGTCGAGGCGTTCCGGATCGTCGCCGCCGCGCTGACCGACGACGATCGGCTCGCGCCGACCGCGTCACTCGCCGGGCTGGTGCGCGATCTCGGCGCTATCAGCAGGTGGTTCGTCCCGGCCCGGCTCAGGGTCGAGACCGACGCGACCACCACCGGCGCCCGGCGAGCGTTCGGGTCCGGCGCCGGGGTCGCCGTCCGCACGGGCGCGCGCGACTCCGACAAGGCGCGCGTGCTGGACGAGTGTCTCGATGCGGG
The DNA here is from genome assembly GCA_041691275.1 of Actinomycetota bacterium. GTDB lineage: Bacteria > Actinomycetota > Acidimicrobiia > IMCC26256 > PALSA-610 > PALSA-610. The sequence continues at coordinate 10,217 of JBEPUZ010000060.1, read as the reverse complement.
CGGGCTCGCAACCGTCGTCTCCGGGTCGGGATCGGTCGCGATACGGGCATCGTTCATGCTCGGTTACGACCGGCGCGCCACCGCGAACGTGAACGATCCGGAGCTCGTCGACCTCGTTGCGCAATATGTCCGTCGTCAGGGTGTCGGCGATGTCATCGTGCTCGAGGCGCCGACCGTCTACGGCAATTCCTTCGGTCACCGATCGGTCGCGGAAGTTGCGGAGTACTTCGGCTTCGTCTCGCCGAACTACCGGGTCGTCGACATCGGGAGCGATCTGCGGCCGTTCCGGTTCGAGCGCGGCTTCGCGCAACAGGCGATCAGCGGCACCTGGCTCGACGCCGACGTGCGCATCGTGATGCCGAAGCTACGCACCGATCCCACGGAGTTCGCGCACCTCGGTCTCTCGACCCTCGAAGGGACGACGGGACCGATCGGCGACACCTTCTACGCCGGCCGACAGGTCGACTTCCGGTCGGCCACGATGATGCTCCTCGACGTCGCTCCCCCCGACTTCTCGATCGTCGACGGGTGGGCGCCGGTCGCCGACGGTCCCTTCGGGGTCATGGGATGCCGGAGCCCGGCCGACGTCCGCCACGTGTACGCCGGGCGCGACGCCCTCGCGGTCGACGAAGTCGTGCTGGCCGATCTCGGAATCGATGACGCGCGCCGCGCGCCGATCGTCCGCCGCGCCGACCATTGGTTCGGACTCCATCAAGGGACGATCGAGGTCGACGGGACGCGGCCCGATCTGCGGCACGAGCTTCGGGGCGCGCACGCGTCGGCGGTGCTGCGGATGCTCGGAGCCGCGTCGTACCCGATCTACATGTCGCTCAGTAACCACGGTGATCTGTTCGTGCCCGCGATGGACACGGTCGCGTTCCCTCCGACCGGCCCCGTCGGCGCGGGTACGCGGCTCGTGCGCTGGGGTGCACAGCGTGCTTTCGGACTCCGGGCGCCGGCGCGATGAGCCGCGGTGACGTTCTCCGTCAGCTGCGGGGGGTGCTCGCGTCGATGCGAGGTGGACACGCCGCGGCGCGGGCGCTCGCGGTCTCCGACAGTCGTGCGCTCGTCCGGTCGTTGTTCCTCTCGTCGCTCGCCGCCTCCGGCGTCGGCCCCGAGCTCACGCGGCCGCGCACCGAAGCGGAGCTGGTCGACCTGACGAGATGTTCGCGACCCGACCGGCTCCGGGCCTGGCTCGCCGTCGGTGCCGAGGTCGGTGAGCTCCGCGAACGACGCGGTCGTTGGGGACCGTCCGGGTCGCGGGCCCGCGCCATCGTCGCCGGCGATCAGTTGCTCACCGCGCACTACCGGTCGATGGTCGAATACCAGAGCGGCCCCTACGCACACCTGCTGTCGTTGCTCCGCAGCGGTGACGCCGAAGGCCGCACCGACCTCGCCGAACACGCCGACACGATCGCGGAGGTGTCGCTCGCGGCGGCTCCGTTCATCGAACCCTTTCTCCGCGCCGCCGTGGCCGCAACCGCGCGACGACCGGTTCGCGCGCTCGACGTGGGCTGTGGCACCGGGGTGTACACGCGCGTGCTCCTCGACTGTGACCCGACTGTCACCGTGGAAGGGATCGATCTCGCCGCCGACGTCGTCGCTCACACACGGGAGCGGATCCGAGCGTCGGGATACGCAGCGCGTGCGACGATCTCGGTCGGCGACGTGCGGACGTGGGTGCCCGACTCGGGGCGGCGCTTCGACATCGTCGCGTTGTGCAACAACCTCTACTACTTCGCGCCCGATGAACGCGTTGAACTCTTCCGGCGTTTGCGGACGTTGCTGACGGACGGCGGCGAGGTCGTCGCGGTGTCGCTCACCCGGCCCGGTTCGATTGCGAGCGCACACCTTCATCTCATGCTCTGCTGCCAGGACACGCACGCGGCGCTGCCCGAGCGGGGCGAGATCGAGCGCACCTTGACGCAGGCCGGGTTCGAGATCGTCGAATCGAGGAACCTCGTCCCGACCGAACCCTTCGTCGGGGTCCGGGCCCGCATGGCTTCCCGCTAGGCCGGACCCTCCGGGCGGGTCTCAAGCACCCGGGCGATACGACCGACGCATGTTCGTGACCGAATTGTCGAGCCCGCTCAGTACCGAGCCCCGATCGGCGCGCTCGCGCCGCCCGGGAGTGCCCGCGCCCCCGCCGGCCCGGCCGGAGCCCGCGCCCGCGTCTTCGGGGCCGGCCGCGACGGAGCCGGTCCCGCACTCGCCCGCGGCCGGGAACCGGCCGGCCCACGGCGTGCTCCTGCGCACACGAGGACGGGGCGGGATCTACGACGTCGTCGTCTATCCCGATGGGTTGGTGATCGCGCGGGCATCGGGGACCGATCCCGTGTTGATCGGAGCCGCGCTGGGCTCGCTCGTCGCGTCGATCGTCGGCGCCGTTGTCGGAGCCGTGATCGGTGATCGCATCGCCCGCAGGAGCGCGGCGAACCGTCTCCACGAGCGCTTCTACGCCGGACCGGAGCTCACGTTCGGGTCCGACCGCCGGAACCGGTTCATACGCGCCCAGGACATCGTGGTCGCCCGGGTCCTGGTATTCGGCCCGCGCCTGCGCGTGCTCGAGCTTCGCGTGCGGGACGGTCGCCGCTGCCGGTTGCGTTTCAACGCCCGGTTCGAGTCGAACTCGTTCGCGACGGAGATGTTGCGTTCGGTCCTCGCGCCGCGCCTGCGGGTCGAACGGCATCGCTTCTCGGCGATGGCGCTGCTCACGGGACTGTTGACCGTCGTCGGCGTGGCGGCCCTGTCGACGGCCGTGCTGGCGCTCGTCCTCGCGGCGACGTCGTAGCGGTTCAGGTCGACGCGAAGAATTCGGCGAGTACCGCCGCGACGGCCGGGGCGTGAGTGAAGATGCCCAGGTGGCTGGCGTCGGGGATCTCCTCGTAGCGGGCGCCGGGAATCTGCGCGGCCGCTTCCTGGGCCCGGACCGGCGGGGAGTCGACATCGTGCTCGAAGCCGAGGACGAGGCACGGGACCGAGATGTCGGGCCAGACGCGTGTGCGGTCGAGATCGAGCGACCACGCGAGGCACGCCTCGAACTGTCCGAGGCGTCCTGGGTTCGGGACCGGGGGCTGATCCGCGATCAGTGCGAGCCAGCCCCCGACCACCTCGTCGTCTTGCAGCTCGTGGTTCGACAGGTACCGAAGCGTCTCGCAGGCATAGAAGAGGTTGGGCAGCTCGACGTCGAGGCGCGCCAGGTCGCGCTCCACCGTGGTGATCGCCTTCTCCCACGCGGTGGCGACGTTGCAGCTGCCCATGAACGCGGCGGCACGGACCCGGTCGGGATGGCGGGCGGCCATCGTCTCCGCAACCCATCCGCCCATCGAATGCCCGGCGACGCGCACCGACTGCAGGCCGAGGTGATCGAGGAGGCCGAGCGTGTCGGAGACGAGGTCGTCGATCGAATACGGCGCCGGCGGTGACGACGACGGCGCGATCCCCCGGTTGTCGAACGTGACGACTCGGTACCCGGCGCGCACGAGCTCGGGCGCGACCCCAATGTGCCAGGCGAGGGCGGGCTGGCCGCACCCGCACACCAGCACGATCGGTTCGCCGTCTCCGAAGACGTCGTACGCGATCGTCACGTCGTCGAGCTCGACCTCGGGCATCGCCAACTCCTCGTCTCGGGACTACTCGGCGCCCCGGCTTAGCATCAGAGCATGGCGATATCCGAGACGGCGCCGGTGTTGCCCAAACCGCGGTTCCGTGGCGTCTCCCATCAGGTTGCCGCGTTCGCGTTCCCGGTGCTCGGGCTGATCCTCGTCGTCATTGCGCACACCGCGTCGGTGCGATGGTCGGTAATCGTCTACACGGTCGGTCTCACCGCCATGTACACGGCGAGCGCCACGTACCACCGCGGTCATTGGTCCGACCTCACGCGGGTCCGGCTGCGCAAGCTCGATCACTCGATGATCATGGTGGCGATCGCGTCGACGTACACGCCGGTCGCGGTGGCCGCGCTCGACACCCACAGCGCGCGTGTCCTGCTCGGCATCGTGTGGCCCCTCGCCCTCGTGGGCGTCGTCGTGCAGATCTTCTGGCTCGATGCGCCGCGATGGTTCGTCGCCGCGCTCTACATCGCCATTGGCTGGACTGCGGTCGCGTTCATCCCGACGCTGTGGCGCGATCTCGGTGTCGTCTCCTTCGCACTGTTGGCGTCGGGTGGCGTCGTGTACTCGTTGGGCGCGGCCGTCTACGCGACGCAGCGGCCCGATCCGGTACCGAGCGTCTTCGGGTTCCACGAGGTCTTCCATGCGCTCGTGATCGTGGCCGGCCTGCTCTTCTACCTCACCATCCTGCGCGTCGTGCTCGATGCGTGACGGGGTGTGCAAAAGGGAGGCATGCGCATAAGTGTGCGCTTGAATCACACGATCGTCTGGTGCCGCGACAACGCCGCGTCGGCGGCGTTCCTCACCGAGATCCTCGGACTCGAGCCCGCGGTGACCTTCGGTCCGTTCCGCGTGGTCGAAGTCGACAACGATGTGTCGCTCGACTTCCACGCCCTCGACGGCGACATCGTCCGGCAGCACTACGCGTTCCTGATCGACGAGGACGACTTCGACGACGTCTTCGGACGGATCACGAAACGTGGTCTCGACTATTGGGCCGATCCCGCGCAGAGCCGTCCGGGAGTGGTCAACGACAACGACGGTGGCCGGGGCGTGTACTTCGAGGACCCCGACGGTCACCTGCTCGAGATCATCACGCGCCCCTACGGGAGTTGACTCGCGGCGTCAGCCGCCGTCGGGGCGCTGGCGTCACCGGCGTCCGGGCTTGCAGCTGTTGCGTTGGTTGACCCCCACCCGCCGCCCGCAAATCCGGATGGGGGTCAACGTCTCAACGCTCCCCGCCCCCGAATGACTCAGTGCGCAGCACCGAGGTGCAGGTGTGCGATCCGGATCGCGGCCGGCCCGAGGATCACGACGAACAACGCCGGGAGGATGCAGAAGATGAGGGGGAAGAGGAGCTTCACCGACAGCTTCTGTGCCTGCTCTTCGGCGTGGTTCCGGCGCTGTTCACGAGCCTCTTGGGCCTGCACCCGGAGTGTCTGCACGATCGGCACGCCGTAGCGGTTCGCTTGTCCGAGCGCGACGACGAAGTGACGGATGTCCTTGACATCGGTGCGGTGCACCATCGCCTCCAGTGCATCCTGCCGGCTGGCGCCGAGCTTGATGTCCTGCATGACCCGGGACAACTCTTCGGCGAGTGGTCCACGACCGCTGCGGGCCGCACGGTCGAGGGCGGCGTCGAGACCGAGACCCGCTTCGACACAGATCGTGAGCTGGTCGAGCACGCCCGGGAACTCCCGCTCGATCTCCTTCTGCCGCTCCCGGCCCCGAGCGCCGAGCACGAGATCGGGTCCGTACAGGCCACTGACCGCGAACACGACGCCCACGAACAACATCGAGGGTGACGGGTTCGACGAGAACATCACGATCCCCAGCAGCGTCCCCATCCCGCCGAGGACGAGCTTCGCGGCCAGGAGGCGCTCGATGGTCCATGCGGACTTCGCGCCCGCGAGCTGCCGCTTGCGCTCGAGCCCCGAGACGAGCTGAGCCGGTGCGAGCCGGCGCATCGTGTCGCTCAGCGACGTCATCATCGGCTGCACGATGCGGGTAGTCGCCCGCTGCGAGAGCACCACTTGGCGCTGGTTCGGAACGGGTGCGACCGCAACTGCGAGGTTCGACCGTACGGCGCGGCGCCGTCGGGTCGGGAGATCGAGTTGAACGCCGCGCATGCCCCACACGAACAGAGGGACGGATGCGATGGCCACCAGGGCGAACAGGTACACGTACATAGGCATGGCTGCTGCTCCTAGAACTGGACTCGAACAAGGCGACGGAGCCAGAGCCCGCCGGCGATCATGAGGGCTGCCGCGATGCCGAGCATCACCTGGCCACTGAGGACACCAGTGAGCTGGTGGAAGTACGGCCGGTTCGCGACGGCCAGGTACAAGAACATCCCGATCGGAAGGCAGAACAAGACGACCGCCGAGATCCGTCCCTCCGCGGTCAGTGCACTGATCTGGCGCCCGATGCGGCGGCGGTCGCGAATCGTCTCGGTGACGTTGTCGAGCAGTTCGGCGAGATCGCCGCCGATGTCACGCTGGATCTCGATGGCCTCGGCGACCCACTCGAAGTCTTCGCTCCCGACCCGCCCGGCCAGATTCCGCATCGCCTGGGGCAGTGTGTGGCCGAGTTGGGCCTCGAAGAGCACCCGCTGAAACTCTTCGCGCGTCGGCGATTCCGATTCGCGTACCAGTGCGTCGATCGACTGAGGCAGGCTGTGGCCCGCCCGCAGACCTCCGGCGATCAGTTGCAGCGAGTCGCCCAGCTGATCCTCGAATCGAGCCTTGCGACGGCTGCTGCGCACCGACACCGTGACGCCGAACGTGATCGCCGCCAATGCCCCGACGACGATCGCCAGGAATGGGCCGCTCAGCGCGAGCGACAACAACATCGCGGCCACGACGCTCGATCCCGCGATCGCCGCGAACTCGGCCGGGCGGAGATCGATGCCGGCCCGCTCGAGGGCACGGCCGAGGCGGCCTTCGCTGTCGTAGCTGTCGAGCGCGCGTTCCGCGAGCGCAGTCGCCTGCGTTCCCAGCGCGGCGACCCTCGTCCGGGCTGTCTCACGCTGCTTGATGCCGAGTTCCTCGGCCAGATGGCGCCGGCGCACACGCGGCCGGATCAGATCCATGCCGAGAAGGATGAGCGCACCGAACAGCGCGGCCGCCCCTGCCGGAAGCGTCCAAGAGCCCGTCATCGCCGTGCCCCCGGACGTTGCAACACCGGCGCGTCGATGCCGAGGAGCCGAGCCGGAAGCTCGACGCCTTGGTCGGCCAGGCGTTCGGAGAAGGTCGGGCGCAAACCGGTGGGCGACAACGAACCCAGGTGGCGTCCGTCCACGGTCATCCCGGCCGAGTAGTCGAATGCGTACAGATCCGAGATGCTCACCACATCGCCCTCGCTCCCGACGATCTCCGAGATCTGGGTGACCCGGCGAGTACCGTCCCGCAGCCGGCTCAGGTGCACGATCAGATCGAGCGCCGACGCGGTCTGGTCGCGGATCGCCTTGAGCGGAAGCTCGATGCCGGCCATCAACGACATGGTCTCGATCCGGGATAACGCGTCCCGAGGCGAGTTCGCGTGGAGCGTCGACAGTGAGCCTTCGTGACCCGTGTTCATCGCCTGCAACATGTCGATCGCTTCGGCGCCGCGCACCTCACCGACGATGATCCGGTCGGGTCGCATGCGCAGGGCGTTGCGTACGAGATCGCGAATCGCGACCTCGCCTCGGCCCTCCAGGTTCGCCGGCCGTGACTCCAGCCGGATGAGGTGTTCCTGGTCGAGCTGGAGCTCCGCTGCATCCTCGATCGTGATGATGCGCTCGTCGTTACCGATCATCGACGACAGCACGTTGAGCAGCGTCGTCTTACCGGTGCCCGTACCGCCGCTGATGATGATGTTGAGCCGGCCCCGAACACACGCGGTCAGGAACTCCGCGGCGTCGGGCGCGAGGGTGCCGAAGCTCACGAGGTCATCGAGCGACAGGCGGGTCTTGGCGAACTTGCGGATCGTAAGTGCAGGTCCGTCGATCGCGAGCGGCGGGATGATCGCATTGACCCGCGAACCGTCGGCGAGGCGAGCGTCGACCATCGGCGACGACTCGTCGATCCGGCGTCCGATCGCCGAGACGATGCGCTCGATCACCAAGCGGAGCCGAGCTTCGGATCCGAAGCGGGCGTCGGTCCGGTGCAACCGTCCGCCCCGCTCGACATAGATCGGGTTTCCCGCGTTCACCATGATCTCGGTGATCGTCGGGTCGTTGAGGAACCGCTCGATCGGGCCGTACCCGAGAACCTCGTCGCCGAGTTGGGCGACGAGCGTCTCCCGCTCGGTGCGGCTCAGCGGTACGGGCTCGTGCTCGAGCACCTTGCCCAGCTCTTCCACGACGTACGCGTCGAGCTGCTCGGGCGTCAGTGACGCGTCGTAAAGACGCGAGCCGAGGTTTTGAACGAGCGCGTCGAGGGCGCGGGCCTTGAGCGCACCCAGCGGGTCGTCGCCGCTGCCGCCGTCGTCGAAGCCGCTGCCGAACGGCGTGACGCCGCGGCGAGCGGTCTCCTCGTCGACTCCGGCCAGCTTCAGGTGGTCGCTGAGCTTCATCGCTGCTCCTCCTTGTTCTTGCGCCACGACCGGGACCGTGCCGGCGCCGACGTTGCTGTCGGCACGAAAAGGCTCGTCAGTCGAGAGATTGCGTCGGCGACTCCGGAGCGGCGATCGCTCACCACGACGGGAGTTCCCTGGTTGACCGAGATCGGGACCAGGCGCGAGCTCGGGATCGACGCGACCGCCGACATGCCGACGGTCGTCTCGATCTCGCCCACCGGCAGGCCGACACGGGCGTCGGCACGGTTGACGACGAAGTGACGGTTCTGCTTGGTCAGTCCGAGGAGATCGAAGGTGTCGATCTCCTTCCGGGTCGCCCGCACGCTCGGCACGTCGGTCGACGTGAGCACCACGATGTCGGTGCTGATCTCGAGCGCGGCGAGGGTCGGCTCGTCGATGCCGGAACCGGTGTCGACGATGACGTAGCGGAACTCCGACGTCAGCAGGCCGAGCACGTGTTGCACGTGCGCGGGTGTGATGATGTCGGCGTCGACCGGTGACTCGGGCGCGCAGAGCGCGAACAGTCCCGTGTCCGACGGCGTGAGGAACACCTTCACCGTGGTGATGTCGACGTCGCTCGGTGCGCGCGAGATGTCGGCGAACGTGTGCTCGGGCGTCATGTGAAGTGCACTGGCGACGTCGCCGAACTGGAAGTCGAGGTCGACGATGACGACCTGCCCCGGAGCAGCCATGGCGAGGCTGGACGCGAGGTTGGTCGACACAGTGGTCTTGCCGGCGCCGCCCTTGGGCGACACGACGCAGATGACATGACTGGTCGGGGCATCGACTTCGATCGTCGAACGCACACCCCGCCGGCGGTCGGCCGCGTCGAGCGCGCTGTCGAACGCGACGCGGAGGTCCTCCTGCGTCGCGTCGGGAGCGACGACGTCGCGAGCTCCCGCCCGCAACGCGTTCTCCAGCAGCTTGATCGACGGCTTCGCGATTAGCACGACCACGACGTCGGGACGTTCGGTGTCGAACGCACGGGCGAGCTCGAGCGCCGTCGTTGCCGTGACATCCGGTCCGATGGCGACGACTGCCGGGTTCGTGCGGGTGAGCTCGGCGACGATCGACGTGTGCGGGCTGTCGAGCAGACCTTCCCGCCAGTAGCGGCGGTGGCCGTTGACCTTCTCCCCAAAGGCCCCGGCGATCTTCTCGCCGAATGTCTCAGACGGACTGGCGACGAGGAGATCGCTCATTTCGTGACCGGTTGCGCCGCAAGCGAGATCGTGCCGTTGTTCACGGCGGTCACGAGCGCTTCGAGGTCGGGTTGCGTCAATGCGAGCGTCACCAGGAACTTGCCGGTAGGTGCCGTGCCGACCTGAAGGTTCTGGTCGGTCACCTGACCCTTGGTGCCGTCGATCTGCACAGTCGTGACGAGGATGTCACGGGCGATCACCTTGGCAGTGGTGGGAGTCGTCGCCGTGCTGTCGGTCTTGGTGTCGATCGCCACGACCGCGACGCGGTTGCCGGCACGGACCTGGCCGCCGAGCGCCTGGTCGGGCTCGAGCGACACGGTGCTCTGGTAGAAGCCGGCCGGCACCTCGGTGCTGCTCTGCACCTGTGCCGCCTGCTGGTCGGCCGAGACCCAGCGCGTTCCGAGGAGCTCCTCGCCACTTGCGATGTCGATCCCGGCGACCTTGCCCTTGATCGAGGCGAGGTCGGTGACTGCTCCGGACGCCCGCACCTTGGCCGGAACCTGCTCGAGCTTCACCTTCGAATGAAGTTGGTCGGCCGGGGTGCCGGCCGTGATCTTGGCGCTGGCGACGTAGACGTCGACCAGCTTCTCGCCCGCGGTGGCCCGGTCCTTGGCGCTGTGCACGTATGCGGTGAGACCGAGTGTGCCGAGCAAGGCGAGCGCGATGGCGGCTACCAATGCCCCGGTGCGCTGGAAAGTCATCGTGTGCTCCTTTGACCGCGCGAGCGGACGGTTGATTGCTGCAGTGCGAAATCGGAATCAGATCGAGTCCGGGGTTGGGGGGGCCCCCCCCGGCGCCCGGGGGGCGACCCCCCCCCCGCCCCCCCCCAAAAAAGGGGGGGGAGTAT
>JBEPUZ010000059.1:0-20197 GCA_041691275.1 Actinomycetota bacterium | reverse complement strand
CGTGCGTGACCTCGGGGAGATACCGCGCGGGGTCGGTCTCGAGCTGCTCGAGGAAGACCCCCTCCGCCGTAATCTTGCCCAGCGCCTGGCGGTCGGCGGAACAGGACACCGCCAGCGCGACCGGGCACGACGCGCCGTGGCGGGGGAGACGGATGACGCGCACATCGTGACAGAAGTACTTGCCCCCGAACTGGGCGCCGATCCCGAACGCCTGGGTGAGTCCGAGCACTTGTTGCTCGAGCTCACGATCGCGAAAGCCGCGCCCGAGGTCGTTGCCGGTGCCGGGAAGCGTGTCGAGGTAACGAGCCGACGCGAGCTTCGCCGTCTTCAGCGCGAACTCCGCCGACGTCCCGCCGATCACGAGGGCGAGGTGGTACGGAGGACACGCGGCCGTGCCGAGCGTGCGCAGCTTCTCGTCGAGCCAGGTCATCAGCGACGACGGATTGAGCAATGCCTTGGTCTCTTGGAACAGCAGGCTCTTGTTCGCGGAGCCGCCACCCTTCGCCATGAACAACAACTTGTACGCGTCGCCGTCGACCGACTCGATCTCGATCTCGGCGGGAAGGTTCGTGCCGGTGTTCTTCTCCTCGTACGCGGTGATGGGAGCGAGCTGCGAGTAGCGGAGGTTGTCCTCGTTGTAGGTGCGGAAGATCCCGCGCGAGATCGCTTCGCGGTCGCCGCCGCCGGTCACGACCAACTCGCCCTTCTTGCCCTTGACGATCGCGGTACCGGTGTCCTGGCACGACGGGAGGATGCCGCCCGCGGCGATGCACGCGTTCTTCAGCAGCTCCATCGCGACGAAGCAGTCGTTCGGGGACGCCTCGGGATCGTCGAGGATCGCGCGGAGCTGGGCGAGGTGGCCGGGGCGCAGCAGGTGGGCGATGTCGAACATGGCCCGGCTCGTCAGCATGCTCAGCGCCTCGGGGTCGACCTGCAAGAAGGTGCGGCCGCCGGCCGAGAACGTGGTGACGTAGTCGGACGAGAGCAGCTGGTAGCGGGTCTCGTCGGGACCGATCGGCAACAGCTCTTGGTACGCGAACTCGGGCATGGGGCAGAAAGTACCGTGCAGTGAGGAGGATCTCATGACGGAGTCCGAGTACCGCGTCGAGCACGACTCGATGGGCGAGGTGCGTGTGCCGGTTGACGCCCTGTGGGGCGCGCAGACGCAACGGGCGGTGGAGAATTTTCCGATTTCGGGCCGCCCGATCGCGGCCGCGCTCGTACACGCGCTCGCGCTCGTCAAGGCCGAGGCGGCCCGCGTGAACCGGCTCGACCGTCCGATGAAGGATGCGATCGCGGCCGCGGCCGAGGAGGTCGTGGCGGGGATGCACGACGGCCAGTTCCCGATCGACGTGTTCCAGACCGGTTCCGGCACCTCGTCGAACATGAACGCGAACGAGGTCATCGCCCGGCTCGCGACCGAGCGCCTCGGCGCGCCCGTGCACCAGAACGACCACGTGAACATGTCGCAGTCGTCGAACGACGTCTTCCCCTCCGCGGTGCATCTCGCGGCCGCGCTCGCGATCAAAGAACAGTTGGTGCCCGCGGTCGAGAGACTCGTGAAGGCGTTGCGCAAGAAGCAGCGCGAGTTCGCGCACGAGGTCAAGAGCGGGCGTACGCACCTGATGGACGCCACCCCGGTGACGCTCGGCCAGGAGTTCGGCGGGTACGCGACGCAGGTCGAGGACGCGCTCGCGCGCCTGTCCGACACGATGCCGCGGCTTTGCGCGTTGCCGCTCGGCGGTACCGCGGTCGGAACCGGTATAAACGCGCCGAAGCCGTTCGCGCGCAAGGTGATCGCGCGCCTCGCGCAGCGCACCGGTCTGCCGCTCACAGAAGCCAAGGACCACTTCGCGGCCCAGGGCGCGCGTGATGCCCTGGTCGAGACGAGCGGTCAGGTCCGCGTGCTCGCGGTGTCGCTGATCAAGATCGCCAACGACTTGCGCTGGATGGGGAGCGGGCCCCGTACCGGTCTGGCCGAGATCCGCCTGCCCGACCTGCAGCCCGGTTCATCGATCATGCCGGGCAAGGTCAATCCCGTCATCCCCGAGGTCGTGACCCAGGTTGGTGCGCAGGTGATCGGCAACGACGCCGTCGTCGCGTTCGGCGGATCGCAGGGCAACTTCGAGCTCAACGTCTTCGTTCCGGTCATGGCCCGCAACCTGCTCGAGTCGATTGACCTGCTCGCAAGTGTCTGCGTCGTGTTCGCCGACACGTGCATCCGCGGGATCGAGGCGAACACCGCAACGCTCAAGCGCTACGCGGAAGCGTCGCCTGCGGTCGCGACCGCGCTGAACCCGCAGCTCGGGTACGAGACGACGGCCGCGATCATGAAGGAGTCGAGCCGCACCGGGAAGTCGGTGCGCCAGATCGTGCTCGCCCGCAAGCTCATGACCGACGAGCAGCTCGACCGCGCCCTCGACGTCGAAGCGATGACCCGGGGCGGGATCATCGGCTGATGGCGCCGGAGCCCGAACATCCGGAACGGCCGTCGCAGCCCGAATCCAAACGCGCGATCATCGCGGCGTTCCTTGCGAACCTCGGAATTGCGATCATCAAGTTCGTCGCGTTCGTCGTCACCCATTCGAGCTCCATGCTGTCGGAGTCGATTCACTCGGTCGCCGACACCGGCAATCAGGGACTGCTGTTGCTCGGCCGGGCCCGATCGCACCGGCCCGCCGACGACAAGCACCCGTTCGGCTACGGAACCGTCCGCTACTTCTACGCGTTCATCGTCGCCTTCGTGCTGTTCAGCCTGGGCGGCGTGTTCTCGGTCTTCGAAGGCGTCGAGAAGCTGACGAAGCCGCACGTGATCGAGAGCGCGGGTTGGGCGATCGGCGTGCTGCTCGTGTCGATGGTCCTGGAGGGATTGTCGTTCCGGACGGGTATTCGCGAGGCGAACGAGCACCGGCTCGAGGGCGAGTCGTGGTGGGGCTTCATCCGGCACACCAAGAGTCCCGACCTGCCCGTGGTGTTGCTCGAGGACTCCGCCGCGCTGGCCGGCCTCGCGTTCGCGTTGATCGGCGTCGTCCTCGCCGAGGTCACCGGCAACGGCCGCTGGGACGGGGTCGGGAGTCTTGCGATCGGCGTGCTGCTCGTCGCGGTCGCGATCGTGCTGGTGATCGAGATGGGGAGCCTGCTCGTCGGGGAGGCGGCCCGGCCCGAAGTGGTGCAGCGCATCCGGGGCGCGATCGAGGCGTTCCCGGCGGTGCAACGCTGCATCCATCTGCGGACCGAGCACCTCGGGCCCGACGACATCGTCGTGGCGACCAAGGTCGAGTTCGATCCGGAGCTCACGATCGCCGAGCTCGCGCAGACGATCGACGATCTCGAGGTCGACATCCGCGCGGTCGAACCCCGGGCGAGCCTGATCTTCGTCGAGCCCGACGTGTTCCACGCGCCGGTCGGCGAAACCGGCGCGATCTAGAAATTCGCGAGGGCGCGCGCGAAGGCGTCGTCGATGTCGGGCACGTTGCGTGCGTTGTAGATGGTCGCGTTCGTGACCTGCGCGAACTTGGTCAAGGTCGTGTAGTCGGATTGCGTGCTGAACCCGATCGGGAAGACGTGCACGTCGGGGTTTGTGCCGAGCTGCCTGAGCAGCGCGTCCAGCTTCGGGCCGTGGTCGTCCTCGTCGTAGCCGTCGGTGAGCACGACGACGCCGTCGATGCGCTTACCGTCGGCCGCGCGCGCGGCGGAGGCGTACGCGTCGCGCACGGCGGCGTAGAGCGGCGAGCCGGCACCGGCTTTCAGCGTTGACAGCGCACGCTCGATCGCGGACCGTCGGGTCGTGAGCGGGCCACCCGGTACCAGGTCGAGCCAGTCCGGGCTGGCCGGATTCGCCAGCTTGGTCGTGAAGATGCGCAGCGCGATGTCGTCGCCCGGCGCGAGCTGGTCGAGCGCGTTCTTCAGCGCGGCCCGGGCCAGGTTGAGCTTCGTCGGCCCACCGTAAGTAACTGTGTCGTCCATCGAATCGGAGACGTCGAAGAGGACGAGCACGCGACCTGGACGCCGGTTCTGTTGCCAGTGACTCAGCGCCTGCACGATGTCGAGGGGTGACGCGGGTGCGACGGTGTTGGCCCGCGCGTCGGGATCGGTCCCGTCCGCGCGGTTCAGGATGTCGGCGCGGGGCGCGCCCCGGCCCGGTCGGTATCCCGTACCCGCGACCTCGGCCTGGGCCGCAGGCTCGAGCGAGAACGTCGCGAACCGTTGCGCGCCGGCCCGGGCCGCGGGAGTCACCCACGACGCGGTGAGGGTGACGATCGGGTTGTCGCAGTCGATGGTTCCGTCGCTCGGATAGATCGCGACGAGGGGGAGCGCCGGTTTCGCATCCCGGCCGACCAGAGAGATCTCGGTCTGGAGATGACCGCGGTTGTACGCCGCGACCGAGCGCTCGTCGCTGATCGCCGCGGACAGATAAGCAAGCGCCCTGGGTACCGACTTCGTCGCGAGGCGCCGCCAGTTGTCGAAGTACGTCGTCGTCGAGTCGCTGTAGTACTCGACCGACCGCTCGAGCGCCGGGGCCGCGGCGCGCAGCGAGGCGGAGGTGTCCGACGCGACCGTCTGGTCGAGCGCGGTCGTCGACCAGTTGGGGTTCGCCTTGCCGAGGCGGAAGGCTCCCCACTCCGAATGCCCGTACACACCCCAACCCCGCGGGTCGCGCGCCAGTTGCGCGAGCTCGCTCCAGGTGATCGGTCGCTGCGGGTAACCCAGCGCCTGCGCCATCGGTGCCGGCATCGCGATCACAAGCGGTGAGCGGGCGAAGGGCTCGCCTGTCGCCGCGATGGGGGCGAGGTTGCGTTCGCCCAGCCGGGCGTCGAGCAGCTGGGCCCACATCGTCGACCCGGGTACCCACGCCACCGGCGCCGGGCCGAGCCGCACCACGTCGGGCCAGTTCTCGGAGAGCTGGCGCAACGCGACGGGCGAGTCGACGGTCTCGACCCGGACGAACGCGCACGAGCCCCCCGCGCGTGCCGCGCTCGACGCGTTGAAGCGCCCGGCGATGTCGCGAAGCACCGGTGCGGTGGTTCCGGGCGCGGCGATGTCGACGGGGACACACCTCCCGGGGTTCGCGAGCGGGATGCCGGGCTTGGGTTTTGTGTAGCCGCAGGCCGCGGTCGACGCGACCAACGCCACGGCCGCGACGAAACCCATGCCGAGGGTCCGCACGCCTACTCGCTGCGTCCTGCGGTGGCACCCGGATCGGGCTCGTGCCTGCGTTCCGCGCCGATCGCAAGGAGCAGGTCCTCGTGCATCTGCATCCAGACGGTGTGGTACGAGTCGAGGCGCGGCGACGTGAGCCATTCGGTCTCACCCGCGTCGACACGCTCCAGGGCCGAGCGCAACCGGGGCCGGTACGCGGCGAAGCGTTCGACGGCACGCCCGAGGCGGGACACGATCGGTGCGATGCGCTCGTCGAGGCCGCGCACCCGGTCGAGCACCGTCCAGTCGTAGCGCGCGTCGCGATGGTCGTTCGGTACGCCGCCGGGCCGCACCTGCCAGTCGCTGCAGATGCGCAGGACCTCGAGGTTGAGGGGCAGGAATCGTTCGTACGCGCGCCGGGCCGCCGCTTCCGAATCGTCGCCGGCAGGAAGGCGCGCCCACACCGTGTGCGTCACCCGGCCCTCGGTGGTGATGCGCACACCGCGCGCGCTGTGGACCACGAGACCGTCTCGAAGGAGAAGCGCGACGGTCTCGGTCTCGTCGAGCTCGACGACACCGCGCAGGCGGATCTCGTGGAGCAACCGGAACGTCGCGTCGTCGGGCGCGACCACGGCGAGATGGTAACGCCGCCGTGTTCGCCAGTCCGCTCGCTGACCGGGCGTCGCCCGTTCGGGTCGGCGCCTCGGCGACTACATTCTGCGTCCGTGACCGACATCGGTACGGGAACCCGGGTGTTCGCGGCGGCTCCGGTACGGGGTTCGTGGCGCCGCCTGTCCTCGCCCGACGACGTCCTCGAGCTCATGGACACGTCGGCCGAAGGCGTGATCGCGTGTGTCGCCGACGCGGGTGCGACCTTCCTCGCCCCGATCTTCGACGAGCTCACGGCGGTCGTGTGCCTGGCGGGCACGCCGCAGTCGCACATCGGCATCGTCAGCCGTGAGTACCAGGTGCCGTGCGTCATGGCCGCGGTACTGACGAGCGAGCCGACCGACGGCGACACCGTGGAGGTCGACTGCTCGGCCGAGCCCGGAGTCGTGCGGGCGCCCGCGTGACGCTCTCCCGCGCCGAAATCGGTCGCTGGATCCGCTATCACGGCGAGATCTCGTACACGTTGACGACCGAGCGGACCGCGTTGGAGTCGGCGCTGATCCCGGTGAGTGCGTACATCGTCATTGCGTGCGTCGAGTGCTACCGGCGCTACCCGGAGATCATCGACGAGATCACCAGGGTCGCGTCGCCCGAGGAGCTCGGGCGCGAAGGACACCGGCTCGCGACGCAGATCGATCCGGTGCACCTCTGGGCGGTTCCCAACTTCCCGCTGACCGGGCGCAAGGTTCTGGCGGCGGCGGGCATGGTCGATCCCGCCGACGACGAGCGCCGCCTCGGAACCATCTTCGACTTCTGGTCGCGTGTCGCGGGCGCGTACCGCTTCGACGACGGCACGCACCAGGCGGCCGACTCCGGTGGCACCGGCACTCCGTACCGCGCACTCGCGAACGATCTCGCGGCCGCGTGCGCGCCCGTCGCCGACGACGAGCAGCGCGCGTCGATCTCACGCCTGAACGCGCTGCTCACCTCGTACCTGTTCCTGCTCTGGTTCGACACGCGTTCGGGCTACCAGGACACCGGCCCGTATCCGTTGGCCGACGGCCGCACGCTCCTGCTGCGCGCGTACAACCGGCTCGGGGTGTCGCACTTCCCGTGGAGCGCCGAGGTCTCGGCCGCGATGCCCAATCGCGAGGTGCTCGGCGCGTTCGTGCTGCGGGACGCGCAGTTCCACGTCACCGACTTCGGTACGTCGGTCACGCGGCCCGAGGACTACTGGCCCCGTGTCGAAGCGTTCGCGTTCTTCGACGTGTCGTCGGGTGATCCGGTCGTGATCGACGAGAGCGGCCGGGCCGCGCTCGCGAACGCGGCGAAGACTGCGCAAAAACAGCTGTACCGCAAGATCGCGGCGATGGAACGGCGCGCGAAGATCGACGCCGGCGCCTACGTGTACTTCACGTTCCTGCGCCCGTTCGCCGAGCTCGCGGGTGTCGACACCGACTGGACCGTGCCGCGCGACAGTCTCGACCTGTATCCGTTCCTCGAGCTCATCGACGGCGCGATCACGCCGCCTCCGGGCACGCCGATCGAACAGCCGGAGACGTACTACCTGCCGTTGCCCCCACGTCCTTGACCGGCCTTCGGTGACCGCAGCCGTACGGCGACAGCTGCTCGACTTCGTCGGCGGCTCTGGATCGAATGGGCTCGCCGGTTTCGTGCGGCTCGAGGTGCGTGAGGCCGAGAACATTGCGTGGTACTGGACGTATCTCGTCGGTGTCCCCGACGTCGACGGCGTGCTCGTGGTGCGCGACCACGAGGTGTTGGCTCCCCGCCAGGGACTCGAGATCCGCGCCGACGGCCTCTGGGCCGAGCTGACGTGCGAGACGCGCTTCGAGCACTGGACCTTCGGGCTCGAAGCGTTCGGCGTGCGGCTCGACGTTCCCGGCGACGCGCTGCGCGCCGGGGGCGAGATCGGTGAACGGATCGCGGTCGGGCTCGACATCGAGTGGGAGGTCGGTGACGACGGTCCGCCGGGAGGGATCGTGCACGGTGACGTGCTCGTCGGGCGCGAGCGCTTCGAGATCGACGGCCGCGGCTGCTTCTACGATGAGGACGCACCCGATCCGGGGACGGTCGAGGGGGAGACGCTCGCGACTGTCTACGTCCCGCTGGGTGCCGACGTGGGGGCCGACGGGTATGTCGAGCGCCGGTTGGTGGCGCCGGGCACCGGAGCGGGGGACGGGCCCCGCTGGACGCTCGAGGTGCACGGCCCGGATCGGTGACCGGATGATGCCCGTGCCAGGATGACGCCATGGACTTCGATCACCGGCAGTTTGCGCTCGTCCTCGCCCGGGGGCGTGCCGTCAACGGTCTCGTGCTGCTGGTGCTCCCCGGCATCGTGGGTCGGATCCTCTTCGGGAAGGCGGGCAAGCTGCCGTCCACCCGGGCGCTTCTGCGCCTGGTCGGCGTACGCGACCTCGTCCTCGGTATCGGCGCGATCACGACGCTGAAGGAACGCACGATGGATGCGGAGTGGGTCGGGATGGGCGCGGTCGCCGACGCGGTCGACGGGCTCGTCAGCCTGGCGACGCCCGGACTGCAGAAACGCTCCCGGCTCGTCTCGCTCGTCGGGGGCGGCGCGGCGGCGGTGGGCATGCTCGCGTCGCGAAAGCTCGCCGACGAACGCGCCCGCGTCTCAGAACTCGATTCCTGACAGTTCGGGTATCCAACCCCGGGCGCGGCTGACGGCCTCGCGCCAGCGATCACGATCGAGCACCTTCACGGGCTCGACCCGCACGCGCGGGTTCCACGTGTGGGCGAGGTCGTCGACCGAACGGTGGTGGCCGACCGCGAGGCCGGCCATGAGCGCGGCGCCGCGTGAGGTGGCTTCCCGCATCGGGGAGATCTCGACGGGTTTCTGCGCGGCATCGGCGAGCGCCTGTACGAACGTCGCGTTGTCGGTCATGCCGCCGTCGACACGGAGCGCAGGGATGACGACGCCGCTGTCGGCCTCGGCCGCCTCCACGAGGTCGGCGCCGCGCTGGGCCACACCTTCGAGCACCGCTCGGACGATCTCGGGCCGACCCGTGCCGCGAGTGAGCCCGAAGAGCGCGCCGCGCGCGCCGTAGTCCCACGCAGGTGTGCCCAGACCGAGCAACGCGGGCACGTAGACCACACCGCCGGTGTCGTCGCAGCGGGCGGCGACCTCATCGGACTCGTCCGAGGTGGCGATGAGCCCGAGGTGGTCGCGTAGCCACTGCACGTTCGTGCCCGCCGCGAGCATGACCGCTTCGATGCCCCACGTGTTCCGTCCACCGTGACGCCAGGCGACGATCGGGAAGGTGCCGGCCCCGCCCCGCTGGTCGAACCCGGGGAGCGACTCGCCGAGCACGACATCGAGCATTCCGCCCGTGCCGAACGTGATCTTGGCGTCGCCGGGCCGGACGCAACCCTGGCCCACGAGCGACGCCTGCTGGTCGCCGATCAACGCCCCGATGGGAGGTGCGCCCGGAAGCGCGGTTGCCGCGCCGACGATGCCGGCCGAGTCGACGATCGTCGGGAGCATCTCCACGGGCACACCCAGTGCCGCGAGCACGTTCGTGTCCCACGTCGACGGCGCGCGCGTCTTCTGCATGGCGGTGATCGCGGCGTTGGTGGCGTCGGTGACGTGCAGGCTGCCTTTCGACAGCGTCCATGCGATCCACGAGTCGACGGTCCCGAAGCAGAGCTCGGAGGCGCGCACCCGGTCGGGAAGCTGGTCGAGGATCCACTGCAGCTTGGTCGCCGACTGATTCGGGCTCGTGCGCACGCCCTGGGCCTTCAGGCCGAGACACGCGCCGATCGTGCGCAGGTCCTGCCAACCGATGCCGGGCCCGACCGGCTCGCCCGTCGCCCGGTCCCAGACGATCGTCGAGCCCCGCTGGTTGGAGATGCCGACCGCGTCGACCGCGCCTGCGTGTTCCAGCGCGGCAGTCGCGAGCTCGAGGCACGTGGTGGCCATGGCGCGTGCGTCGAACTCGACGATGCCGTCGGCGGGCGTGTCGGGGAGCAGCTCGCGTTCGGCGTTGAACTGCAGCGCACCCGCGGCATCGAACACGCCGACCCGCACACTGCTGGTCCCGACATCGACGACGAGGACTCGATGAGAATTCATGTTCATGCGGCCACGCTCACGGCCAGGCGAGGTCGCCGAAGGGGCTGTGCAGGCCGAGCTTGCCCGGATTGAGGATGCCGTTCGGATCGAGCGCATCCTTCACCGATTGCAACACCCCGAAGCCCGCGCCGAGCGCGTCGGCGACGAACCGGGCCCGGTTCAACCCGACGCCGTGATGATGCGAGAGCGCGCCCCCGGCGCCGAGGACCGCGCGTTGTCCTGCGTCCCACACGTTGCGGTAGTAGGTCTCGCGCTCGTCGGCCGGCGGTCGCCCGGCGAACGTGAAGTAGAGACAACCGCCGTCGGGATACGAATGACTCTGATGGGCCGAGGCGGCCATCGTGTGCTCGACCGACGAGATCGCGTCGAGGGCTCGCGTGTAGATGTCTGCCAGCGCGTGCCAGGAGCCGGAGATCTCCATCGTGTCGACGACGAGACCATGCGAGATCAAGGCCTCGAGCGCGGAGACGTCGTTGCGGTGGCCGAGCCACTGTTCGACGAACGCGACGTCGGCGAGATCGGCCGCGGCCGAGAGGCATTCCTCGTCGACGACGAGCCGGGTCGCCTCGGTGACGTGCGCGTCGCCTTCGTCGAGCATCAACAGCAGATGCTTGTCGCCCGTGTGATAGGTGCGGTCGGCCTCGATCGCGTCGTACAGCCGGAGCACGGCCGGCGTCGCGCCGCGTTGGACGATGCGTCGCATCGTGTCGAGACCGTCGGCGAACGTCGTGAATGTGTACGCGGCGCGAACCTCGGAGGTCGGCAGATGATGCGCGCGCAAGCGGGCGCCCACGACGATGCCGAGCGTCCCTTCCGAACCGAGGAACACCTGCGACAGGTCGGGACCGACCGCGGCGCGCGGTGCGCCGCCGGTCTCGACAAGGGTGCCGTCGGCGAGCACGACGTCGAGCCCCTCGACGATGTCCTCGATCTTCCCGTAGCGCGTCGAGAGTTGACCCGCGCCCCGGCACGCGACCCATCCTCCGACCGTCGAGAGCGCCATCGACTGTGGCCAGTGGCCGACCGTCACGCCGTGCTGCGCGCGCAGCTCGTCCTCGAACACGTCGCCGAAGGTTCCCGCGCGCACGTCGACGAGCAGAGAGGTCGTGTCGACGGAGACGATGCCGGTGAGGCCGGTGAGGTCGAGCAGTACGCCGCCGAACACCGGCACGCTCGCGCCACACACGCCGCTGCGGCCCGCGGCCGCGGTCACCGGTATACGCGCGTCGTTACAGATGCGGAGGACCGCTTGGACCTCGGCGGTGTCGTGGGGTTTCACCACGATCGCCGCGCGTGCGGCGACTTGTGCGTCGAGCGCCCAGATCATCGCGAGCGGCCACCAGTCGCGGCTGGCCTCGGCGATGTCGCCTTCGGCTTCGATCAGCTCCGCGCCGGTCGAGCCGAGGAAGCTGCGGGTCGCGTCGTCGACAACGACGCGCCGGGTCTGCAGGTGATCGCCGATCGCCCCGGCGCCGAACGCGATGGGAGGAGTCGGAGCTCCCCGATTCGTCTGCACGCGGGGGACATTAGATGGGCGGGCGCGACAAGGCGTCGAGCGCCGTTTCCGCCAGCCCGCCCGCGGTGCGTTCCTCGGCGACGAGGGCCCGGTACTGGTCGACCTGGCGGGTGCGCTCGGCGTCCGACCATCCGAGCTCGGCGCCCATCAGTGCGGCGACGTCGTCGGCCGCCGCGGCGGAGCCGTCGCGGGCCAACAGGCGGGCCCGGGTCCGGCGCGACAACACGTCGTCGACAGTCCGTGCCATCTCGTCGCGTGCCGCGTAGACCACCTCGGCCCGGGAGTACGGGAGGTTTTCGATCAGCGGGCGCGCCAGCTCGGGATCGGAGCGCTCGAGTTCGGCGACGGCTCGCCCGTCGGCGCCGTAGCGCTCGCGCAGGTTCTGCGGGATGTCGGGCGCGTCCCAGCCGCGCGCACCCTGCAACGGGATCGACTTCGTCTGGCTGCGCCGCGAACCCCGACCGAGCAGACCGACGATCTCGTCGACGGCATCAGCCGCCATGCGGCGGTACGTCGTGAGCTTGCCGCCCGTGACGGTGACGACACCGCCCGGCGACGTGTGGACCGAATGCCGGCGCGACAGGTCGGCGGTGCGCTCGCTCTTGGCCGCGGCGACGAGTGGACGGAGCCCGGCCCACGTGCCGAGGATGTCGGCCTCGGTGATCTTCGTCGACGACGCGCCATTGATTGCGCGCAAGAGGTACGCGATGTCGTCCGGCGTGATCTGCGGATCGTCGACGGGACCGTCGTAGTCGGTGTCGGTGGTGCCGATGTACGTGAACCGGTGCGGCCCGCCGTCGCCGCCCCACGGGACGACGAACACCGAGCGACGATCCTTGGGCACGGGGATGACGACCGCGATCTCGTTGCGCACCAACGACCACGGCACCGTGATGTGGATGCCCTTGGCGGGGCGAATCGTGGTCTGGTGGTCGACGTCGTCGAGGGCGCGCACCTCGTCGGACCAGACTCCGGTCGCATTCACGAGAGTGCGGGCCCGCACCTCGATCTCGTCGCCGTCGACGCGAACACGCGCGCCGTCGACCTTGCCCGCGGCGTCCTTCGACAGTCCGACCAGCGTGGCGTAATTCACAACCGCGGCGCCGTACGCGGCCGCAGTCTTCGCGACCGCAAGCGTGAGCCGGGCATCGTCGGTCTGCGCGTCGTAGTAGATGTACGACGCCGCGATGTTGTCGGCCGGGAGCGTGGGCATGTAGCGCAGCGCTTCTTCCTTGCTGACCCGCTTGTGCAGCTTGCCGATCCGCAGCCCGCCGGTGAGGTCGTACGCCCACATGGTCGCGCCGAGCAGACGCGCGATGCGGCGGGGCAGCAGGCCGTCGCGCGTGAACACCGGCAGCAGGAACGGCAACACCCGCACGAGGTGCGGGGCGGTCTTGCGCAGGATCTGGCGTTCGGCCAGCGCCTCGTAGACGAGCCCTACCTCCTTCTGCTGGAGGTACCGGATGCCGCCGTGCACGAGCTTCGACGACTTCGACGAGGTGCCCGACGCGAAGTCGCCCTTGTCGATCAGCGCGACCCGCAGGCCCCGAGACGCGGCGTCGAGGGCGACGCCCGTGCCGGTGATGCCGCCGCCGACGACCAAGACGTCGAACGAGTCCGAGCCCAGGTGGCGGATGGCGTCAGCGCGATCGAGCGTCACGCTCGCAAGGCTACTGGTCAGTAGCCGCCTCCCCGCCACGTATGTCAAACCTGCCGGGCAAGCGGGATCATCTCGAACGGGTAGTCGTGGAGCGGCGGAGCGTCGACGAATCCGAGGCTGCGGTACAGCGCGATCGCGCCGGTGCGCTCGGGCACGACGTCGAGGGCCATGCGCCGGAATCCGAGGACCCGAGCGGCATCCAGGGATGCCACACACAGCGTGCGGGCGAAGCCGAGCCGGCGGAACCCGGGGCGGATCCACAGGCGGTTCATCTCGCACAGTCCATCGGTACCGGGAGTCACGCCGACCCCGCCCGTGATCGCCCCGTCGGAGTCGGCGACCAGGAATGCGCCCTTGCGCAGATACCACCCGGCGAAGTCAACGAGCTCGGGGATGAGCGCCAGGATCAAATCGACGTCGTGACCCGTCTCCTCCGCGGTCGCGACGACGTACTCCCGGACGAGCTCGAGCCCGATCTCGATGTCGGCGGGCGCGTCGGTCAGCCCCCGAATCAGATGACTTGACCCTCGGTCTCGTCGTCGCGGACCACCGGCAGTCCGGACGCGGCCCACGCCTTCATCCCGCCGGTCATGTTGACCGCGTCGAATCCCCACTGCGCGAGCTGGGCGGTCGCCTTGGCCGAGCGGACGCCGGACCGGCACACGCAGACGATGCGCCGGTTGATCGGGATCTGGAACCGGGCCGACTCGAGGTCGCCGAGCGGCACCCACTGCGCGCCGGGCGCGTGCCCGGCTTCCCATTCGTCGGCCTCGCGCACGTCGAGCAACACGTTGTGCGCGCCCCCCGCGCTCGCGTCGGCGGCCTCGACCTCTTGGATTCGCTGTCCCTGCCACATGCTCATAGCGAACCGGGCCTGCGGATCTGCTGATTCCTCACGAGATTGCCTCCTCGGCGACGCTGCGGAGCAGCTTGTAATCGGCTTTGCCGGCCGGCGAACGCTGGAGCGAGTCGACGACGACGAACTGCTTTGGCACCTTGTAACCGGCGAGCGTCGCCTTGCAGTGCGCGGCGAGTTGGGTCAGGTCGAGCGTGACCGAGTCGACTGGTTGCACGAGGGCGACGACCATCTCGCCCCAGCGGGTGTCGGGCACACCGACGACGACGCAGTCGAAGACGTCGGGATGCGCGCGCAGCGCGAGCTCGACCTCTTCCGGATACACCTTCTCGCCACCGGTGTTGATGCACGCCGAACCTCGCCCGAGCAAGCGGATCGTCCCGTCGGGGTCGACAGTCGCGTAGTCGCCCGGGATCGAGTAGCGCCGGCCCGCGACGGTGCGGAACGTCGCAGCGGTCTTCTCCGCGTCCTTGTAGTAACCGAGCGGGATCGGACCGCCGACACCGAGCATCCCCACCCGGTCGTCGCCGGGGAGCACGACATCGCCGTCGTCGGTGACCACGACGAGTCGTTCACCTGCTTTGAACCGGGCCGGCGCGATGTCGTCGTCGGCGCGCGTCTCGGTGCGGGTCATGATCCCCTCCGACGCACCGAGCGAGTCGATGAGCGTGACGTTCGGGAGCTGGGTGAGCAGGCCCCGTTTGGTTTCCGGGCTCCAGGTGACGCCCGACGACGTGATCGCGCGCAACGCGGACAGATCCCAGCGATTCGGTCCGGCTTCGAGCGCGTTGAGCAGGGGGCGGGCGAACGCGTCGCCGACGATCGTGCACACCTGCACGTGTTCCCGTTCGATCGCACTCCACACCGCTTCCGGATCGAGGCGGGGCGTGTCGAGCAACACGACGGTGCCGCCTCCCGACAGCGTCGACAGCGCGATGAACAGCCCGGTGCCGTGCATGAGCGGGCAGGCGGGGAGCAGCGTCGCCGCTTTCTTGCCCGCCGTAATCGCGGTGGCCACGTCGGGCGGTTCGGTCCCGGGGCGCGCCATCTGCCACAGCGACACGTACAGGTCGTCGCTCCGCCACATGACGGCCTTGGGATAGCCGGTGGTCCCGCCCGTGTAGAGGAAGACGAGATCGTCGCCCTCGGGTTCGCGCGTGGTCGCCGGTGCGCTCGGATCGACCGCGGCCAACGCCTCCTCGTAGTCGCGCGCGCCGTCGAGCATCGAGACACCGCCGGTGTGCGCGACCTGGAGCAGCACCCGGGGCCGGCGTTCCGGCGGAAGCGAGGCGAGCGCTTCGGCGACGGTCGGAGCGAAGTCGTCGTGGTACACGAGCGCGACCGAGTCGGAGTTGTCGAGCAGGAACGCGAGCTCGGTGCCGACGTACCGGTAGTTGACGTTGACGGGGACGCATCCCCGCTTTTGGGCGCCGAAAAACGCTTCCATGTACTCGGGGGCGTTGACGCACATGATCGCGACCTTGGCGCCGGGCTCGAGCTCACCCAACGCGTGCGCGACCCGTTCCGCGCGCTCGTCGAATTCCCCGAAGGTCAGACGACGGTCGTTGCAGACGAGGGCGATGCGCTCGGGTGCGAGCGCGGCGACGGTCTGCCAGGCCCGGGCGAAGGAGTGGTCGGCCACCCCCGCAGGCTAGGTGGTCAGCTCATCCCGGGGATCATGCCGGCGAAGTTGAAGTCGCGGCCCGAGGCGTTGTCGAAGACGTTCGTGCCGTACGCGTGACCGCGGGCCTCGATCGTGTGCACTCCGTCCCCGAGGCTGATCGCGACGTGGCCGTCGGCGGGGATGTCACCGAGGTCCTTCGGTTCGTGGCCGAAGTGGAAGAGCAACGCGCCGGGCGTGTGCAGCGCCTGCTGCACGGTCATCGTGTCGCCGTGGTCGCGGATCGACAGGTACTGCGCGGTCGCACCGTCCGGGATGGTCACGCCCGAGCGGGCCGCGGCCCACTTGGTCAGCTCCGAGCAGTCGAACGCGGGCGGGTCGGGGTCGGTGATCTTCGCGGTGGCCCCGTACACATACGGCTTGCCCTGCTCCGCCAGCGCCGTGTTCAGGAACTGCTGCGTCGTGGGATTCGTGCCCGTAGGGGAGGTCGGCGTCGAGCTCGTGCCGGTCAGGGCGGCGAGCGCAGAGGTGATCGAGCTCGTGCCGGCGCCGTTGGCGCTCGACGTACCCGTGTTGAGCTGGGCGAGCAGCTGGTTGAGCATCGTCGAGCCGGTCGACGAGCTCGACGCAGTAGCACTCGAGTCCGAGAGCGGATCGGCCGAGGTCGCGCCGCCGGCCATCGCATCCGCGAGTAGCGAGGCGAACTCCGGCGACTGTGCGGTCGAGGTCGAGGTCGATGCCGTCGATGCGGTCGCCGATGCCGGCGCCGCCACCGTCGACGTGACCAGCTGCTGGATCTGGGCGATGCGCGCCTGGACCGCGGCGACGGAGTCGATGGTCGTCACCGGGTCTCATCGGCCGGCGGGCCGCGGACCTTCGGCGTTGGCCCAATCGCGACGTCGACCGGGATCGGGTGGTCACTGCCCGGAGGATGTCTCCGCAGCCTTCGCGGCCCGGGCCTTGCGCTTGCGGTGCCACTTGAGCCCACCGTCGAGCGCGGCGAGGATCGTGTCGTTGTCGCGCGACAGCTTGTCGTGCACTCGCTTTTCGAGCAGCACTTTCATGATCGGGTTGACGGCCTCGTACTCCTCGATGAACGTCACGCGTGTGCGTCCGCCGCCGAGGTCGGCGAGCTTCGTCCAGCCCGTCGCCCGCGACCACAACGGTTTGCCGATCGCGTCGTAGCGCCACGACTCGTACGGCTTCACCTGCGTGAGCCACTCCCACGACTGCCCGACGCCGCGCGACATGAGCCAGACCGGCACCGGGAAATAGCAGTGGCGAACGAGCCCTTCGCCCACCTCGTCGCCGGGATGGAGAATCTCGATGCGTGTTTTCACGTCCTTCGGTTGCGGGCGATCCGGCCCGCGGTACCAAAAGACCTCCCAGACGTCTTCGGGAGGGGCGTCGAGCTCGATCGAGTATTCGTGGCGCTGCACCATCGAAACCTTCTAGGCGGTTCTCCCGGGGCAGGCAAGTAGGACGGTTCGGGAGGGGTAGCGTCGATACATGGCCGATGCGTTGCCGCCGATCGATGCCGCCGACTCGATCCTCGATCTCGTCGGACGTACGCCGCTCGTCCGCCTGCCGCGTGTCTGCGCGGCCGAGGACGTGCACTGCACGTTGGTCGCGAAGGTGGAGACGACCAATCCCGGTGGCAGCGTCAAGGATCGGGTTGCGATCGCGATGGTCGATGCCGCCGAGCGCGACGGTCTGCTGAAGCCGGGCGGGACGATCGTGGAGCCGACGTCGGGCAACACGGGCGCGGGCCTGGCCATCGTCGCCGCCCAGCGCGGCTATCGCTGCATCTTCGTGATGAGCGACAAGATGAGCGACGAGAAGGTCTCGCTCCTGCGCGCCTACGGCGCGGAGGTCGTGGTGTGTCCCACGGCGGTGCCGCCCGAGGATCCCCGCTCGTACTACTCGACCGCGGAGCGCCTCGTGCGGGAGACTCCGGGCGCGTTCCGGCCCGACCAGTATTCGAACGCTGCGAACCCGCTCGCGCACGAGCGCACGACCGGCCCGGAGATCTGGGAGCAGACGCGCGGCCGGGTGACGCACTTCGTCGCCGGTGTCGGTACCGGCGGAACGATCACCGGGGTCGCTCGTTACCTGAAGGCGAAGAACCCGAACGTGCAGATCGTCGGCGCCGACCCTTCGGGCTCGGTGTACTCGGGTGGCACCGGCCGGCCCTATCTCACCGAAGGTGTCGGCGAGGACTTCTGGCCCACGACCTTCGACCGGACGCTCGTCGATCGCGTGATCGAGGTGAGCGACGCCGACGCGTTCCTCACCGCACGCCGCGTCACGCGCGAGGAAGGGCTCCTCATCGGAGGTTCCGGTGGTACCGCCGTGCACGCTGCGCTCGAGGTTGCGCGCGCCGCCGCCCCCTCCGACATCGTCGTGGTGCTGATCCCCGACTCCGGCCGCGGCTACCTCTCGAAGATCTACAGCGATGCGTGGATGTCTCATATGGGCTTCTTGCGGGCTGAAGGCCTCCTGGCCGGAGACGTGCTCGCAGCCAAGGGCTCGGTGATGTCGGCGCTCGTGCTGATCACTCCCGAACAGCCGGTGCGCGACGCGATCAAGCTGATGCACGAGACGGGCGTCTCCCAGCTCGTCGTCTCGGTCACGACCGAGCTTCCGCTCGCGGCCAAGGAGGTGACCGGCACGCTGCGCGAGCTCGAGCTGATGGATCTAGCGTTCCGCGACGAAGCCGTGCTCGATCGTCCCATCGCCGACGTCATGGACCACCCCATGCCCATGATCGGGATCGGTGAGCACGTGGGCCGGGTCGTGGAGTGTCTCGACGCGGGCCCGTCGGTCCTCGTCCTCGACGGCGGTCATCCCATCGGTGTCCTGACCCGTTCCGACGTGCTCGGCTTCCTCGCGTCCCGCGCTCCGGAGTGAAGGCGTGCTCCGGCGTGAAGGCGCGTCCGTGACCAGCGACGGTTTCGAGACCCGGGCGATCCACGCCGGTCAGGATCCCGACCCCCACACGGGCGCGATCGTCCCGCCCATCAGCCTCGCTACGACCTTCGCGCAAGAGGCGGTCGGCAAGCACCGCGGCTACGAGTACTCCCGCAGTGGAAACCCGACCCGCACCGCGCTCGAGACGTGTGTCGCGTCGCTCGAAGGTGCGCGCCACGGTCTCGCGTTTGCGAGCGGGCTCGCGGCGGAGGACGCGATCCTGCGCACGCTGGATCCCGGCGATCACGTCATCATCCCGAACGATGCCTACGGCGGCACGTTCCGGCTGGTCGCGCGGGTTCACGAACGCCACGGCCTCTCGTGGACGGCCTGCGACCTGCGCGATCAACGGGAGCTCGAGGCGGCCTGGTTGCCCGAGACCCGCATGGTGTGGATCGAGACGCCCACGAATCCCTTGCTCTCGATCATCGACATCGCGGCCACTGCGGAGTTCGCGCACCAACGCGAGGCCCGGGTCGTCGTCGACAACACGTTCGCCACTCCGTATCTGCAACAGCCCCTCGCACTCGGGGCGGACGCTTCGGTGCATTCGTCGACCAAGTATCTCGGCGGTCACTCCGACGTCGTCGGCGGTTTCATCGCGGTCGACGACGAAGAGTTCGCCGACGAGCTGCGGTTCCTGCAGAACGCGACGGGCGCCGTGCCGGCCCCATTCGACTGCTACCTCGTGCTGCGCGGCGTGAAGACGCTCGCGATCCGCATGCGCGAGCACTGCACCAATGCCCAGGCGATCGTCCGGATGCTGCGTGAGCACGATGCGGTCGCCAAGGTGCTCTACCCCGACGACTCGGAAGTCGCCCGCAAGCAGATGCGCGACTTCGGCGGCATGGTCTCGTTCCTGGCGAACGACGAAGACGCCGCGCTCGAGCTGGTCGCCCACACCCGGCTCTTCACCCTGGCCGAGTCGCTCGGCGCGGTCGAGTCGCTCATCGAACACCCGGCCCGCATGACCCACGCGTCGGCCGCGGGCTCGCCCCTCGAGGTCGACCCGCGCCTCGTCCGCCTCTCGGTCGGCATCGAGTCGGGCCCCGACCTCGTAGCCGACCTGAAGAACGCACTCGACGCTCTCGCCAACGACTGAGCTCCGGCACGTCATGCCGCGTTGGCGCGCACGTCTGGTGGTGGGAGGAGGGTGCGTTTTCGGGTGGTGGGGTGGGCGGGTCCGAGGATCCAGCCTGCGGTTTTGTGTCGGTGGTGGCGGTAGCAGAGCCAGCGGAGGTTCGCGAACGATGTTGGTCCGCCTTTCGCATGTTCGTCGATGTGGTCGCGTTCGAGATAGCCACGATGGTTGCAGCCCTCGACGTCACATTCGCGTCCGTTGACGAGGAGGGCGGTCATCACCTCGGCCGGCACATGCCGTCCGAGGTGCGCGACGGTCAGAATGTCTTTGCCGTTTTTGATGACGGCGGTGAGGAACGCGGAGCCGAGGAGTGCTTTCACCCAGCCGACGTCGACGGGCCCGACCCCTGGGATCTCACAGATCTCGCCGTCGGCGGTCCCACCGCGGATGAGGGCGCCGTGGTCGACGACGATATGCACGTACGCGTTGGGAACACTCGACGCGGCGGCTACCGGTTCGGCGAGCAGACACTCGGTGACCGCGTCCGCCGCGTACGCGTCGAGCGACTCATGATCGGTGCCGGCTTTGCGGGCCCGGAAGATCCGCTGCACCTGATCGTCGATCTTCGCCTTCA
>JBEPUZ010000058.1:0-20204 GCA_041691275.1 Actinomycetota bacterium | reverse complement strand
GCGCGCTTTTGCATCTCCTCGGGCGAGACGTCTTCGACGTGGGTCATCACCGTCCACCGGTGACCCCACGGGTCTTCGAACTGGCCGGCCCGGTCGCCGTAGAACTGGGTCTCCAACGCTCGGACCTCGGTCGCACCATTCTTCAACGCAGCCGCGAAAGTGGCGTCGACGTCCTCGACGTACACGGTCATCGACACCGGTGATCCACCGATGGCGCGCGGATCACGGATCCCCATGTCGGGAAACGCGTCGGCGAGCATGATCAGCGAATCACCCAGCTCCAGCTCGGCGTGGCCGATCCGCCCGTCGGGACCGCCCATCCGCATCCGTTCCTTCGCGCCGAGCACCGTCGCGTAGAACCCGATCGCATCGTTCGCACCTTCGACGATGAGATAGGGCGAGACCCTCGGGTAGCCGTCGGGAATCGGTTTGACCGCCATCGGGAGACCTCCTGCGTGCCGGTTTGCGGAGCCGGACCCGAACCTACGCCCGCCCGCAACCCATCATCAACGCCATCATCAACGCCATCACTAACGCCGCGACATCGGCGGCGTCCACTCCGCGTGTAGCAACGCCTCGAGTGTCTCCGCTTCGCTCGGCGACGTGCACTCGACCCACGAGACCGCACAGCCCCGGATCCATTCGTTGACCGGCTCGATCTCGGCCGCGGTCATCACCGTCGGCTGGATCTTGGTGCGCAGCGTCTTGGCGATGCCGAGCTGCTCGCACACGTACCGACGAAACGGCGAGCGCGACAGGTCGATGCCCGTCTGCAGGCACTCGCCCCACACGCGGGCCTGGAGCCCGTGCCGCGAGCTGGCGCGACCCGAGAAGACCGGCTCGTCCTCGCGGTAGAACGCGAACACGCCCGGCATCGTCGGCACGTCTCGCTGCGACAGTCCCGCGGCCGCGTG
The DNA here is from genome assembly GCA_041691275.1 of Actinomycetota bacterium. Lineage (GTDB taxonomy): Bacteria > Actinomycetota > Acidimicrobiia > IMCC26256 > PALSA-610 > PALSA-610. Next base: position 19,290 of record JBEPUZ010000058.1, on the reverse strand, counting down.
CCGGTCCTGGCGGTCCTGGCGGGTCCAGAGCGGTCCTATCGGCACCGCGCCATGCTCGCAGGTCCGCCGGCTACGGGCGGTCAGGCGCGCGGGCGGTCCGAGAGCGAAACCCTGGCGTCAAGCGGGCGTGGTCACCTACGCAGCGCATGCCATCCGGAGCCATCCGACGGCATGCGTCCGTGGTGAGACCCGCGCCTCGCCTGAACGCCCCCGCAGTGAGCGGGAAATCGAGAACCTGGCTCGGGCGCAGGCTCAGGCTTCGGTGTTGCTGGCCTCGACCGCACGACGCACCTCGGAGAGGCGGTAGCGGCGGTGGCCGCCCATGGTCTTGATCGCGCTCAGCCGGCCCGACCGCGCCCAACGGGTCACAGTCTTCGCGTTGACGCGGAACATGGCCGCGACTTCGGCGGGCGTCAGCAGTTTGTCGGCGTCTGCCTGGTCGTTCGACATTGCGACACCTTCCCTTCTCGCATACACGGTTCCTGGTCAAGACTTGATCGGCCGCTGAACGGGAAGATTCAGGTATTCCAGCGCGTCGCGCCCAAATCGCCTCACCCGAACGGGTACCGCGATCCTCGCCGACCGAAAGCGATCGCCAGATCTCCGAAGCTTGTCCTCGGGTTTCCCCGCGATGCACACCAGCCCCATCAGCCACTTCCCTTTTGCGGAAAAGTCGCATTTGTGACACCCTGCGTGGCGAGAGGTGCCAGCAATGGCGGCCGTTCGGCGGGACGGTCACTCTCGAAGGGGCTGGGAGGCAACCGTGCTTGCAACAGGTAACAGCACATTCGGCACCATCGACGAAAGCGATTCGAAAGGCCGTTCACCCGCAACGATCTGCGGTCTCGGCGCAGTCACCGCCTACGGGTGGGGACGCGAGAAGCTGTTCGAAGGACTCCACAGCGGAGAGTCCGCGGTGGTCGGCAGAGCGGGTTTCGCCGACACGCTCGGTCACGACGTCGCTTATCTCGGCACCATTTCCGACATCCCTCACGAAGACCCCCGCAGCCGTTTCTCCCGCGCAATGGAGTCGGCCGTCGACGAATCGATCCGCGACGCCAGGGCACGCGGGTGGAAGCCGGGACCGGTCGTCGGCATCATCCACGCCATCGTCCTCGGTGAGGTCGAAGCGTGGCGCGAGTTCTACATGGAGCGGAATCGCACGCTGAGCAAGCGTGAATACCTCCAGCTGATGCCGTCGACGATCCTGTCGACGCAGATGCAACGCAACGGCTTTCACGGCCCCGCGATGTCGGTGAACGCGATGTGCGCCTCCGGGAACGCGGCCATGTTGACCGCCAAGATGTGGCTCGACGCCGGCGTCGTGAGCGACGTCATCGTGGTGGCCACCGACGTCTCGGCCACGACCGACAACATCCGCCACTTCGTCGACCTTGGCGTCCTCTATGTCGACCGGCCGCCGTTCGAGGCCTGCCGCCCGTTCCAGATCGACAGCCTCGGGTTCCTGGCCGGCGAGGCGAGCGTCTCGTTCGTCGTCTCCCGCCAGCAGAACCCCGCGTATCTCCGGATGCTCGGCGGCGCCATGACCCACGACGGCTTCCACGTCGTTTCGATCGACCCTGAGTACGCCGAGATCCGCCGGTGTTTCGAAGGCGCGATCGCCGACGCCCGCATCGATCCGGTCGACGTCCAGTATCTGAACGCCCACGGGCCCGGGACCGCACAATGTGACGCGGCCGAGGCCTCGATGCTCGACACCATGTTCCCGGAGGCCCACGGCGTGTTCTCGGTGAAACCCCTCACGGGCCACTGCCAGGCTGCCTCGTCGGCGGTCGAGATCGCCGCTGCGTGCATGGCGTTCGAGACGGGAACGATCCCCGCGCCCCGGGCCGTGGCCCCTGGTCACCCTCGCCTGCTCTCCGGCCTTACGCCGCGAAAGCCCGGAATCATGCTCAAGTCGTCGATCGGAATGGGCGGCCACAACTCCGTGTTGGTGCTCGACGACGTCTAATCGCCCCATCCGGGCGTGATCTTCTCCTCACTCTCTGCTCGAACGCGTCAAGCGGCCTACGACCCCTGTCGATAACTACGTAGGACAGCAGAGGGTCGCGAGGGAGATCTGGGTGCCGAGCACGCCGAATGCGCGTCGACGCGAGACGGCGTTGCGGGTAGTAGGCCGTGCCGACGTCCGCACGCACATGGCGTCGACCGTGGCCGAGATCCGCCAGCTGACCCGGGAGACGCTCCGGGTCGTGGGCTGGGAGTTCGAACTCGCGAACCGCTCGCTCGCCTGGCACGCACCCATCGGCTCGATCCTCGCCATCCCGCCGCGCGACGCGGTCACGGTGACCGCGAGCAACGGCCTCGAACCCACGACGGCCGACATCGCGGACTGGATCGTCGCACCCATCGTCACCACGCTCCAGGCCGGCGCCCCCTGGCGCGACTACGAGCTCCAGCAACGACTCGAGAGCGTGACCGGCGACGTGCAGCACTTCTTGGTGCGCGCCCGCCAGGTCCGCGAGAACGGGGTCGTCGTCGGTTGTGCGGGACTGGTGGTCGACATCAGCGACCGCCAGCTCGTCGAAGCCAACATGCGCGAGCTCATCGACCGCTACCGCCGCCTCGTCGACCTGAGCCCCGATGGAATCGTCGTGCACCAGGGCGGGCGCATCGTGTACGTGAACCGCGCCGGCGTGGGCCTCATCGGCGCCCGCGACTTCGACGACATGCTCGGTCGCTCGATCATGGACTTCGTCCACCCCGACTCGCTCGGCCCGACCCTCGACCGCATCGGTCAGCTCTCCGACGATGCGCCCGTGTCGGAACCGGCCGAGGCGACCCTCGTGCGCTTCGACGGCACACCGGTCGTGTTCGAGTCGGTGAGCGTGCTCACGCGCTGGGAAGGCGAAGACGCGTTCCAGGTGATTCTGCGCGACCTCACCGACCGCAAGCTCGCCGAAGCCGCGCTGCGCTACCAGGCGAACCTCGTGTCGCACGTCTCCGACGCGATCATCGGCATGGACCGTGCCGGTGTGGTCGAGAGCTGGAACCACGCGGCCGAACTGATCTACGGGGTCTCTCGCGACGAGGCGGTCGGATCTCCCCTGCACGACCTGGTCGGGCTGCCGGAGGGTTTCGGCGAGGCACCGATCCGCGACGTCGAGTTGGTGCAGCTCCGTCACGACGGCAAGTCGCTGATCGTGCGCGCCTCGGTCACCGAGATCTACGACGACGTCGGCGAACAGACCGGCTTCGTGGTCGTGTGCGCGGACACCACCGAGCGCCGCCGGGCCGAGGACGAGCGGCGCGCGGTCGAACAGCTGCACAGCACCGTCATCGAGGCCGTCGACGAAGGCATCATCGTCGCCGACTCCCGCGGCGTGATCGTCGACGCCAACCCGGCCGCGCACCGCATCCTTCCCCTCCCCGTCGAGCCGGGCGCGAACCTCGTCAGCACGATCTGCGGTCCGGACGGGATCGTCGGTGCCGATCGGCGTCCGTTGCGCCCGGCCGACCACCCGATCGCCGGCGCCCTGCAGCGCAACGAGTCGCTGCACGATGTGCTCATCGGGCTCGTCACCGACGACGGCGAACGCTGGCTGTCGATCAGCTGCCGTCCGTTGCCGTCGACCTCGGACGCGCCCTCGGGAACGGTGTGCTCGTTCGCCGACGTGACCAACGTGATCGTCGCCCAGCAAGAGCTCAGCTACCGCGCCACGCACGACGAGCTCACCGGACTGTGCAACCGCACCGTGTTCGTCGACGGCCTGCAGCACGCGTTGGCACGCGGTCGACGCCAGCAGACGAACACCGCGGTGCTCTTCATCGACATCGACCGGTTCAAGCTCGTGAACGACACCCTCGGTCACGTCAGCGGTGACGAGGTGCTCACCGAGATCGCCCGTCGCCTCGAAGGCGCGACGCGCGCGATGGACCGCGTCGGACGCATCGCAGGCGACGAGTTCATCGTGATGTGCAACGACGTGACCGGCATCGAGCCCGTGGCGCAGCGCGCGATCGAGCTCGAGCGAGTCATCTCGGCACCGATCTTCCTCTCCAACGGCCGCCAACCCGCGCTGCACGCGAGCGTCGGCATCGCGTTCGCGGCCGACGGCGACGGCGACGCCGAGGAACTTCTGCGCGACGCGCACGTCGCCATGCGCCGGGCCAAGGAGATGGGCGGCGTCCAGATCGAGATCTTCGACGACAAGCTGCGGGTGCAGGCCGAGCGGCGCCGCCAGCTCGAGCTCGGGCTCCGGGCCGCGCTCGACGACCACCGCATCGACGTGCACTTCCAGCCCATCGTCTCGGTGTCGGCGCCCCGCATCCTCGGGGTCGAAGCGCTCGCCCGCTTCACCCATCCCACTCTCGGCCGGATCCCACCCGACGAGTTCATCCACGTGGCCGAGGAGACCGACCTCATCCTCACGCTCGGCATCGAAGTGCTCGGCAAGGCGTGCTCGCAAGCTGCGAAGTGGCGGGCGACCGATCCGGCCGGGCGCGACCTCTACGTGTCGGTGAACCTGTCGGCCCGCCAGCTCTACGACCCCGAGCTGGTGCACCAGGTGGAGAGGGTGCTTCACACGACCGGGCTCGACCCCGACGCACTCTGGCTCGAGATCACCGAGAGCGTCTTGATGGACGACGCCCCGACCGCGGCGCGCATCTTCGCGGAGCTGCGTGCGCTCGGCGTGCACCTCGTCGTCGACGACTTCGGTACCGGCTACTCGTCGCTCGCGTACCTGCAGGCGTTCCCGGTCGAGATGCTCAAGATCGATCGCTCGTTCGTCATGGGACTCGGCAAGGACGACAGCAGCGAAGCGATCGTGCGGGCGATCATCAGCCTGGCGACGTCGCTGAAGCTGCGCGTGGTCGCCGAAGGCGTCGAGCTCTACGTGCAGCTCGAACGACTCGAAGAGCTCGGCTGCGACTCGTTCCAAGGGTGGCTCTGCAGCGCGGCCAAGCCCGCCGACGAGCTCGACCTCTCGTGCGTGGACCTCAAGGAGTTCGTCAGTTGACGGACGCTCCGGCGCCTACCACCGACGCAGACTCGTCCACACTGCTCGCCGCGCTCGTGCGCGTCACTCCCGACCTCATCTCGATCGTCGACGCGTCGGGCGCGCTCACATACACGAGCCCGGCCTGCGAGGCGATGCTCGGGTTCCCGCCCCATGTGCTCGTCGGCACCAGCGCGTTCGATCTCGTACACCCGGTCGACCAGATCGGCGCGCTCGAAGGATTCGCGTCGACGATGCGGTCGTCCGACTCGCGTGCGGTTCCGTTGCTGGTCCGCCTCCGCCACGCCGACGGCACGTGGCTCGAATGCGAGATCATCGGCACCAACCACCTCGACGATCCCGAGATCGCGGGCATGGTGCTGAGCATTCGCGACGTCTCCGCGAGCATGCGCACCGAAGACGCGTTGCGCGTGAGCGAGGAGCGCTACCGCCTCATCGTGGAGCTCGCACGCGAAGGCATCTGCGTGATGGACGCCCACGAGAACACCGCGTTCGCGAACCATGCGCTCGCCGCTCTGCTCGGCACCACCGTGAAGGAGATGTACGGCTGCTCGCTCCTCGACTTCATCGACGAGGACGACCGGATCGAGGCCCGGGCCCGCGTCGCCGGCTTCGGCGACGAATCCGCCGAACAGGATCTCCGGATCGTGACCCGAGACGGTCAGCTCGTGTGGGCGCGCGTGCGGATCAGCGCGTTGCGCGAACACGACGGGACTCACCGCGGCGCCATCGTGTTCGTCACCGATGTGACCGAACGCCGGGCGTTGGAGCAACGCCTCGCCGAGGAGGCCCGGCGCGATCCGCTGACCGGTGTCGCGAACCGCAAGGAATTGTTCGAGTCGCTCACGCGGGTCCTCGAGCAGGGGAACTTGACCGCGGCGCTGTACGTCGATCTCGACGGCTTCAAGGACGTGAACGACCGGTTCGGGCACACCCTCGGCGACGAGCTGCTCTGCTCGGTCGCGGGGCGAGTGCGCGGCGCGATCCGTGGGATCGACTCGTTGTCGCGCGTCGGCGGCGACGAGTTCGTCGTGGTCTGCGGCGACCTCGAGTCGACCGAGGAGGCGATCGCGATCGCCGGACGCATTCGCGAGGTGCTGAACAAGCCGTTCGGGCTCGCGGTCGGTTCGGTGCGCATCGATTCGAGCATCGGTATCGCGTTCGCACGGACGCCCGACGCCGACGACCTGATCGCGCGCGCCGACCAGGCGCTCTACCGGGCCAAGCGCAAAGGCCGCGGACGCATCGAGATCACGTTCGACAACGCTGCTGCTTGACGTTCCTTCCCGCGCAGGGCAAGAGCGGCAATGAACGAGCGCGAGGGCGGGTGGACGTGGTCGCGCAGGCAGCGGCCGAGCCGGTTGATCAAGCCGCGTCAGAGGGCATCGCGTATCGCGGGCTGTCACTGGTGGTATCACCGGGGCTGTCACCGGTGCTGTCACCGGTGGTAGCCACGCTTTTCGCGTGGTGCACTTCCTGCGCCGCCAGGCTCCCGGCAACGCCCGCGCTCCGAGGGGCGCGAGCACACCCCGTCGTACTGAGCCGCCCTTGCCCTGCCCTGAAAGAAGCGTTCAGCCGGAACGCGCCGGCGAAGCCATGAGGTCGACCCGGGCACCGTCGGGGTCGGCGACGAAGAGCGACAGGTGCGTGAACCCGATCTGATTGCGCACCGCCGACGCCGAGCCGACCGCGCTCGGGGCGGTCAAGTGCAGACACACAGGCCGATATGGGACGCCCGTGTGGTCACGAAGCGAGAGAGCACGCGAAGAGCGATTCGGCAAGCGTCTGGCAAGATCGACGGCAGTGGCCTCCGCTGGCGAAGACCTGGATCCGAAGCGCTGGTTCGCGGCCTCGGTCGCAATCGTGTCGGTCGCGATCCCGGTCCTCGACAACACGATCCTGAACCTCGCGGTCCCGACCATCCTGCGCGAGTTCCACACCCAGCTCTCGAGCCTCCAGTGGGTCATCACCGGCTACTCGCTCACGTTCGCCACCCTGCTCGTCATCGGCGGCCGGCTCGGCGACATCTTCGGCCACCAACGCATGTTCGTGATGGGCGCGACGATCTTCGGAGTGGGGTCGTTCCTCGCGTCGATCTCCACGTCGGTGCCCACGCTGTTCGTCGGTGAGGCCGTGATCGAAGGCATCGGCGCCTCGATGATGATCCCGGCCACACTCTCGATCCTCTCGACCACGTTCAAGGGGCCCGAGCGGGCCAAGGCGTTCGCGGCGTGGGGGGCGGTCGCGGGCGCGGCGGTCGCGTTCGGGCCGATCGTCGGCGGCTGGCTCACGACCGACTACTCGTGGCGCTGGGGCTTTCGCGTCAACGTGATCATCGCCCCGATCATCGTGATCGGCGGACTGATCTTCATGAAGCCCGACGTTCGGGGAGAGAAGCGTCCGCACATCGACGTGCGCGGCTCCGCGCTCATCGCGCTCGGATCGTTCAGCCTCATCTTCGGCCTCAGCGAAGGCACGACCTACGGCTGGTGGCACCCGATCAAGGAGCTGACGGTTTCGAGTTGGAACGCGTGGCCCGAGACCCGGCCGATCTCCGTGATCCCGTTCGCGTTCCTCCTCGCAATCTTCGTCTTCACCGCGTTCGTACTCATCGAAAAGGCGATGGAGCGCGCCGACAACGATCCCTTGTTCGAATTCGGCCAGCTCCGCCACCTCGGATTCCGCTACGGCCTCCTCACCACCATGGTGCTGGCCATGGGCCAGTTCGGGCTGCTGTTCATCCTCCCGGTGCTCCTCCAGAACGGCGAGCACCTCACCGCCCTGCGCGCCGGCGAATGGCTGCTGCCCCAGGGCATCCTCATCGCGCTCGCGGCGCCCGTCGCGGGCCGGCTCACGCGCTACGTCAGCATCACGAGCATCGTACGTACCGGTCTCGCGTGCGAGTCGATCGGCTTGTTGTGGGTCGCGGTCTCGATCTCGCCGCACGTCTCGTTCCTCGCGCTGCTCCCGGGGATGATGATCTTCGGGCTCGGCGTGGGCCTTGCGAGCTCGCAGCTCACCAACGTGATCCTCTCCGACATCAAGCCCGAGAAGACCGGCGTCGCCAGCGGCGCGAACACGACCGTCCGCCAGGTAGGCCTCGCGCTCGGTATCGCCACGTTCGCTTCGTTCATCGACGCGTCGACGCAATCGGCGGGTTCGCCGTCGGCGGTCGCGCACGGTGCGCGTCCGGCGATGTTCTTCGCCGCGGGCATCGTCGCGTTCGGCGCCGCACTTTCGCTGCTGATCCCGAAGGTGACGGTGGCCCACAACTCGACCGCCGAAGACTCCGTGATCGCGTTCGAGGCGATCGATGTCGGTTAGGCGACGTCGGTTAACGGGAGAGGCGCACCGGCAACGACTTCAGCGCGTTGTTGAGGTTGGACCGCACCCGCACGGGCTCACCCGTCATCGCGATGTTCGGGAACGTCGCGAACAGCTCCTCGAAGAACACGCGCCCTTCGAGCCGGGCGAGGTGCACGCCCAAGCAGAAGTGCTCGGCGATGCCGAACGACAGGTGCGGGTTCGGTGAGCGGCGGATATCGAACGTCTGCGAATCGTCGAACACGTCTTCGTCGCGGTTCGCCGATGTGTAGAACATCACGACCTTGTCTCCCGCGCCAATCTTCGTCCCCCGCAACTCCGTGTCGGCGGTAGCCGTGCGCCGGAAGTAGTGCAGTGGGTTCTCGTAGCGGAGGATCTCCTCGACCGCGCCGCCGATCAACGACGGGTCGGCGCGCAATGCTGCGAGCTGATCGGGGTGGTCGAGCAAGGCCCGCAGCCCCGACGACAGCATCGTCTTCGTGGTGTCGTTGCCCGCGGTCACGAGCTGCACGAAGAAGCTGCCGAAGTCGAGATCGGTCATGTAGGTGCCGTTGAAATCCGTCTCGAGCAAGAGCGTCGTGAGGTCCTCGCGCGGCTCTTCCTCGCGGCGCCGGGCCGCGAACTGGATCGCGTACATCGCCATGTCGATCGTGCCCTGCGACACGTCCGACTGGTAGTCGGAGTCCTGGCCGCTCGTGTTCATCTCCGCGAGCCGGTGGATGAACGGCAGGTCGTCGGCGGGCAGGCCCATCAGCTGGCCGATGACGCGCGACGGCAACGCGGAGGTGACGTCGTGCACGAACTCGACGTCTCCGGCCGCGGCGGCCTCGACCATGATCTCGCGACAGATCGTGCGGATCTGGTCCTCCATATTCGCGATCACGCGCGCCTTGAACCGGGGCGCGATCGGTCGTCGGTAGTCGACGTGGCGCGGCGGATCCATCGCCAGCAACATGTTGCGCATCATCTCGAGCTGGGCCTGCTCGAGATTCTCGAGCATCACCCCGCCCTCGCTCGCCGAGAAGAGGTTGGGCTCGCGCGCCACATGCACGAGATCGGCGTGCTTCAACACCATCCAGTAGCCGGGCTCGTTCGCCATCTCCTGGAAGTAGACGGGCTGCGTGCGCCGGAGCTCGGCGAGCACCTCGTGCGGCGGCGCGGCGACGTACCCGTCCGGGTCGTACAGGTCGATGGTCGCCACTAGTCGACCAGCACGTTCGGCCGGGGCAGGCCCATCTGCTCGCACATGGCGAGGTAGAACGCGAGCGAGCCCGCGCCGTCGGCGACACTCTCGACGTTGTCGTCGGCGTCGAGGTTGAGGTTGACGCCGTACATGTGGAACCACACCCGGGTGTCGTCCTCGATGCACTGGAGCGTGTGCACCGACCCCGCGGGCTCGTACAGGAAACTCCCAGCCCGGTTCACGTAGTCGTACTCCTTGTACTTCCACGCACCCGAGGTGGTGTAGCCCCAGACCGGACCGGTGTGGCGGTGCTTCTGCACCTCGTAGCCGGCCTGGAAGATGTTCTCGACGATCCAGAGGCCCTCCTTTTCCTTGACCTGGATCACCTTCATCAAGCTGCCTCCGCCGATGTCGACGAAGGGCAGGTCGTCGGCGCCGATGTGGACGGCGCTCGGGGCGGTATCGATCAGGGCCATGAAGGTGCCTCCGACTCGGGAGATCGGCGTTCGCCGCGAGAGAATAGGCCCGTTGTGACGCTCTTACGACCGCGATGGGTTGCCGGCCATCTCCTCGTGATCGCCCTCACCGTCAGCTTCATCACACTCGGGTTCTGGCAACTCAGCCGCGACCACCGCAAACAGGCGCTGGTACGCGAGGCGCGCGCCGCGTTTGCGGCGCCCGCACCCGAGGTCACGAGCGGCACCCACATCGCCGAGGGCGACCGGGCCCAGGCGACGGGTCACTACGAGGTCGCGCATCAAGTGCTGCTCCGCAACCAGGTGCACGGCACCAAGGACGGCGACGACGTGCTGACGCCCCTCGTGCTCGCGGACGGCACCGCGGTCATGGTCGACCGGGGATGGGTACCCGCGGTCGGCGACCAGCTCACGTCGTCGGCGGCGACGGGCACCGTCGTCATCCGCGGCATCGCCCACACGTCGAGCCCCCTGAGCGCGCAGGACGCAGTGACGCAGACGGGCACGATGCTCTCGCTCCCCCGCGTCGACCTGACGCGCATCTCGACCGAGGTGCCGCACCGCCTTGCTCCGATCTGGATCCAGGCCCAGTCGGAGACGCCCACGCCCCTCGCGAGCGCGCCCGCGCTCCCCCAACCGCCGGCGCCCGATCAGGTGAACCACATGGAGTACACGATCGAGTGGTTCTCGTTCGCACTGATCGGGATCATCGGCTGGCCGATCGCGCTGATCGGCTACTCCCGTCGCCGCGGCGGCTTCTCCACCCCCGGCAAAAACGACTAAGCCCACACGTCGCCCACCCGGTAGCGGCCTCGCGTTGTGCGACTTTTCCGCCCGTACGACGGTTTTCTCACTCTACTGTTGCGTCGGTTTTCCGGGGGGTCAGCCGCGGATGGTGGCGGCGACGGCGACGACGGCGAGGATGCTGCACGCGACGCCGGTGATGCGGCGGAGCAACTGCCCGGGCAGGACGCGTACCAGCTGCTTCCCGCTGAACGTCGCGATCGCGGAGACCGAGAGCAGCGCGAGCGCGGCTCCGAGCCCGACACTCAACGGCGAGTGGTAGCGCGCTGCGAGGTTCGCGGTCAGCACCTGGGTCAGGTCGCCCCACTCGGCCACGAAGATCACGAGGAACGCGGTCCCGATCACGCGGTGGACCTTCAGGGCGTCGACGCCGACGATCACCTCTTCCGCGGTCGCTTCCTCGGCCTCGGCGTCGTCGCTCTCGTAGAACGCGAGCGCGGCGCCGATCGCGAACAACGCCGCGACCACGGCGTCGACGGCACGGTGCGGGAGGACGTGGAACAGCCCGACCCCCACGCTGACCGCAATGACCACGTGCACGATGAACGCGAGCGCGGCACCGAACCACACTGCGAGGGGACGACCGCGCGACGCGAGCAACAGCGACGCGAACATCGTCTTGTCGGGCAGCTCGCCGAAGAAGATCAGCGGGAACACGGCGAGCACGATCCCGAGATGCACCCAGGCGTTCTACCCGAACGCCGGCGAACCGCTCGGGACGCGGCCGGCTATTCGATCGGGACGACGGGCCGGGCGTCGGCGTCGAGTTGATGCAGATACTCGCTGATGCCGTAGCCGGTGGCGCCGTTGTAGTGCCAGCGGGCCAGTCCCTCGTTCACGATGGTGACGTTCGGTTTGACGCCCGCGGGCCCGGGCGAGACCCGCAGAATCTCGGCGTCGAGCTCGTGCACGCGTCCGAGCTTGTCGGTGGCGTGCACGTGGGTGGCGGTATGGGTCACGCCGTCGGGCGCGAGCTCACTGGTGATCTTCCACTCGCGGATGCTCGAGTGCGCGCCGTCGGTCCACACCCACCCCCGATGCAGGTCGCCCGCGTCGGTACCGATGCGGATACCGCCGAAGTGGGTGTCGTCGCCGATGTTGATCGAGAACCAGCGCCACATCTTGGGACCGCCCCACCGGCGCGGGCCCCACGACTTGTCGCGGTTGCCGCGGCCGGCGACTAGCTCGTGGCGGGTGCCGTCGACGTCGATCCAACCCGTCCAGCGACCGGCCTGTTCGAGGTGACCCTTCCCCACTGTCGCGGCCGTCGCCGCGCTCGCGCCCGAAGCTTCTCCCTTCTGGCCGTGGCCCTGACCGTCGACGCCCACGGCGGGTGTCAGCGCATCGAACGTGAGATCGAGCGCGACGCGTTCGGTGTCGGCGGTGAGACGCCACGATTGCATCGGCGCGATGCGTTCGTAGCGCACGCCCGCGACCTCGAGGTCGTTGTCGGTCATCTCGGGCTGCGGACGGGTGCCGTTGTGATGCCAGAGCTCGCCGTTCGGCAACCACACCGCGAGCCCGACGTCGATCGTCCCCTCGTTGGGGCGCACGCCGATGCGCGTGAACAAGCCGGCGTCGACGACCGGGCAGTACGCGTTGAAGTAGTAGCTCTCCGACCAGGCGGTGTCGCCCTCGACCGGATGTGCGAAATCGTGACGGGCCTCGAGGATCGGCATGGGCCGACGCTACGGCAACGCCACGCCCTTCACCAGAGACGAGTCGTTGAAGCCGACGAGGTACAGGCTCCCGTCGGGGCGGCGGCCGATTCGGGTAACCGCGGCGAGGTCGAGCTGCATCCGCCACGTCACCCGATCGTCGACCTGCAGCGCGTTGCACACAGCGGCCTTGATCGGCGACACGTGGCTGACTGCGATCACCAGCTCGTCACGCAGCACGTCGGCGCAGAACGCGGCGACGCGCGCGCCCACTTCCGCGAGCGTCTCGCCGCCGGGGGGCGCGAACTCCGGATCGGTACGCCACGCCGCCCACGATTCCGGGGGCACGTCGCCGAGCTTCCTGCCGTCCCAGTCGCCGTAGTCGAGCTCGATGAGGCGCTCGTCGACCTCGACCTCGAGTCCGTGCGCCGCCGCGAGCGCGTCGGCGGTGTGGCGCGCCCGTTGCAACGGGCTGGCGAAGACACGGGTGACGGGTTCCGCCGCGAACCCGCGGCCCACAGCGGCAGCCTGCTCGAGGCCGAGCGGACTGAGCGGGGCATCGATGCGGCCCTGCAGGCGTCCGCCCCGGTTCAACTCGGTCTGACCGTGCCGTACGAATGCGATCACGCGCGCTCTCCCACGATCGCGAGTCGCCCGGTGCGGAGGAACTCGCGCCGGCGCGCCGGGTCGCGGAGACCGAAGCGCGTCCACGTCCACCACGCGGCCGCGACGCCGAGAAGCTCCTCGATCACGACGACGGGCCAGATCGCGAAGAGCGGCGCGTCGGGTCGCGATACGCCGAATGCAGGCCACCAGAACACTTCGTTGTGCGTCCACGACGCGGCCAGCACGAGCGCGGAGAACCATCCGATGGCAAGCCCGAGCGCGCGCCGGCGCCGTAGCCGCCGACCCCGACCGGTGGTCAGCAACATCGTCGCGACCAGCACCGCCACCGCCGCGAGCAACGTGTGCGCGTAGGCCTGGGCGCCGAACGGGAGATCGATGATCTCGGGGAGCAGCGCGCCCGCGACGATCAGTCGGAAGTCGAGCCCCGGGCTCTGGAAGACGTTCCAGACCCCGAAGATCGCGCCGAACGCGAACCAGAACAGCATGGCCCCGGCTACGAGCCGGCGATCGACGCGTCGAGCGCCGCATTCACGAGCGCGTCGGCGGCGAAGTTCTCGGCGCGCGGCACATGGCGCAGGTCGGTCTCGTCGTACCGGGCGAGGAGCTGACGCGCCTCCATCATCAACGGACGGAGGTGCGGCTGCTTCACCTTCCAGGTTCCCTTCACCTGCTCGATGACGAGCTTGGAGTCGGCGCGCACGTGCACCGTCTTGGCGCCGAATCGCTCGGCCGCGATCAGCCCCGCGATCAGCGCCTTGTACTCGGCCACGTTGTTGGTCGTAATGCCGATGCACTCGCTGACCTCGGCCAGGAGCGCGGGCGGATCGGTGGACGGGTCGAGCACGACCGCGCCGATCGCCGACGGACCGGGGTTCCCACGCGAACCGCCGTCGCAGAAGATCGTCACCTCGTCGAGGTGCGGCCCCGATTCCGACGGGGCCGATGAACCGAACAGCGAAGGTTGGCTCACGGGACCAGGATGGCGGAGCAGTTGTCGCAGTAGGAGACGACTTCGCCCGCACCCCGCCGGATGTTCTCGGCTTCGTTCGACGGAACGGTCAGGTGGCACGCCTGGCAGGTGGCGCCGATGAGGCGGGCCGCGCCCGCGCCCCGGTTCTGGGTACGCCGGCGTTCGTAGTCGCGCAGGAGCGTTTCCGCGATCGGCGCGGCGAGCACGGCTCGCGTCGCGGTCTCCTGCGCGATCTCGTCGTCGATCTCGGCCTCGGTCCGGGCGATGGTCGCGCTCAGCTCTTCGGTCTTCGCCTGCAGCGTCCCGATCGCGCCGTCGAGCGCGGCGAGCTCGTTGTCGAGCGTCTCGCGCTGCTCCATGACTTCGAGCTCCTCGTCTTCCAGGTCGGAACGACGACGGTGCAACATGTCGATGTCGGCCTGCATCGCCTGCAACTCGCGCGGCGACGAGACGGTGCCCGAGTACAGCTTCTTGTTCACCTCGTCGGCGCGTTCGCCGACGACCGCAGCTTCGTCGTCGATGCGCCGCTCCTCGGCGAGCACCTTGTGATGGCGTTCGGCGACGGCGGCGCGCTCCGCGTCCTTCTGGCGCCACTCGGTCGCGCGGGCGATCAGCTCGGCCCGCTCCGCCATCGCCTCGCGTCGGTGCCGCAGCTGATCGAGCGCGATGTCGCGCTCTTGGACCGACAACAAGGCTTCGAGCTCGGCAAGGCTCATGTTCAGGGTCCAGTTGGGTGGGTGACGGGTGTGGTCTTCGGCGGCGTCGGCTTCTTCACCGTAACCGGCGTCTTCCCCGGCTTCTTCGTCGTGGCCGGGGTGGTGACGGCAGTCGGGACCGTCGAGGTCGTCGTCGTCGAGCCTCCGCCTTCGGGCACGAAGGTGTTCTTGCGGCCGAGCTCGGTGATGAACTTCGCACGCGGGTCGGGCACGGTGGCCTGCGGGAAGTCGACGACCGGGAGTGGATCGGTCGCCGCGGTCATGAACGCCCGCCAGATCTTGGCCGGATAGCCCGCGCCGAACACGGGACCGGTGCCCCCGACGTTCGACATCGGCACCTCGCCGTCGGGATCACCCATCCACACCGCGGCGGTGTACTGCGGTGTGTAGCCGACGAACCAGGCGTCGCCGTTGCTGTCGGTGGTGCCGGTCTTGCCCGCCGCGGGCCGGGGGAAGCTGCCGAGCGTCGACGACGCGGTACCGCTGCGGAGCGGACCGAAGAGCATCTTCGTCTCCATGCGCGCGACGTTGGAGTCGAGTACCTGCTGCGGTTTCTGGGGCGCCTGGTAGATCGTCTTGCCGTTGCGGTCGATGATCTTGGTGACGAACGTCGCCCGCTTCAGCTGCCCGTCGTTGGCGAGCACCGAGTACGCCTGCGCCATCTCCAACGGGTGCACACCCTGCGTGCCGAGCGTCGTCGACACGACACCCGGGTTGAACGCCGAGGTGTTGATCCCCATCGACTTCGCGGTCTGGATGACCGTCTTCACACCGTCGGTGCCGAAGTTGCCGGGGCCGAGCGACAGCTCGGTGCGCACGAACGCGCAGTTGTCGGACCGGGCGATCGCCCGTGTGAGCGAGATCACGTCGCCGCCGCAGTCACCGTCGAGGTTGTAGAACGCACCCTTGCCGGAACCCTGGGTGAGCCGCCAGTGCAGGGGCGTCGTCGACACGGTGTCGTTGGGCGAGTATCCGTGCGACAGCGCGGCCGCGAGCGTGAAGACCTTGAACGACGAGCCCGCCTGACGCCCGAGCCCCTCGGTGGCGGGATCGAACTGGCTCTGGGTGAACGTGCGCGCGTTCGCGATCGCGTTGATACCACCGTCGGCGTTGTTGATGACGACGAGCGACGCGGTGACGGTCGAGTTCGTCGGCTTCTGCTGGTTCATTGCAGACGTCGCGATGAATTGAATCGTCGGGTCGTACGACGTGTAGATCTTGAGACCACCGCCGTAGACGGCCGCGGCGCGGATCTGCTGGGTGGCGCCGAGCACCTCGCCCGGGTCGCCGACCGTGTTCGGGTCGTCGTTGAGCAAGACGTTGCGCACCTCGTCGAGGTAGTAGTCGCCCGGCGAGGAGTGCGGGTAGCTCACGGTCGTGGGCAGCGGCACCGACTTGGCGAGCTTGGCCGCCGCCGCGGTCGTCTTCTTGTTGATCACCATTGCGTCGAGCACTTCGCTGCGCCGGCGGGCGGCCGCGCCCGGGTGCTTGATCGGGTTGAGCGCCTCCGGCGACTGGACGAGACCGGCGAGCAGCGCGGCCTGGGCGAGGCTGAGCTTCGCGAGCGTCGTATCCGGGAAATAGCGCTCGACCGCGGCCTGCACGCCATAGGCACCGTTCCCGAAGTACACGAGGTTCAAATAGTCCTCGAGGATCTGACTCTTCGAGAGCTGCTTCTCCAACTCGACCGCGAGCACCGCCTCGCGCGCCTTGGTCGTGAGGTCGCGTTTGCGGTTGATGCTGAAGGTGTTCTTCACCAGCTGCTGGGTGATCGTCGACCCGCCCTGGGAGACACCGCCGGCGTCGACGTTCTTGAAGAGGGCGCGTACGGTGCCGGCAAGGTCGACGCCGTGATGCTCGTAGAACTTGCGGTCCTCGATGGAGATCACCGCGTTCTGCAGCACCATCGGGATGTCCTTGAGCGTGACCGGCGACCGGTCCTGGGTCGCGAACGTCGCCATGACCTGGCCGTTGCGGTCGTAGACGAGCGACCGGGCCGACGGCGAGTTGATCGAGAGCTGGAGCTGCTCGATCGGGGTCATTGCCTTGGTCAGCGGTTGCGACGCGGGCGCGAGGAGCGTGAGCGATCCCGCGATCGCGGCGCCGCCGACCACGACGATCAGCACGAATTTGAGGCAGAACAGCAAAGCCTTCACGAGTGCGACAAGGATGGCACACGGACACCCACATTCCGGGCTCGCCCCTGGCCAGGAGCCGGTTCAGGCGTCGGACGGGACCAGCGGTGGGCGGGGCGACGGATGGTCACGCTCCGCGGCGAGGAGGGTCCGGACCTCGGCGACCGCGGTCGCCAGCTCCGCGCCTGCGAACTCCACCTCGGTCGCACCCTTCGGGTCGAGGAAGCTCAACACCGCCCGCACGACCGGCTCGCCGGTGGCCTCGGCGATCGCCAGCGCGTACGCGGCCGCCTGGATCCGGTAATGCGTGATGCGTTCCGCCCGGGTGCCGGCGTCGACCGCATCGGTCTTGTAGTCGACGACGACGAGGCCGTCGTCGTCACGGAACACGAGGTCGACGTAGCCCTCGAGCGTGATGCCCTCGAACGGCACCGCGACGTAGGTCTCCCGCCAGTACCGACGCGCCGCGGCGCGCGTCACGGCCGGGCTCGCGAGCGCGGCCCGCACCAGCGCCACGATCATCTCCTCGTGACCGAGCACACCTTCGGCCGCGGCCTGCGCAGCCGCGGTCGCCTCGACGCCGGTACCCGTCGCGAGGTAGACGGTCTGCAGGGTGGCGTGCACGGCGCGCCCGATCGCGGTGCCGTAGCGACCCTTGTTCCAGGGCGGCAGCTCGAGGTCACGGGCATCCTTGGCGAGCCCGGGATCGATCTCGATCACCGGCTCGATCACCGGCTCGATCACCGGCTCGACCACCGGGAGGTCGAGCCGGTGCGCAAGCGCGGTCGCCGAGACGAAGCCCCGCTGGTTTCCGCGGTCGTGCGCCCGGTCGTACTCGGCCTGCCAGACGTCGGGCGCGAGCCCCGGCTCGGGCACGCCGGCGTCGTCGACCACGCGGGCGCGATCGCCGGTGGCCGTCTCCCCCAGCTGCGTCCACCGCGCGTGCTCGGTCGCCTCCCACAGCAACTCCGCGTGGGTCCAGTGCGGGCGGTCGGCGGGATTCAGGTTGCGTACCTTGCGGTGCACCGACACGACGAGATGGTCGCGGGCGCGGGTACACGCGACGTAGAGCATGCGCAGCTTTTCGTGGAAACCCATCTGCTCGTCGATCGGTTTGTACAGCTCGAACTCCGCGGTCTGCACGCCCTTGACCATCTTCACTTGGTAGCCACCGGCGGGCGGGAACAGCACGTCGACCCCGCGGCTCGCGACCTGGGCCTGCGTCGTCATACCCGAACACACGACGATCGGGAACTCGAGTCCCTTCGCACCGTGAATCGTCATGATGCGAACCGCGTCGTCGTCGGTCTCGGGAACGACCGACTCGACGACGCGCGCGCCCTCGGCGCCCTGCATCTCCGCCCAGGCGAGATAGTCGCGCAAGGTGCCGCCGACGGCGTCGGTGTACGCGCGCGCCTGGTCGACGAGGAACCGCACGCGCCGGGCCACGTCGCGAAAGCGCCCGGTGAGCGCACCTACCTCGATCACCGAGCGTTCGCGCACGATCTGCTCGAGGAGCTCGCTCGGCGTCGACCACACCCGGTCGCGGTGCAGGCGCGCGAGAAAGCGCATCGCGAGAGCGACCGGATGATCGTCGGCCAGGTCGGCGGGCACGGGCGCGGCGACGTTCCACCGGCCGCCATGGACGACGTGGAAGGTGAACAGATCGTCGTCGCCGCATCCGAACACCGACGACCGCAACGCCGACACCAGCGCGAGGGTGTTGCTCGAGTCGTCGACGGCCCTCAGCGTCATCAACAGGTCGCGGATCTCGCGGCTGCTGTAGACGAGCGAGCTCGTCTCGGCCCGGTAGGGAATGCCGGCCCCGCCGAGCGCCTGTTCCAGGTAGCCGAGCGACGTGCGCGCCGGCAACAGGATGCAGATGTCGCCGAGCCGGGCCGGGCGCCACTCTTCGGTGAGCTGGTCGTAGACCGGCCACGCCTCCGCGACGGCGGCGCGCGCGATCGCGGCGACGTCGGCGGCTTCGCGCACCCGCAGCTCGGACGCGGCGATCCCGTCGTCCTCATGGGGCTCGACCCCGAGCAACACGACGCCACGATCGTGTTCGGGCGCGACGTTGCGCGCGGGATCGAGGGCCCGGTACTCGGGCTGCGACGCGGGATACGCCTGAATGAGCTCGGCGAACACGTGATTGATCCAGGCAAGGACCGCGGGTGCGGTCCGGAAGTTGCACGAGAGGAACAGGGGCGCGGGCTCGGCGAAACGTTCCTGCGCGTCGAGGAACGTCGCGATGTCGGCGCGCCGGAAGCGGTAGATCGACTGTTTCGGGTCGCCGACGAAGAAGAGCCGGCCGGGCTCGACGCTCATCTCCTGCCACGTGTTGCCGCTGTCGGCCGGGTCACTCGAACCGAGCAACGCCGCGAGCTCGACCTGGATGGGATCGGTGTCCTGGAA
>JBEPUZ010000057.1:0-20376 GCA_041691275.1 Actinomycetota bacterium | reverse complement strand
TGCTCGCGCTGCGCGACTGCGGTTGGATCGAACCCGCGCTCCTCAAGCTCGGGCGCACGACGATGCGACCGGTACGCGAGGGTGACCCCGAGTTCTTCGTCGGCTACGACGCGATCCAGAAGCTCGAGGGACTTCACACGCTCGCGCACGACGAACGCCTCGCCTCGATGATGCGCGAGGTGTTGGGCAACACCGCGTTCGCTCATCCGCTCAAGATCGCCCGGTTGATCTTCCCCGACAACCACGAGGTCTCGACTCCGCCCCACCAGGACTATCCGAACAACCAGGGAACCCCGAACCTCACGGCCACGTGGATACCGGTCGGCGACATCCCGCCCGAGGTCGGCGGGCTCGCGATCCTGCGGGGCTCGCACAAGTGGGGCGTGCAGCCGCTCACGACGCACTTCGGCGCAGGCAACCGATCGGCCGTGCTCCCGCTCGAGATGCTCGAACAGTGCCGCTGGGTCACCACGGAGTTCTCGGCCGGCGACGTGTTGGTGTTCCCGTCGATGACCGTGCACGCGGCGCTGCACAACGCATCGGGATTCTTCATGCGGATGTCGATCGACTTCCGTTATCAGCTCGAAGGCGAAGCGTTGACCCCGGGATGCCTGGAGCCGCACTTCCGGCATCTCTCGTGGGAACAGATCTACGAGAACTGGTCGAGCACCAAGTACCAGTACTACTGGCGTGATCTCGACTTCGAGGTCGTGCCGTTCGAGGAGTACGACCTCGTGCGCACCGTCGACGAGATGGACGAGGTCGCGCGCTTCCTCGAGTACGAGCGCCGGCTCGACAAGCGCTTCGAGCGGCACGACGCGGGCGGACAGCGGACGACCGGCGTCGAGGAGGCGATCTGATGGCGCAGGTCGCCCCGGGTTCGCTCGACGCGGAGCACGCGTTGCGCGTCGCGAGCGATCTCGTCGACGACGGGCGGGGGGCCGACGCGATCGCGGTCCTTACCGAGACGAATCGCCGGGTGCACGACGGGCGCGTCGAAGAACGGCTCGTGTCGTTACGCCACGCGGCGTTCGACTCGCTCGATCGGACCGAGCCGCCCGATCTCCCGGCGCGGGTGACGGCCGGGTCCGCCTCGGTCGGTCTTCCCGCGCTCGCGCCCGCCGATCTCTCGGCGGAGTCGCTGCGTGCCGGTCTCGCGCGCGAAGGGTGCGTGTTCGTGCCCGGACTGATTTCCGCGCAACGCGCCGCGAGCCTGGCGCACGGCATCGACCGCGCGCTCGCCGGCTTCGACGAGAGCGGGGCGACACCCGACGCCTCCACCTCGCCGTGGTACGTGCCGTTCACGCCGACCGAGGGTCGTTACCGCGTCGGCGGCCGCCGCAACTGGGTGCGCGCGAGCGGCGCGCTCTGGACCGCGGATTCGCCCCGCATGTTGTTTGAGCTCTGCGACCTGATCGACGAGTCGGGTGTCGGCGCGCTCGTCACGGAGTATCTCGGTGAACGCCCCGCACTCTCGGCGAACAAGTGCACGTTGCGACGGGTCCCGGTCGACACCGCGACGAACTGGCACCAGGACGGCGCGTTCCTCGGCGCCGAGGTGCGAACCCTCAACCTCTGGCTCGTGCTTTCCGACTGCGGTGACGACTCGCCCGGCCTCGAGATCGTGCCCCGCCGCTTCGACACCGTGCTCGAGACCGGTACCGACGGTGCGATGTTCGACTGGTCGGTGTCGCCGAACGTCGTCGACGAGATCGCGAAGACGACCCCGGTACTGCGCCCGCACTTCAAGGCCGGCGACGCCCTGCTCTTCGACCACATGTTCCTGCATCGCACCGCGGCCGGACCGGGCATGACACGCGAGCGGTACGCGATGGAGACGTGGTTCTTCGCGCCGTCGTCGTATCCCGACGGCCAGATCCCGCTCGTCTACTGACGCGCCCGCGGCTGACGTAGTGAGCAGGCGCTGACTCTCGCGTCAGACGAACCAAAACGCTTCGACGGAACCTTCGGTGTGAAGCAGCACTCCGCATTCGACGCCGGCCCTGAACTCGTCAACGGCTCTACGGCAACCCGCGAACGAGTCGTAGTCGTCGATCAGGACGACACCGCCGGGAATGACCTGCGCGTACAACGCCTCGAGGACATACCTGCTCGCCTCATACCAGTCGGCGTCGACGCGCAGGATCGCGATCGGGCCGATCTCGGCTTTGACCGCGGGCAGGGTGTCCGAGAACCAACCTTTCACCACGCGCACGCGATCCATGGCCACGCCGGCACGTCGGAACGTGTCGGGCACGGCAGCTTCGCCTTGCGGGCCCGAGCACTTTACGCCAACGAAATGTGATCCGGATCCGCCGTCTTCCGGTGTCAGCTCCGGAAGCGCTTCGAACGAGTCGAAGCCCCAGACGGTTCGATCGCCGGCGTACGCCGCCATCATCGCGAGTGAGCCACCCTTCGCGACGCCACATTCGACGAACGCCCCCGCCTGACCCTCGTAGCTCAGCGCGAGACGCTGCAGGTTCTGCAGGCGCTCGACGTCGACCCACACGAGCCGCTCGTCCACGAGGCGTTTGATGAGGTGATTGGCAGGGATGTCCGGAAGACCAGCCGCCTTCTCGTCCTCTCGCTCCGCACAGAAGTCGACGAATTTCTCGGCTGGCGTGCGCGTGTCCTCCATGGCTGCTGAGCGTAGTGCCGACTTTCGAACCGCGGTCAAGTGCTCTCGCCCGATGCGCGTGGACGAAGCTAAGGTCTCGCACTTCTTCGGTGCGCCGGAGCACTGATGCCGGTGCCGACGCAGGCTGACACGGGACGGGTTCGTGATCTGCAACTTCCTCGTCCCGAGCACGCGCTACCCGGTCGGCGGCACGATCGCGATGGTCGAGTTCGCGAACGGACTCGCGCGTCGAGGGCACGAAGTGCACATTTCGCATGTCGCGTTCGTCGGCGACCGCGCCGACTCGCTCGCGGAGATGCCGTTCTGCGAGTTCGATCCGCGGCTGCAGCATCATTTCCCCGACGCGTACCCGTCGTCCGACATCGTGTGCGGGTACGCCATCTCCGACGACGCGCTGCCGGCAGCCGACTTCGTGTTCTGTTTCGACGACCGGATCCCAGCGAATCGCGGCCTTCCGCTCGTGTGGGTGCAGGCGTTCGGGGTCCTCGGTCGTCTCGACGCCGAGATCTTTGCCGTGCCCTGTCCGAAGCTGTGCACCTCGCGCTGGCTCGTGCAGGTCGCGGGGGAGCACGGAGTTCCGGAGTATCAGCGCGTCCATCTGCCGTACGGTCTGCGGCACGACAAGTACCGACTGCTCGAGCCGATCGCGCCGCGCGGGCCCCGGATCTCGATGCTGTACAACAGTCACCCGATCAAGGGTGCGGCGTACGGGATCGACGCGATCGGCGCGGTACTGGAACGCTTCCCCGAGGCCGACGCCATGATGTTCGGCACGACCCCGCTCGTGCACACGCTTCCCGATCGGGTCGCGTACTACGACCGGCCCGATCAGCGTTTCCTCGTCGAGGGGATCTACAACACCAGTCGCGCGTTCGTGAGCTCGAGTCCCTACGAAGGCTTCGGGTTGGCGGCGGTCGAAGCAATGGCGTGCGGGTGCGCGCTCGTCACCGCCGCGAACGGTGGGTCGGCCGACTACGCGATCGAAGGGGACACTGCCCTGGTCGCGCCGCCGATGGATGCGGCGGCGCTCGCCGCACAGCTCGAAGTGCTGCTACTCGACGATCCGGCGCGGATCGGCCTGGCCGAACGCGGACTGGAGTTCTCGCGCCGCTTCGACTGGGATCGTTCCGCGGAGATACTCGAAAGCTTCCTACGGGAGTACCGCGCCGATCCCGATCGGTACCGCGCGCTCTGATCGATCAGCAGCGGCGGGCGGATTCGTAGAGCTCGACGTCGAGCGCGTTGTCGTGCGCGATCTGAAGACGGAACGACTCGCTCACGTCGACCGGGGTGGAGCGGTTCATGAAGATCGGTGCGCCGAGATCCCAGCCGAAACGCGTTGCGAGCTCGGTGCAGAAGCTCTCGAAGTCTTCCTGGAAGCCGACGACGTCGACGGTTTGCAGTCGCGTCTGCGCGCGTTCGAGGCGTGCGCGCGTGAACTCGACCGAGGAGAGAACACCGTCGGTCATCTCGTCGGTCGACAACGAGAGCATCTTCACCATGTGGTCGTGCACGAGCTCGAAGCGGACCGGGTCGGCGTAGATCTCCTCGAGCGGCCGCTCGGCATCTTCCGGAGTCGTCTCCCGGTGGTGACGCAGGTACGAGAGCGTGCGCTCGACGGGGTCGCGCAGCAACGTGATCGTGGTGAACGGCGCGTCGAGCCGCTCGATCGTGCAGAGCGGGAAGTGGCCGGTGACAATCCGGATCTCGTCGCGCCGGAGCTGCCATCGTTCGAGGAGGTGCTCGACCGACAGCACGGTTTGCGGGGGCTCGCCGTCACCTGGTCCCGGGTACACCGACTCTGGTTCGAACTGCTGCTTCAAGCGGCGCCACAGCGCGGTACCCGCCGTCTTCTGCATGTGCATGAAGAAGAAGCGCGTCGCCTCGGTCATGGGCGCGTGGGTGTGTTCGCGTGACGTGAGTGCCGGCTCACGAGATCCGGCGGAGGAATCCACCGGTGTTGAAGGTGAGTCCGTGCTTCTC
The DNA here is from genome assembly GCA_041691275.1 of Actinomycetota bacterium. GTDB lineage: Bacteria > Actinomycetota > Acidimicrobiia > IMCC26256 > PALSA-610 > PALSA-610. The sequence continues at coordinate 15,755 of JBEPUZ010000057.1, read as the reverse complement.
CCACGACGGGTCCTGCACGAAGTCGCCGTTCTCGGCGAGGATCCGGCGGACCGCCTCCGCGGGTCCGGGGCCGTAGCCCGGCCACACCGGATGCCCGTTCACGATCGTGTTCTCGACGATGACGTAGGAGCCGATCGGGACGAGAGGTGCCAGCCCGGCGAACTCGCGCACGATCCGAGGGGTCCCGTTCTTCGATCCGAGGATCACGAGCGCGCGCGGATGGTCGCCGGTGAACTCGCGCACGCGTGCGAACGCCTCGTCTTCGTACGGCGGGTCGGTGACGTAGACGATGCGCGGGTGTTCGGGACGCTCTTCGGGGTCGTCGCTCACGGAGATCACGCGGCCGTGGCCGAGCAGATCGCAGATCGACGCGAGGAAGTGGGCGCGACCACCGCCGTTGGTCCCGGTCTCGATGATGCAATCGGGCCGCAGGTTCGTGACGAGCTCCTGGTAGACGACGAGATCCGTCGGGGCCGCGGAGATCGGTCGCCCGAGCCAGGTCATGTCCTTCCACGACAGCCCGCGCCAGAACGACTCGATGAGCACCGTCTTCAGCTCTTCGGGCATGGCCTCCGGCGACTGCGGGAGGCCGTCGGGCCCTCCCGCGGCGCGCACACCCGCGAACGCCGACGCGCCCATACGGCGCGACCGGGTTCGGCGCGCGCCGTCGGCCGACAAGGTGCCGACGTAGTGCATGGGCTTCGCGGTTCCCCGAAGCATGCGCCCGCGCAGGTCCTGGTAGTGCTGCCCGTAGGCGAAGATCTTGTTGCGGCGGTCCTCGTGGGCGCCATCGTTGGTGGTCGTGCCCCCGTGCACCTGGTGGAACGATCCTTCGCCGAGGATCGACACCATCGTGACGTCCGGCGACGAGCCGAGACGTTCCCAGAGGTCGAGGTTCGCGTACCCGCCGCCCGCCATCGAGAAGCTGTCGTCGAACCCGCCGACCTGCTCGACGAGGGCCCTGGGCACGAACAGGCAGTTGCTCTCGAGCACGCCGTCGAACCAGTCGCGGTCGCCGATGAAGTGGCTGACCTCGAAGAGGCGGTAGCCGTCCGACGGCCACGAGATCTGCTCGAAGAGTGCGTCTTCGTAGTCCTGGTCGTAGCCCCTGTCGACAACGACGGGTTGCTGGCCCGGGCCCACGTACCACTGCTGGGTGGCCACGACGGCAGTCTCGTATGTACGGAGACCGGCGGCGCCGAACTTCAAAACGCCCGGCGTGAGCACGTGGGCGCCGTCGATCATGAACGCGAACGATCGGCCGCGCGCGACGCGGGTGGCGCGGTTCAGTGCGTCGGTGGGTGACGGAGTCGCGTCGCCGGTGATATCGAGATACCGGAACTCCGGACCGAAGCTCTCGACGAGCTCGGCGCCGAGATTTTGGTCGTCGTCGGAGCCGTTCTCGACCACGATGACCTCGTAGTCGAGGCCGTCGGTGCCCTGCTGATACGCGCGCGACAGCGAGTGCAGCGTGCGCTGCGCTTCGCGGCGCATGTTGTAGAAGACGACGATGACCGACAGATCGATCGCGTCGCCGGGCGCGGGCGGCGCGAGCGGCGCGCGGTGGAGCACCTCGCCCACGGCGGCCTCGTTCCCGGCGGTGGGGACCGACTTCGCGCGCTTGCGCCACGCGGCGCCCGACCAGCCGACGCGTTCGACGGGATCGTCGATCCCGTGGGCGCGCCGGAACGTGTCGAAGGCCTGGCGGGTCGCGGCGTCGGAGATGTCCTCGATGATCACGAAGCCGCCGACGCTCACGCGCTCGTACAAGCGTTCCAGAGCCGTCGCCGCGTCGGCGCCGATGCCGTTGCCGAGGCGGAGCACGGCGATGTCGCCGATCGGCGCGTCGGAGAGTGTCGCCGCGAGCTCGCCCTGCAGGAACCGCACCCGCTCGTCGAGCAGGCCGAACCGGCTGAACGCTTCTCGCACCTGGTTCAGGTCGGGAAGGAGGTCGGGGAGCCCGCTCGCCGACGCCGCGTCCGCGGGAGCGAGCGCGGACCGGAACCGGTCGACGACCCATACGCCTCTGCCCGCGACCTTGTTCGCATCGAGGAAGCCGCGCATGTACACCGCGCCACCGCCGCGACCGGTTGCGCAGTCGACGAGATCGCCGGCGACGCCTTCGTCGCGTACGGTGCGCAAGGTGGCGTCGAGATGTTGCATCTTGAGCGCGCCCATCGCGGTGTACGGGAAGTACGCGACCGGTTTGCCGCCGTTTGTTCCCTCGCCGATCTCGCGTGCGAGCTGGAGCCGCAGAAAATCCTTGCGCCGGAACGACTCGGGTGCGCGCACGTGGTCGAGGTCGACCGCCTGGCGGTTCGCGGCGCAGCTGTAGAGGTACTCGATGCGCAGCTCGTTCTCGAGGTAGTGCTCGTCGAGCAGCGCGGACCGGAGGAGCGTCAGGTAGCGATCGTTCGCCTCTGCGATGTTCTCGTCGCGGACGCGCAGGATATTGTGCTCGAAGACGATCTCGTCGATGCGGATCCGCTCGGAGAGCTCGAGGAGCTCCTGCTTGCCGGTGTTGCTCTCGAAGCCGTCGAGCAGGGCCCGGAGCTCGGGACGCTCGTCGAGCAGGCGTTCTTCGGCGACGATCGCGAGCCCGAAGTAGATCGGGATCACGAGTTGGCGGATCGGCACGTCGTGCTCGGCGACGAAGTCGTCGAGCGCGGTCATCACGCCGTTGCGAGGTCCGCCTTCGACCTCGGCGTTGTGCAGTGTGATGTTCATGCCGCCGCGCGGGAGGAGCTTCTTGCTCCCGGGTCGCATCCCGAGCCGAGCGTAGGGCTGGCGGAACTCCTCGGGGATCTGTGACGGGTCGTAGTAGAGGTCGCGTCGTCCGTACGGCCACGCGACGTCGTGCAGGATCAGCACCGGTAGCGGGCGATCGGCGCGGCGCGCCGACTCGCGGAGCAGGCGCAGCTCGTTGTACACCGTGTACCAGTTGTGGTCGCCGTCGATGAACGCGAGGTCGAACGGAGCAGCATCGGGCAGGACGTTGAGGCTCAGGTCGCGGTGAAAGATGTAGCGGCCGCCGAATCGCCGCGCGTGCTCGTCGGGATCGAACTCCGGCAGCGGATCCACGACGTGGAGCTCGGCGTCCGGACCGAGCGCGTCGAGCATGAGCGCGGTGTTCTCGCCGCGGAGCGCGCCGACCTCGAGGACGCGTCGCGCCTGCGAAGTCCGCAGGACGGGTTCGAGAACGGTCTTCCAGAACGGGAACACCTATTTCACGTGTTCGTCGCGCTGAGGATCGTTGCGCAGAGGGTCGTCGTTCGCGTTGCGGTCCTTTCCGTCGGCTGCATTCAGTATCAGCTTCGCGATGTCGCCCGGCATATTGACCGTCCAGCTCTTCGGGCCGGTCTCCGTCGAGCCCTCACGAACCGCAGTGGCGATCGCGAAGGGCAAGCCGCACGAGGTCCGGACCGCGTCGTTGAGCTCCGCGATGAGGCCGAGCACTTCGCGTTCGCTGCATCCCGTCGCCGCGGCGACATCGGACACGGAGTTGATCACAACGTCCTCGGCCGAGTGCGCGACGTACATGACGAAGCGCGAGGCCTCGTCGTCGAAACGCGCCAGCATGCGCGCAATCGCGTCGGGAGGCCAGAAGTCGGGCGGGAGACTTCCGGTGTTCCAATGGAGGTATTGCGTGACCTGGGCCACGAATTCCTCGGGCACCGGGACCATGACGTATTCCATCGACCCTCTCTCGCTCGGACGGTCAGATTAGACGGCCGCGACGTCGGTGTCGCCACGCTGATTCGCTCGGTTGCAGCCGAAAGCCGCGCTCGGGGCAACGACTACCCTCCCCGCCTGTGATCGTGACCTTCGCGTTCCCGAGCCAATCTCATCGGGTCGGCGGCGTGATCATGATCTACGAGTTCGCGAACGCGCTGGCACGACGCGGGCACGAGGTCCATTTCGTCCACGGGCCAAAATGGCCGAATCGCGTGGATAGCGTCGACGCGATCCCCTTCTCCTTCACGCCGGGCATGCACCACCACTTCGTCGACACGATCGACGACCCGGGCGTCCCCGACGGCGATGTCGTGTTCGCGCCGACGTCGGCGCGTCTCGGGTATCAAGTGGTGCTCGTGCAGGGGTTCCGCCTGATCGGACCGGAATGGGACACCGCGTCGTTCCGCGCCCGCGCGCCCAAGGTCTGCGTCGCGAGCTGGCTCGTCGAGGTCGGTCGCTGGTACGGCGTTCCCGACGAGCAGCTCATCCACGTCCCGATGGGTCTCGACCACGAGCTGTTCTCCGTCCGCACCCCGCTCGAGGAGCGGAGCATCGACGTCGCGGTCCTCTACCACTCCGCTCCGGAGAAGGGATGGGACGTTGCTCTCCCGGCCCTGTGGGAGCTTTCCCGGCTCCGGCCCGGGACCCGGGTGACGGTGTTCTCGCTCGTCGGTCACCCGCCCGAAGCGTTGCCCGACGACGTCGAGGTGGTGCTTCACCTCGACCAGCGCCGGCTGGCCGACCAGGTCTACAACCGGTCGCGTATCCTGATGCAGGCAAGTCGGCACGAAGGCTTCGGGCTTACGGCAATCGAGGCGATGGCGTGCGGCGCCGCGCTGGTGACGACCGATTGCGGCGGTTCACGCGACTATGCCCTTCCGGACGAGACGGCCATCGTGGTGGCCCCCGGCGACGCCGCCGGACTCGCGGCCGGCGCCGACTCGCTCCTGCGTGACGACGCCCGCCGCATCGACCTCGCCCGCCGGGGCGCGCGGCTCGCGCGTGAATTCGATTGGGATCGCAGCGGCGAGCTGCTCGAGGCGTTTCTCGAGCGCTACCTTGCCGACCCTTCGTCGTTCCAACGACCGCCCGGTGAGGATCGGAGCGAGGAGTACGTGCTGTGACAGCTGCTGTCGACGCCGATCTCGTGTTCAACATCGTGTGGACAGGTCGCGTCTTCACGTATCTGCGGTACTTCGTCGCGAGCCAGATCGCGCAGACCGACACGCGCGTACGCTTCCGTTTCCTCGTCAACGGTTGCCCGCCCGAACAGATCGAGATGCTGCAGGCGTTCCGTGATCGTGACCCGGATCGCGTGGTCGAGGTGCTCGTCGTCAGCGACGAGATGGTCGCCCACGGCGTCGGCCTCGACATCGCGTTCGAGCAGCGACCCGACGGTGACTACTTCTGTTTCATCGATCCCGACATCCTGGCCCGGGGCGCGTTCGTGCGCGATTTCGCGGCGCGACTGGACGGGGAGTGCGCGGGTGTCACCTCGGGGCGGGGCGTGTGGCGCGACGACGACATCCTGCCTCCCGGTCAACGCGGCGTTTCGGGCGAGTACTTCTACGCGCCGGACGGATATCTCTTCGGGAGCCCGCACTTCGCGATGTATCACCGCGCCCCGCTCGCCGAGACCCGGGCCCGGTGGGGCGTGGGATTCAAATCGGCGGGACCCGATCTCTCCGACGCGGCGAAGCAACGGCTCGACGACATCAAACGGCGGTTCCTGCTCTACGACACCGGCAAGCTGATGAACATCTTCCTGCAGGAAGAAGGCAACCAGCTCTGCCACTTCGAGCACCCGGACCTGATCCACATCGGTGGGCTCTCGCATTACCTTTCACCCCCCGACGGCGGAGGGGGCGCGGAGACTCCCGGCTGGATGCCCGACCAGACCACGTGGGCATGGCACGTCACCCGGCTCGAGGTCGCAAGCTTCACCGCGGCGGTGTTGTTGAACCTGAGTGAAGGGCGATCGGCGCCGGAGCTGCCGAGCGAGGTCGAGGCCGCGATCGCACCGCGATTGGAGATGGTGCGCAGCGAACTCGTGCGTCTCGTCGAGACGTATCAGGCCTACGTCGACGGCGGCTGAGCTGCCGTCGACGTCTCTCCGCGCCAGCGCGCCATGAGGTGCTCTGTCGCGCTCTCGAGGTCGGCGAGCTCCTTGCGGATGTAGATGCACTCGCCCTGATCGAGGAATACGAGACCGGTATAGAGCTCGTGCGTCGGCTCGAGCATCGCGTCGACGGCGCGCCGGGATTGGCGCGAGTCGTACTCGAGGTAGAGCACCTTCACGGTCGGGAGCAGGCCGAGCAGGCTCTCGAGCACGTTGACCTCGGAGCCCTCCACGTCGACCTTCAACACGTCGATCCGCGCAATGCCGCGTTCCGCGGCCCACGAACCACCGGCCCGGATCTGGACGGGTTCACTCTCGTCGCGGTTTACGCTCCGGCGGAAGAGCGATCCCATACCGATGTCGCCGTCGCCTTGGTACAACGGCACGACCTCGTCGATCGCGCCGAGACCGATCGGATGCACGGTGATGTTCGAATACTGGGCTGCGTTCCGTTCGAGGATCGCCCGCGGCTCGCGACCCGGCTCGAACGAGTGGATCGCGGCGTCGGGATAGTGCCGGGCGAGATACACGCTCGCAGCACCGCAGTTCGCGCCCACGTCGAACACGATCTGGACGTCGTCGGCGAACGGGAGAAACGGATACGTCTTGCCCGCGATGATGTCGCGCGTCGTCCACTGGGACGCGAGCGTGTCGGCGCACTCGAACTCGACGGTCGTACCGTCGTCGCTGTCGACCGTGAACTTCATCGCGTTTCCTCGTTGTCGGTTCGACTCATGACGACGTCGGAGCGGTGCGCCCGGTCGTGACCAGGTGGCGCAGATGGGCGGTGACCGACTCGTGGTCGGCAAAGTCTCGGCGCACGTATACGCACTCACCCTGGTCCAGCAGCAGTACCCCGGTGTAGAGCTCGTGGGTTGCTTCGAGACGGTGTTCGATGTCGCGGCGCGCGCACCGCGAGTCGTATTCGATGTAGAGCACCTTCACCGTGGGCACGAGGTCGTCGAGACTCTCGAGCACGTCGACCTCGCAGCCCTCGACGTCGATCTTCAAGACGTCGATGCGGTCGATCCCGTGCTCGGCCGCCCACGCCCCTGCCGATCGCAGCGACACCGGCTCGCTTTCGTCGAGGTTGATGTCGCGCCGGAAGATCGAGCCCAGGATGTGGTCTGCGCCACCCTTGTAGAGGGGGACGACCTGATCGCGAGAATGCAATCCGATCGGGTGGACGTGCACGTTCGGATAGTGCGCCGCATTCCGGTGGAGGATCGCGAGGGGATCCTGTCCCGGCTCGAACGCGTGGATCTCGGCGCCGGGGTAGTGGCGGGCGAAGTACACCGACGTGGCTCCGCAGTTCGCGCCGGCGTCGAACACGACCTGTACGTCTTCCACGAACGGTAGGTGGGGATAGGTCTTGCCTTCGAGGATCTCTCCGCAGACCCAGCGGGAAGCCAACGTGTCGGCGCACTCGAAGTCGACGGGCGGCCCGGCGTCGCCTGCGACCGTGAACTTCATCGCGCTCCCCTTTCAGCTCGCCCGGCCCGACCGCCCGCGCGGCCGACCGAAGCCTACGGGGTCGGCCTGATAGCGCTCGAGGAACGCTTCGAGCATCTCGGCACTCAGGTCCCATTCGAACCGCTTCACGAACGTCCGGCCCGCTTCGGCGAGGCGCACGCGCTCGTCGTCGTCTCGCAGCAGGCGCACGACGTGGCGCGCCAACTCGTCGACGTCGCCGGTCGGTGCGACGAGCGCCGTCTTTCCCGGCACGGCGTAGTCGCGTGAGCCGCCGTTGTCGGTCGTCACCAACGCGGCCCCACACGCCATCGCCTCGATGTTGGTGAGCCCGAAGCCCTCCACCTCGCTCGCGCAGAGGAACACGCGACTGCCGTTGTAGATCTCCTCGACGAGCGTTTCCTGTGACGGATTCGTCCGGTAGTCGAACCAATCGGGCAAATCGCCGGCGGCGGGGACCGCGCCGAACGCGGTCACCTCGAGCTCGGGGACGGCCCGCTTGACCTGCTGCAGCACCCCGATCGCGATGTGGGAACCCTTCTGCACGTGCGCGCTGTGACAGAACGACACGACGGGCGCCCGCGCGGTGATCGGCCGCGTGACGCGGTACTTCTCGTGGCGGAGGCCCAGTGGAATGTGGACGAGCTCGCGTTCCGGAACTCCGAGCTCGCGCCCGACATCGACGAGCCAGCTCGCGACACAGATCTTCGGGCAGGGCGACAAGAACGCCGGGTGCTCCAGCTCTTCACCGAGCATCTTGTAGCCCTGGATGAGTACCACCGGGAGCCCCGCCTGGGGCGGCATCGCGTCCTCGGAGGTGTACCCGAAGATCACGTCGGCGTCGGGAATCCGCGCGACGTCGATCGGGCCGACGGGCGGAAAGTGATGCGTGACACCGGGCGAGAACGTGTACCAGTCGATGTCGGCGAGGCTCGTCGCATCGGCTTGGTAAAAGGCGACGTGGAAGAGGTGCACGCGGTGCCCGCGCGCGGCCATCGTCGAGGCGAACTCGTACACCATGGCGACGCCGCCGCTCGGACGGCGTGTGCTCGGCGCAATGAAGATGAGATCCACCGCGCGTGCGGCTACTGGTCGGAAAGGGCGTCGGCGCGTTCGACGACGAAGGACCGGCCCGACCAGTGGATCTCCTTGTAGTGCACGAAGTTCCACTCTGGATGCGCGGTCAGGAACTCGTGCATCGCCACGCGCTCTCCCGATGCATCCTTCGGTGTCCAGCAGAAGTAGTCGTCGAACGCGACGATCATCCCGTGCTTCATACGGGGAGCAAGGAAGTCGAGGACGTCGACGGTGCTGGAGTAGAGATCGCAGTCGATGTAGGCGAGCGCGATGTCGGCGGGGTCGCCCTCGTCGCCGAGCGGCGGAAGCGAGTCGCGGTAGTAGCCCTCGACCGTCTCGTACGTCTCGCGGGGGACGCCGTTGCGCTGACACGCGGCGTGGAAGTTATCGACCCCGCCCGCGCCGCCGACGCCGAGCTCCCATCCGGGGTGCGCGTCGAGGGGATGGTCGTCGGGCAGCGACGACCACGAGTCGAAGGCCCACATCTTCCGGTGCAGCCCGAGCTCGCGCAAGGCGTGATACGCGGCCTGGAACGATCCGCCGGTGTGACAACCGAACTCGGCGTAGTCGCCCGTGATGCCGTTGACCTGAAGCGCGGCGAATGCGTCGAGGAAGAAGTTGGTCTCGCCCTGCATCATCCTGCCGATTGCTCTCGTGCCGGCAGCCTCATCCATGGCAACGCTCCATTCGCGCTCGAGGGCGATATCGGTGCCGGACGATAGCAAGCCCGACTCGAGGTAACGCCGGACGACTCGCGAGGGTGACGGGTTCGCAATCGGACCTTTCGCGCAACCTGGCTCGAGGCAAGGACCGCTGGTTAGCATCCGATCAGTGGGAGTTCGCCCCGCCAAGGTAGGCGGCGAAGACGACATGGTCGATGGATCGACGATCGGGTCCGCCAGGGCGAAAGCGCTCGGTCACCGGCGCGGGCTCGACGGCCTGCGCGGGCTCGCCGTGTTGGGCGTGCTCTTCTACCACCAGGAGATCTCGTGGGCGCGGGGCGGGTTCCTGGCCATCTCGACGTTTTTCACCCTGTCCGGCTTCCTGATCTCCGGGGTGTTGCTCAGGAGCCATCTGCAACCGGGCGGGAGCCTGCGCGCGTTCTGGGCGAGGCGGGCGCGTCGTTTGATGCCGGCCGCGTTCGTGGCGCTTTGCGGGATCGTCGTGTTCGGCGCGACGGTTGCCACTCGCCAGCAGGTTCGCGCGCTCCCGGCCGACGTGGTCGGCGCCGCGACCTGGACCGCCAACTGGCGGTTCATCCTGGCGAAGACGTCGTACGTCAACCTGTTCGCAGCACCATCGCCCGTGCAGCACTTCTGGTCGCTCGCGATCGAGGAGCAGTTCTATCTCGCATTGCCGCTCGGCATGATCCTGCTCCTGCGCAGGACGAGCTCGGCGCGCGTGATCGGAGGCGCGCTCGCGGGCGCGTCATTGTTGTCGACGGCATGGATGGTCGTGCTGTACGAGCACGGTGCGAGCCTCGACCGTCTGTACTACGGGACCGACACGCGCGTCGCCGAGCTGCTCGCGGGCGCAGCGCTCGGTGTCTTCGTCTGGAACCACGGCGCCGACTTCGCCGAACGGACCCGCACGATCCTGGCGACCACCGGCATCGTCGCGCTCGCGGCGACGCTCTGGTGTTGGGGCGACATCACGCTCGCGGACGGACCGATCTGGCGAGGAGGGTTCCTGCTCGTCGCGCTCGCGTCGTGCGTCGTCATTCTCGGGGTTCTCGCCGATCGGGGACCGCTCGCCGCGCTCATGTCGTGGCCGCCGTTCGTCGCGACGGGCCGCATCAGTTACGGCGTCTACCTCTACCACTGGCCGATCTTCCTGTGGCTGACCGCGGACCGGACCGGGCTCAGCCTCTGGCCTCTCTTCGCGTTGAGGCTCGCGGTCACCTTCGGCGTGGCGACGGTGTCGTACCGCTATCTCGAAAAGCCGATCCTCCAAGGCAAATCGTTCGGCCTGCGGGGCCGCGCCCGATTCGTGCTCGCACCTGTGGTTGCGATCGTGGTGATCGTGGCCGCCTTCGCGACCGGGCAACGCGACGCGTACGACCCACTGGCGGCGCTCAACGCGGCGGCTTCGACAAACGGAAAGCCGCCGCCGGGAACCGCAGGTCCGTTGAAGCTCCTCGTCATTCCGTCTGCGTCGAACGATCCCGTCGTAGCCGAGCTCGAGCGCCGGTCCCGCGGCAACGCCGAGCTCACCGTCATGATGACGGCGCCGTTCGAGTGTGTCGGCGGTCTCTCGCCGACGAAGTTCGGCAGCACCTGCACGAATTGGGCGCGCACGTGGCCGTCGACCATCGAGAAGTTCGACCCGGACGCGGTGCTCCTCTACGTCGACTCGTGGAAGGGCGACAAGCTGTCCTCGCTTGCGGGTGTCGGGTCCACCGATGCGACCGCGACGGCGGCCGGGATCGTCGGTCCCGCTCTCGATCTCTTGACGGCCCGGGGTGCGCACGTCGTTTCCGCATACTCGGGCAGCTACGCCGCGGGCGCAACGCGGTCCAACGCGCCGCTCTTTCAGGCGCTGCTCCGACTCCAGGCCAGTCGCACCGATGTCTTCTCCGTCATCGGTCTTCCCGACAAAGCAACCGTGAGTCCGGCGCAATTCGTTTCGAGATCGACGGCGACGCTCTTGGCTTCGGCAGATCTCTATCGCCGGGTTCCCGACCGGGGCGAGCCCCGCGTGATGGTGGTCGGCGATTCGCAAGCCCTCTCACTCGGCTATGGCCTCGACCAGTGGGCGACGCAGAACAAGCGCGCGCTGATCTGGAACCACGGCATCGAAGGATGTGGCCTCGTCGTCGACGGCGAGGTGAGTGTCTTCGGGTCGACCGGCTCCAGTCCACGACAGTGTCGCGACGCGGTGCAGGCGTGGCCGGACCAGATCAAGACGTTCAAGCCGTCGGCCGTCGTGGTCTTGGCCAGCCTCTCCGATCTGCAACCGAGGCGAGTCCCGGGAACCTCGAAGTTCGCTTCGATCGGAGACCCGAAATTCGACGCGTTCCTGGTCTCCCAATATGTGGCGGCGGTCGACGCGTTGTCGGCGACCGGTGCCCAGGTGGTCTGGATGACCCCGCCGTGCCTCGGTCTCGACCCCGCGGGAGTTCCGCTTCCGTACTCGGCTTTGAACATGCGCCTACTCGGGACCCAGATCCTCCCGGCGGTCGTTCGAGAGCGTCCCGGCAAGGTAAAGCTCTTCGACCTCGCCTCCATCATCTGTCCCGCCGGGAAGCCGTTGAAGAGTGTCCCGGGAGTGAGCGTCCTGCGCCCCGACGGGGTGCATTTCTCGGTCGACGGGTCGCTGTGGTTCGCTCGGAAGTACGGGACCGCGGTGCTGAAGCTCGCCGGATTGTGACCGGCCGGTTCAACGGGGGACTCGTCCGTTGACCGCCACCGTGACGGCTGCGTGGGCGGCACGCTACTCTCCGAGTGTGGGGCGACCGTTGTTAGAGCCGCTCGCTTGGGACAGCCAGTTCTTCGGCTTCCCGATCGGCCGGGCGGAGCTCGACGATGCAACTCCGGAGACACTCACCGCCATCGACGCAAGCGCACGCGAGCAGGGGATCGTCTGCCTCTATGGGACGCTCGACCCGTCGCGGGGGACCACCGCAGCGCTCGTGCAGAGCTTCGGCCACCGCCTCATGGAGGTCGCCCTGACCTTTGCTCGCCCTTCGGTCCCGTTCACTCCGAAGCCGACCGCGTCGGTCGTGCGGCGGGGGACGATCGAGGACGTGCCGCTGCTGGACGCGGTGATCCGGACCCTGGCTCCGTGGAGCCGGTTCGGAGCGGATCCCCGGTTCGGTCCCGAGGCGGCGCGGCGCATGCACGTCGCCTGGGTGGAACGCGCCGCGCGCGAGAGCGATGCTGGTGAACGCATGCTGGCGATCGCCGAGGACGAGTCGGGGGTGACGGGATTCTCGACGCACGTGAGGTCGCCGATACCGCGCGTCGACACGATGGGCGTGAGCGGTCAGGGCTCGGGCGCCTCGTGGGCGCTTATGAACGAGCTCGTGGCCTGGGCCGACGGCGGGCCGATCGAAGCCGGACCCTGCGCGGCGCGCAACATCGCGCCGCTGCGCTTCCTCGAGCACTGCGGCTTCAGCATGACGAGAAGCCAATATCTCTTCCACAGGTGGCTCGACGAGGACACGGAGGTTCGACCATGAGCGTGGAGACAAGTCCCACCGCGACGGATGGAGTGGCCGCGACCCCGGAGCCGATTCCCTTCAACCGGCCGAGCATCCAGGGCGACGAGATCGACCTGATGCGATCCGCGGTCGAGCACGGTCACACATCGGCCGACGGCCCTTTCAGCGCGCAGGTGAACGCGTTGCTCCGGAGCGAGACGGGCGCCCACGACGTCCTGCTCACGACGTCGTGCACCGCGGCACTCGAGATGAGCGCCCTTCTGCTCGACGTCGGACCCGGCGACACGGTCGTGGTGCCCTCGTTCGGGTTCGTCACGACCGCGCTCGCCTACGCACGCCAGGGCGCGCGCATCCTCTTCTGCGACATCGAGGAGACGACGCTCGGGCTCGACCCGCGGCACCTCGCCGAGATCATGGACGACTCGGTGCGCGCGGTCGTCCCGATCCACTACTCGGGAATCGCCGTCGACCTCGAGGGCATTGGTTCGGTGCTCGAGGAGTTTCCGCGCGCGGAGCTCGTCGAGGACAACGCGCACGGTTTGTTCGGGCGGTATCGGGGCCGGCCGCTCGGGAGCTTCGGGCGCTTCGCGACGCTGAGCTTCCACGAGACCAAGAACTTCATCTGTGGCGAGGGCGGCGCGCTGATCGTCAATCGCGAGGAAGACGTCACCCGGGCGAACACCGTCTTCCACAAAGGGACGAACCGCCGCGAGTTCCTCCACGGTCAGGTCGACAAGTACTCGTGGGTCGACGTGGGCTCGTCGTTCGGACTCTCGGACGTGCTCGCCGCGTACCTCTTCGGACAGCTCGAGAAGCGGGAGACGATTCTCGCGAAGCGTCGGCACGCGTTCGATCTGTACAGCGACCTCCTCGGCCCGTACGCGGAGCAACTGGGTTTTCGCCTTCCGGTGGTACCCGACGATCGTGAGCAGGGCTACCACATGTTCTACGTGCTGCTCGCCGATTACGAGACGCGCAATCGCGTGCTGGCCTCGCTGCACGATCGGCGGATCAACGCGACGTTCCACTACGTCCCGCTGCACAGCTCCGCCGGCGGACGACGGTTTGCCGCCCGAACGACCGCGTGCCCCGTCACGGACGACATCAGTGGTCGTCTGCTGCGCCTGCCGTTCTACACGGACCTCACCGACGCGGAGATACATCGTGTCGTCGACGAGTTCGTCTCCGCGCTCGGAGAGTGAGTCGACGCTGCGAGGTCTACGTCGTCGGTGCAGTTAGATGCGCGCGGTGAATTCGACGGTGAGCGACGCCGGTCCCGCCAGCCCTCCGCCGTCGAACTCCTCGATTTCGTGCACGACTGGGCATGTGAGCGCCCGGGCGAGCGCTCCGACGGCTTCTTGGAGCTGCACGCGCGCGAGCGCAGCGCCGAGGCAGAAATGAGGTCCGAACCCGAACGCGAGATGTGAGCTCCGTTCCGTGTCGAGGTCGAGACGATCGGGATCGACGAAATGGCGGGGATCGTGATTGGCCGCGGCCATCCCGATGATGACCGTCTCACCCTGCTTGAACGAGATGCCGTGGTAGTCGAACGACTCCGTGACGCGGCGCGCCGCACCCGGGTTGGTCGAGCGGAAGCGGAGCACCGCCTCGACGACGTTCGCGGTCGACAGCGCGCCGGCGGCGACCGCGTCCCACACCTTGGGATGATCGGCGAGCACCGTGACCATGATCCCGATCTGGTTGATGGTCGGTTCGAGGCCGGCCGACAGCAACGTGCTGACGAGGACGAGACCGACCGACTCGGGCAACGAGCCGCGCGCCACCTCGTCGGCGATCAACGTGAGAATGTCGTCGGCGGGTTCGAGACGGCGCTCGGCCAGCGCCGACTTCGCGTACGCAAGCAGTAGGAGACCATGTTCGAGGTCTTCAACGCGGTTGCCGAGGTCCTTCATCGCGGCGCCGACGCGCTCGACCGCGCGCCAGCATGCCGCGACCTCGTCTTCGCGGAAGCCGACGAAGTAGCTCGTGCCCTTCATGACGTACGGCTGTGCGAACGCGGTGACGAAATCACAGCGGCCCCCCGACGCGAGCGCGGAGGCGAGGTCGGTGGCGGTGACGCGTGCGAACTGCCGCACCCGTTCGACCCCGCGGGGCGTGAACCGTGTCGCGACGAGCGAGCGGAGCCGCTTGTGCTCCTCGCCGTTGAGGCTCAGGAGTGACGCCGCGGCCGCTTCCCATACCGGACCGTCGGTGACGCCGAGCCCTTCGAAGATGTCGACGAACCGCGCGTGCATGCGCGGATCGCTGAGAAGCTCGACGGCCTCGTCGTAACCGGTCACCTCCCGGAAGTACCCCGACCGTCGCAGCCACGGCGTCGTATCAAGCGTTGGCGTCGTGTCGAGCGTTGGCGTCGTGGGGTCCGGCGCGCGGTCAGCCGCGGAGGCGTCGCGCATGGCGAGGGGAGTCAGCTCTTGCGGCGAGCTTTGAAGAACGGCGACGTGAAGAACGCCGCCGCGAATGCGATCACCGCAACGATAATCGCGGCGGTGGCCCGTTTCGTGTACTTGGCGGCGCCGGCGACGGGAGCGACGTGGCCCGGGAAGAAGCTCGGGAGGTCGTCGGCCTTGAACGAGAGATAGACGATGGCGACCGCGACGAACACGATGCCGACGGCGAGGAGCACCCAGGTCAGCAGGGGAATCTTCCGCATGCGCCAAAGATAGGCCGGATGACGCCCGCGCCACCAGATGCGATGCGCGTGCTTCGGGTGGAATGCTCCGCGGCGGGCGGATCGCGTGACTGTTATCGTCGCGCCCCACTGACGTTCCGGCCGGAGAACAGCTGACGCATGTTGCGGGATCACTGGCGGAAGGATCGCTTCACCACTGCGCTGGCGCTGGTGACTTTGGCCGGTCTGGTCTTCCGCGTCGTGTACGTGGTGTGGCTGCGCAACCGAACGGTCGTCGGCGACGGGTTCGTCTATCACTACGGCGCTTTGAATCTGGTCAAAGGGATCGGGTTCTACGATCCTGTGAGCGGTGCCGCGCTCGCGGGTCATCCCCCGGCGTGGACGATCGTGTTGGCCGCTCCGAGCGTCATCGGCCTGAAGTCGTGGTTCTCTCAGCAGCTCTTCAGCTGTCTCGTGGGAACCGGCACGATCGTGATGACGGGTCTTGCGGGTCGGGCCGCGTTCGGGCGACGCGTGGGCGTGATCGCCGCCGCGCTCGTCGC
>JBEPUZ010000056.1:0-20407 GCA_041691275.1 Actinomycetota bacterium | reverse complement strand
ACCGCCGGCCTCGTCGGGCGCGAGCTCGTGCCGTTGACCCTGTCGGCGCCGCCCGCGGGCATGACCGGTGCCGGGCGCGGTGCCGGCAGCGCGACGGAGCTCTTGTCGATCTGGCCGACGCTCGTCGACAAGGCGGTCGTCGACGCCGAGGTACGCGTCGTGCTCGAGGAAGTGAAGTGACGATGGCCCGGATCGCGTTGCGGGAGCTCTGCGGCTATCGAGCCGGCGACAAGGGCGACATCGCCAACGTCGCGCTGTTCGCCGACGACGACGAGACGTACGCGC
The DNA here is from genome assembly GCA_041691275.1 of Actinomycetota bacterium. Taxonomy (GTDB): domain Bacteria; phylum Actinomycetota; class Acidimicrobiia; order IMCC26256; family PALSA-610; genus PALSA-610. Next base: position 20,122 of record JBEPUZ010000056.1, on the reverse strand, counting down.
TCATCGTCCAAGAAGTCACCGCCGCGCGCGTGAAGGAGCACTTCGCCACCTTGGTGCTCGGGCGGGTCGACCGCTACGAGGCCGCGAACGTGCGCGCGCTCAACTTCGTCATGCAGGGTGCGCTCGGAGGCGGCGGCCCGAGAACGCTGAGGGCCGACAGCCTGGGCAAGACCCTGGGCGGCGCGCTCGTGCGCCTGGAGATCGACGTGCCCGAGTCCCTCTCCGGTCGCCGGCGCCCGAGGCCCGACGTCTCTTGGGCCGACGCGATCCTCGACTCGTAGATCGAGAACCACTACCTCACTGTGAGGAATCCGGCCAGGTTATCTTGGTCGGAGCGGACCTCGGCGACCAGCGACTCGCCCGCACCGGCGGGCATGTCGAGCGCGGCGAGTGCTTCGTCGATGTCGGCGTTCTCTTCGGACTTGAAGTCGTCGACCTCGATGGCGACGGCGTCGGCCGCTACGAGCACACGGCCCAGCATCGATGTCACCTCGGCGGGTGGGGTGTGGTGCGAACCGATCGCCTCGACCATCTCGGCCGGGAAGCGCATGACGGACAGTGCGGCCGCGCCGACTTCGGCGTGGGTCATCCCGAACTCGGCGCGCTCGGCGTCGAGCCGCGAGAGCTCGGGGTCGGCGGCGAGGAGCTCGAGCACGGTGTCGTAGCGACGGGGGGCGCGGCGGAACACGAGCGCGCTGCCCAGGTCGTGCAGAAGTCCCGAGCTGAAGGCGTCGTTGGGCTGGATACCGACCCGGCGCGCGATCGCGGCGGCGGCGGCGGCGGTCGTGACCGAGTGCGGCCAGAAGTCGTCGGGTACGGAGCGGCCCTTCTCCGAGAAGAGGTCGAAGGCGGCGGTCGTGGCGATGGCACGCACCGTGGCCAGGCCGAGGACCGTGACGGCACGCCATGCGGACGAGACCTTGCCCGACAGACCGTAGAAAGCCGTGTTGGCGAGCCGGATCACCTGCGTTGACAGCGCGGGATCAGACTCGATGAGCCGCCCGAGGTCGGCGGCCGACGTGCGGGGATCCTCGAGCATCCAGAGGAGGCGCATCGCGGCGCCCGGCTGCACCGGCAGCTGGGTGACTTCGGTGATCAGGTCGTTCGTTTCGGCTGTCGCCATGGTTTCCGCCCCCGTTGAGGCCCGCCGCCGGGCACCTGCATACGTCCCGGACCCTTCGTATATCGGTCGCGATCGCCAACCCCTGAGTGTGATCTCGCGAGCACCTACGCTTCGGCCCCAATGAACCATCCCGGCCGATTGCCCAACACCACTCGTCCCCGGCGTTACGAGCTGCTGATCACGCCCGATTTGGACGCATCGGCGTTCTCGGGCGAAGTGGTGATCGCACTCGAGCTCGTCGAGCCCACCGCGACGATCGTCCTGAACTCCAAGGACCTCGACGTCAGCTTGGTGGCGCTCAGTCAGGGCGGCGCGCCCGTCCCGGCCCAGCTCGCGGTCGACGCCGCGCACGAGCAACTCGTCATCACCGCCGATCAGCCCCTCCAGGCCGGCGACGCGGTCCTCGAACTGCAGTTCGACGGCGCCATCAGTCACGGGTTGCTCGGTTTCTACCGCAGCACCTACGTCGACGAGGCGGGCGTCGATCGCGTGCTCGCCGCGACGCAGTTCGAGGCGCCCCACGCGCGCGCCGCGTTCCCGTGCTTCGACGAGCCCGAGTTCAAGGCGATCTTCGCGATCACGCTCGTCGTCGCCGACGATCTGCTCGCACTGTCGAACGGTCCGGAGATCGACCGCGCCGACGTCGGTGGAGGGAAGGTCCGTGTCCGATTCGGACAGACGATCCCGATGTCGACGTATCTCGTCGCGTGGGTCGTGGGCCCGCTCGAGGTCACCGAACCCGTCGACGCGGGTGGCGTCGCGGTGAGGGTCGCCTACGTCCCTGGTCGCGGCCATCTCACGAAGTTCGCGCTCGACGCCGGGAAGTTCGCGATCGAGTTCTTCGCCGACTACTACGGCATCCCGTATCCGGGCGAGAAGTGCGACCTGGTCGCGCTCCCCGACTTCTCCTTCGGTGCGATGGAGAACCTGGGGTGCGTCACGTTCCGGGAGACGCGGCTCCTGCTCGACCCGGCCGAGGTCACGCTCGACGAGATGTCGGGCGCCGCGCTCACGATCGTGCACGAGATCGCGCACATGTGGTTCGGCGACCTCGTGACGATGAAGTGGTGGAACGGCATCTGGCTCAACGAGGCGTTCGCGACGTTCATGGAGCACCTCGGGGTCGACGAGTACAAGCCCGAGTGGAAAACCTGGGACGAGTTCGCGCTGGGGCGCGCGGCCGCGCTCGACGTCGACGCGCTCGAGAACACGCGGACGGTCGAGTACGAGGTCGTCACCCCCGAGGACGCCGACGGGATGTTCGACCTCCTCACGTACCAGAAGGGAGGCTCGGTCCTGCGCATGTTGGAGCGCTGGCTCGGCGCCGATGCGTTCCGCGCGGGTGTGCGCCACTACCTCGACCGATACCAGCTCTCGAACACCGAGACCACCGATCTCTGGGACGCGCTCGAAGCGGCGACGGGCGAACCCGTGCGCCGGATCATGGACACATGGATCTTCCAGCCCGGCTTCCCGACGGTCACCGTGGCCGACGGGCGCATCGAGCAGCATCGCTTCTCGTACGGCGCGACGCAGCACGACGAGCGCTGGGTGCTTCCGGTGTTGGCGCGCATCCACACCGGCGCCGAGTCGGAGACACGATCGCTCTTGTCCGACGCGGGCCCTTTGGCGCTCGACGTCCCCGCCGACGCGCTGGTCGTTTTGAACGCCGGCGGCGAAGGCTTCTACCGAGTCGCGTACCCGCCGGCGTGGCGTGATCGCCTGCTCGACGCGGGGGTGTTGGAACCACTGGAGCGGTTCGCGCTCGTCGACGACCTGTGGGCCTCGGTGCTCGCGGGCGACGCGTCGGCGGCCGAGTACCTCGCGTGCGCCCGCCGCTTCGCGAGCGAGACCGACCCCGTCGTGTGGCGGGCGGTGGCTGGTCATCTGCGGGCGGCGGCCCGCCTCGTCGAGGGCGACGCGCTCGACCGCCTGCGCACCGAGATCTCGACGATCGTGCGGCCCACGCTGATCGGCCTCGGCTGGGACAATGCAGTCGACGACGCGCGCACGCGTCAAATGCGCGGGCTGCTCGTCAACGTCCTCGGATCGAACGGTGATCCCGAAGTGGTCGCGCGTTCGCGCGAGGTCTTCGACCGCGGCGGCGCCGACGCCGACGTGCAGGCCGCGTCGATCAGCGTCGTCGCGAGTAACGGCACGTCCGACGACTTCGAGCAGTTCGTCTCCCGCAGCGGTGCGACGATCAATCCGCAAGAGCAGTTGCGCTACCTGTACTCGTTGGGCGACTTCCCGACCGAGGACCTGGTGCTTCGTTCCGTCGAGCTCGCGCTCTCCGACGACGTACGCCCCCAGAACGGGCCCTTCGTCGTCCAGCGTGCGTTGCGCAACCGCGACCACGGTCCCGCGGCGTGGGCATTGGTGCGCGACAGCTGGGACCGTCTCACGAAACGGTTCAGTCCGTCGCTCATCCCGCGCGTGATCGAAGGCACCACCTGGTTGGTGCAGGACGCGGTAGCCGACGACGTGATCGCGTTCGTCGACGCACACCCGTTGCCGTCCGGGGGCAGGACCATCGCGCAGCACATGGAGCGCCTGAACGTGCACCGCGCGACAGTGGCGCGTGAACAGGAGCGTTTCTCCGCTTCCCTTCTCGCCGCGCAGTGACCACCGGCGAGCTCTCGGCGCAGACCGGGCGGCCGGCGGCGTCGCTGGCGAACCAGGTGTACGGGTTGCTCGTCGTGGGTGCGGCGCTGGCGATCGCCCGGCCCGGAGCGCAGAGTCGTTGGAGCGTGTTCCTCGACGTGTTCGCGGCGGCGACGGTGTACTGCCTCGCGCACATCTACGTCGACGTTTTGGAACAACGTCTGCATCACGCGCGGGCGCTCACCCGTCCGGAGAAACGTGAGATCGCACGGGACGGACTGATCATCCTGCGGGCGACGGGCGTCCCGTTCCTCGCCCTCGTCGTGTGCTCGGCGTTCGGCGTGCGCGCGACGACGTCGGTGACCACCGCGATGTGGTTGTTGGTCGGCGAGCTCGCCGTGACGAGCTACCTGTCGACGGCGATGCTCACGCCGGCGTGGCGTCGTCTCCTCTACGCGGCGGGCGCCACCGGCCTCGGCCTCCTGCTGACCCTCCTCAAGATCATCACCCACTAGCCGCTCCGGACCAGGTGTCGCTGTCCCGGAAGGACCGGAACATCGGGAACTGACGGTGTCTCACCCCGGGGATACCGTGATTCGGTATGGCGCTGAAACGGTTCAGTGCGCCCGTGCGGGCCTGGTTCGAGACGAGTTTCGCCGCGCCCACCGACGCGCAGGTGAAGGGCTGGCCGGCCATCGCGAACGGCGACCACACGTTGTTGCTCGCGCCGACGGGATCGGGCAAGACGCTCGCCGCGTTCCTGTGGGCGATCGACCGGCTGGGCGCGGCCCCGAAGCCCGAGAAGGATCGTCGCTGCCGCGTGCTCTACATCTCGCCGCTGCGCGCGCTGGCCTTCGACGTCGAGAAGAACCTCCGCGCGCCCTTGGCGGGCATCATGCTTGCGGCCGAGCGCCTGGGCGAGCCGTTCGAGCCGCCGACCGTCGCCATGCGCACGGGCGACACGCCGGGTAAGGAACGCCAGCAGCTCGTCCGCAATCCGCCTGACATCCTCATCACCACCCCCGAGTCGCTCTACCTGATGCTCACGTCGAGAGCGCGCGAAACGTTGCGGGGCGTGCAGACGGTGATCATCGACGAGATCCACGCGCTCGCACCGACCAAGCGCGGTGCACACCTCATGCTGTCGCTGGAACGGCTCGAAGCACTCACCGACACACCACCGCAGCGCATCGGGCTCTCGGCCACGCAACGTCCGCTCGACGAGATCGCGCGCTTCCTCGGGGGTTTCGGCGCCGACGGTCAGCAACGCCCGGTGACGGTCGTCGACGCGGGATCGAGCAAGTCGCTCGACGTCGAGGTCATCGTCCCCGTCGACGACATGAACGAGCCCGGCGCGCACTCGGCGGCGTCGGGCGCGACAAATCCAAGTTCGGGCGCCGGCGCACTCGGCCTCGACGGCCCGGAAGCACACTCGAGCATCTGGCCTCACGTGCATCCGCGCATACTCGAGCTGATCCGCGAGCACCGGACCACCATCGTCTTCTGCAACGCGCGCCGCCTCGCGGAACGGCTCGCGACCAGCTTGAACGAGCTCGCAGGCGAAGAGCTCGTCCGCGCACATCACGGGTCGTTGGCGCGCGAGCAACGTGTGCAGGTCGAGTCGGAGCTGAAGGAAGGGCGGTTACGGGGCATCGTCGCCACGTCGAGTCTCGAGCTTGGCATCGACATGGGCACCGTCGATCTGGTCGTGCTCGTCGAGTCTCCGGGTTCGGTCGCGCGCGGCATCCAGCGCGTCGGTCGGGCCGGGCACCAGGTCGGCGAACCGAGCACCGGCAAGATCTTTCCGAAGTACCGCGGCGATCTGCTCGAAGCCGCGGTCGTCGTGCGCCGCATGCGCGAGGGGCTCGTCGAGGAGATGCGTTACCCGCGCAACCCGCTCGACGTGCTCGCGCAACAGATCGTCGCGAGCTGCGCGATCGACGAGTGGAGCGTCGACGAGCTGTACGCGCTCGTGCGTCGCTGCGCGAACTTTGCCGAGCTCTCCGAAGGCGCGTTCCGGGAGACGCTCGACATGCTCGCCGGTCGGTACCCGTCCGATCGCTTCAGCGGCCTGCGTCCGCGCGTGGTGTGGGACCGTGTGGAAGGCCGGGTACGCGCCCGTGAAGGTGCGCAGCGGGTCGCGGTGCAGAGCGGCGGGACCATTCCCGATCGCGGACTGTTCGGCGTATTCCTTCCCGACGGTGGCCGCGTCGGCGAGCTCGACGAGGAGATGGTCTACGAGAGCCGGGTCGGCGAGTGCTTCGTGCTCGGCGCATCCACGTGGCGCATCGAAGAGATCAACGTCGATCGCGTCGTCGTGACCCCCGCGCCCGGCGAACCCGCGAAGACTCCGTTCTGGAAGGGTGATCGTCCGGGCCGACCCCTCGAGCTCGGGCGGGCGCTCGGCGCGCTCGTCCGCGAGCTGCGGGCTCTCAACGGATCGCAGGCCGAGGCCGTGCTCCACGAGACCGGCCTCGACGACAAGGCCGCGTCGAACCTGCGCATGTATCTCGACGAGCAGGCCGAAGCGACCGGCGTGGTCCCCGACGACCGCACGATCGTCATCGAGCGGTTCCCCGACGAGATCGGCGACTGGCGGGTCTGCATCCTCACGCCGTTCGGGTCCCGGGTGCACGCACCCTGGGCGCTCGTGATCGAGGAGCGCCTGGCGCGTGCGGATCTGCCGGTGCAGGTGCTGTGGAGCGACGACGGCATCATCCTGCGCCTCCCGGAATCGCTCGACGACATTGCGACCGAGCTGCTGCTCCCCGATCCCGACGAGGTCGAAGAGCTCCTCGTCGCGGGCTTGCCGAACACCTCGCTGTTCGCCTCGAAGTTCCGCGAGAACGCGGCCCGGGCATTGCTGATCCCGCGCCGGCGTCCCGGAGAGCGCACTCCCCTGTGGCAACAGCGCCAGCGGGCCGCCGACCTGCTCGAGGTCGCGAGCGGATTCCCCACGTTCCCGATGCTCCTCGAGACAACCCGCGAGTGCCTGCGCGACATCTTCGACGTTCCCGCGCTGCGCGAAGTGCTCACCGAGATCCGGTCCCGCAAGCTGCGGGTCGTGCCGGTGGAGACGCGCCGGGCGTCGCCGTTCGCCCAGTCGTTGCTGTTTGGTTGGATCGCCGTCTACATGTACGAGGGCGACGCGCCTCTCGCCGAGCGCCGGGCCACCGCCCTCGCGCTCGACCGCGATCTCCTGCGCGACCTCATGGGCACCGAGGAGTTGCGCGAGCTGCTCGACCCCGAGGTGCTCGGCGAGCTCGAGTTGGAGCTGCAGCGACTCACGCCGAGCCGCCAGGCCAAGCACGCCGACGACCTGCACGACCTCCTCGTCGACCTCGGTCCGCTCACGCTCGACGAGGTCACGGCGCGCTGCAGTTCCGACCCTTGCCCGTGGCTCGACGCGTTGCGAGCCGAGCGGCGCGTGATCGACATCGGTGGCCATCTCGCCGCGGCCGAGGACGCGGGCCGGCTGCGCGACGCGCTCGGGTGGGCGGTGCCGCAGGGACTTCCGGCGGTGTTCACCGACCCGGTCGAACGACCGCTCGACGACGTCGTCGCCCGGTACGCACGCACGCACGCGCCGTTCACGATCGACGAGCTGACCGGGCGCTTCGACATCTCGGTCGAGCGGGCTCGGTCGGCGCTGACGCAGCTCGAGCGCGACAACCGGGTCGTGTTCGGCGAGTTCCGACCCGGCGGGCTCGAACGCGAATGGTGCGACACCAATGTGTTGCGGATCCTCCGGCGGCGTTCGCTCGCGGCGTTGCGGCACGAGATCGAACCGGTCGACGCGACCACCTACGCCCGGTTCCTGTCCGCGTGGCAAGGAGTCGGACGGAACCGGCGGGGTACCGACGCGCTCATCGAGGCCCTCGAGCAGTTACAAGGCGTCGCGATTCCGGCTTCGGTCCTGGAACGTGACGTGTTGGCTGCGCGGGTCGACGGCTACCGGCCGGGCATGCTCGACGAGCTGTGCGCGGCGGGCGAGATCGTGTGGATCGGCGCGGGCGCGCTCGGCGCCGACGACGGCCGGGTGCGCCTGTTCTTTCGCGATCGCGTGCGCCTCCTCGCCAACCGGGCTGCGCTCGAAGGCGCTCCCGACGGCTCGGTCCACGATGCGATCCGCGACCGGCTCCTACGGGCCGGCGCGAGCTTCTGGCCCGATCTCGTCGCCGCGACCGGTACCGCCGACGACGCCGTCGTGCTCACAGCGCTCTGGGACCTGGTCTGGGCCGGCGAGGTCACGAACGACACCTTCGGACCGCTGCGCGTCCCCCGCCGCACCGGGCGCAAGCCGTCGAGCCGGGCCCGTCCGCATCCCGGCCGGCTCGCCCGCCTCGGTCCGCCCGCGGGCGCAGGCCGGTGGTCACTCGTCGTGCCGCTGCTCGAGCCCGAGCCGGCGGCGACCGAGCGCGCCCACGCCGCGGCGCTGCAGCTGCTCGAACGTCAGGGAGTCGTCACCCGCGAGGCCGTGCGTTCCGAAGGTGCGATCGGAGGGTTCGCAGGCGTGTATCCCGTCCTGCGCGCCCTCGAGGAGTCGGGACGAGCGCGGCGCGGTTGGTTCGTCGACGGGTTGGGCGCAGCGCAGTTCGCGCTGCCGGGCGCGGTCGACCGCCTGCGCGCCCACCGGACCGTCGACGAGGAAAGCCGTTCCCGCGTGATCGTCCTCGCCGCCACGGATCCGGCCCAGCCCTACGGCGCCGCGCTGTCGTGGCCCGAACGCCCCGGGAGCTCCGCGCGACCGTCGCGATCGGCGGGCGCGTTCGTCGTGCTCGTCGACGGCGCGTGCGCGGCATTCCTCGAACGGGGCGGTAAGGCGTTGATCACATTCGTCTCCGAGACGCCGAGCGGCACCGACACGACGGCAGACGACGCCGAACGGTGGGCGGAAGCACTCGTCGAAGCCCACAAACAGGGCCGGCTGGTCAAGGTACAGATCGAACGCATCGACGATGAGCCCGCGCGCACGTCGCCCCACGCCGCGGCACTCCGCGCGGTCGGATTCGCAGACGGTTACAAGGGCCTCACGCTCCGATAGCCTCGATCGCTGATCCACTTCGCGTCGGAGGTCGACATGGGTTTTCTCGACAAGGTAAAAGACGCCGCCGGTAAGGCAGCTGATCAGGCGAAGCAGGTGACCGCGGTCGGTAAGGAGAAGATCGAGGACGCCCGCCTGGGCAAGAAGATCAACGACCTCTGCCAGGAGATCGGCGCGCTCGTCGTGGCGCAGAAGCGCAACGAGGCACCCGAGGACGCAGCGGCCCAGATCGACGCCAAGGTGGCCGAGATCGCCGAGCTCGAAAAGCAGATGGAAGCGAACGACGTCGCCGACGGCGACGCGCCCGCCCCGCCTGCTTGAGTCGCCGCTTCATCACCGCCCCTCAGGGCAGGACGACCTCGATCTCGGACTCGGCCGCAAGCATGTCGCAGTCGCGTCCGGCCGCCTTCGCCGCGTAGAGCGCGCCGTCGGCGAGCCGCAGCGTCTCCCGGGGCGACCGGCCCGCATCGTGGCGGGCGATGCCGGCCGAGAACGTCGTGAGCGGCTCGCGCGCGGCCCAGGTGCGCCGGAACCGGTTCAACATCGCCTGCGCGCCTTCGATCCCAGCCTCCGGGAGCACGACCGCGAATTCTTCGCCGCCGTAGCGCGCGACGCAGTCGACCTGGCGGGCCGTGTCGCGCAGGTCGAGCGCGAGCATGCGCAACGTCTCGTCGCCGACCTGGTGGCCGTGCCGATCGTTGACGGCCTTGAAATTGTCGAGATCGACGAGGACGAGCGCGTCGCCGGGCTGCATGGTCGACAGCGCGCGGGCGAATGTCCTCCGGTTGGCGAGCTGAGTCAGCGGATCCGTCTCCGCGTCGTGCACCAGCTCGGCCGACTCCCAGAGCCGCCGGAACATGCGACCGGCCTCCTCCGACAGCAGCTCCGCGGCTTGGTGTGCGGCGGGCTGCAAACGGCGACGGGGCGTGGTCCACATCGCGATGATCACGCCGATCGGCGACGGGCTCGCGCCCGGGAGCGGCACGGTCGACACCGCCTGCACGCACGCCGCGGTCGGGGCGAGGGCGCGCACGGCCACGGGATCGACGATGAACTGAGGCGCGTACGCGTCGAACGCGCCGCTGCCGTGCGCGTCGACGAGGAGCGGAGTGGCGTCGGCGAGCGCGGGGTGCCCGAAGAAGGCTCGGTTCAACAGGCGATGCGAGCCGGGCCGGTCGGCGATCAGCGCGGCGACCGCATCGGCATCGAGCAACTCTGCCGACAATGACGCAACCATCTGCGCGCCCCGTCGTTGGTCGTCGATGCGAGCCAGGATGCGAACTGCGTCGAGCAACCGCGCGACGCGACCCTCGGCCTTGGTGCGCCGGGTGTGCGCGAACGCGAGCGCCTCGCCGACGAGCACGAGCATCGGGAGCGCGAAGACGAGCGTCGAGTTCAACCGCGCGTCGAAGCGGAACCGGTCGGCAATCATCAACGCCAGCGCGGCGACCGGCGCCAGCGCGGTCGACGTCCCGGGTCGTTGGGTGATGCCGACGAAGACGAACGGGAGGGGCAGGACTGCGAGGTAACCGTCGGCCGAACCGCGCGTCATCACTCCCGCGCACGCGAAGAGCCCGAACGCGAACACCGGGATCGCAAGCTCGGCGCGGGGGCCGAATCGTTGCCAGGGAAACAGGAGCGCGCCCAGCCCGAAGGCGGTGGCCAGGGCTGCGATCCATCCCATCTGCGCCTCGCTGTGCACGCCCTGCACCGTGAGCTTCACCACGAACGCGAGGACGCCGCCGGCGAGGAACACGACGGCGGCGACGCGGGGAGTGACCTCGTCGGCGTCGACCTCGCCGACGAACCGGCGAAGATCGCGCGACAGACCGTTCGCGCCGCTACGCAGTCGCAGCCAGACCGACGCCAACTTCCCTCCCAAGGAAGACCCGTACCCTCCGCCCATATCGGCACAAAGCTCCGCGATCTTGAGAAGAACGTCCCGATCGCCCCTAATATCCCGCCGGTCTGCAGCCCGCCCCCGGGCCTCGTGGGACACCCCCGAGCGACGACCTGCCCGACGACTTGGAGGCACGATGGCCGGACTGTTCGACATCAGCGGAAAGTCGGCCCTCGTCACCGGCGGCAGCCGGGGCATCGGCCTGATGATCGCCCAGGGCTTCGTCGAAGCCGGCGCCCGGGTCTACATCTCCTCCCGCAAGGCCGACGTGTGCGACGACGTCGCCGCCGAGTTGTCGAAGGTCGGTACCTGCTTCAGCATCCCGGCCGACCTCTCGAGCGATGCGGAGTGCGACCGCCTGGCCGCCGTCGTCAGCGAGCGGGAACCGAAGCTCGACATCCTCGTGAACAACGCCGGCGCCACGTGGGGCGCGCCGCTCGCCGACTATCCCGCCGACGCGTGGGACAAGGTCATGACGCTCAACACGAAGTCACCGTTCCTGTTGACCCGAGCCCTCCTGCCCGTGTTGGAAGCGGCCGGTACCGCCGACGATCCGGCCCGGGTCATCAACATCGGTTCGATCGACGGCATCCAGGTCCCGATCATGGAGACGTACGCGTACAGCACGAGCAAGGCCGCGATCCATCAGCTCACGCGTCACCTCGCCCGTCAGCTCGGCCCGAGCCACATCACGGTCAACGCGATCGCGCCCGGACCGTTCGAATCGAAGATGATGGCGGCGACCCTGCGCGACTTCGGCGACTCGATCGCCCGTTCCTCGCCGCTCGGACGCATCGGTCGTCCCGACGACATGGCCGGCACCGCGATCTTCCTCGCCAGCCGCGCGGGCGCGTACCTCACCGGCGCGATCATCCCCGTCGACGGTGGGATCGCCACAACCAAATGAGTCCAGCCAAGTAGCGACAGGTTTCAGTGCTCGCCTGCGAGCATCCCGCGCTGCATGAGGACGAAGAGCCAGACGAGCGCCGGGACGAGTAGGAGCGAACCCGCCCCGAGCACGACGAGGATCGCGACGAGTGTCGCGTGCGGCCCCGCGGCGTCGGCGATGCGCAGGCTCCGTTCGAGCATGTACGGGTACTGGCCGCTCGCCCAGCCGAAGAGCACTGACACGACGGCGAGGGCCGCGGAGACACGCGCCGCCGCGTAACGGGCGCGCGCGAGGAGAAGCAAGGTGGTCATGCCCGCGAGCGCGGAGATCACGATCAGCGGTGCGCCCCGATGGGTGAGTCCGTGGAACAGGTCCGGTGCGTCGTGGTGCAAAACGAACACTCCGACCGCGGCGACCACGCCCGCCGCGACCCCGCTGGCGATCGCCCGGCGCCGGAAGTAGATGACGAGATCTGGGTGGTTCCCGCGCTCGCAGTCGGCCGCGAGATACACCGCCGCCAGGAACGCGCACACGACTACCGCCATGACACCGCCGAGCATCGAGGTGGGGTTCAACCAGCTCCGCAAGGCGTCGCCCGACTGCGTGCCCGCCGGCACGCGGCCCGACGCGATCCCGCCTACCACCGCGCCGAGCATGAACGGCGTGAGGAACGACGACGACGCGAAGGTGGCGCCGAACCAGCGTCGCAGCGGCAGCGTCTCCGACGCCTTGCGGAACGCGAACGCCGAACCGCGCAGGATGATCCCGATCGCGGTGAGAGTCAGCGGGACGTAGAGCGTCGACATGATCGGCGCGAACGCCGACGGGAAAGCCGTCCACAACGTGACCAGCACGAAGATCAGCCACACGTGGTTGGCTTCCCAAACCGGACCGAGCGACTCCTCGATCTGGGCGCGCGGAGCGCGCCCCCGTTCGTCACCGCCGGCGACGAGGTCCCAGAGTCCGGCTCCGAAGTCGGCTCCCGCGAGCAGCGCGTAGAGCGAGATGCCGACGAACATCACGAACGCGCACGCGTTGGCGAGGGTCACGAGCCCAGGTCCGGTTCACCCGGCTCCGATGCCAGCAACTCGACGAGCTCGGCCGGCAACGGTGCGCTCGTCAGCCGGCGCAACACGATCACGGAGAACACGGCCATCACCGCGTACACCGCGATCAGGAGGTAGTACCCGAAGCGGATGTTCGGCGCGTCGGTGACCGCGTCCTTCACGCGCATCACCTGCCAGACGATCCACGGTTGGCGCCCGACCTCGGTCGTGATCCATCCGCACTCGAGCGCCGCGACCGCCGCGGGCCCCGAGATCAACGCGGCCCAGAGGAACCAACGCGACCGGGGAATGCTCCTGCGCTTGCGCCACGCGAGCAGCATCCAGAGACCGAGGCCGAGCATCGCGGTCCCGATCATGACCATGAGTTGGAAGGCGGTCCGCACCACGTTGACCGGGGCACGATCGGCAGCCGGGACCGTCTCGAGCCCTTGCACGACCGCGTGCGGATTGTGGAAGGCGAGGAACGAGAGTCCGTCGGGGATCGGGATGCCGCCGACGATCTCGTTGCCGATGTACACGCCGCCGAGGTGAAGCGTCGCCCCCTTCGTCGTCGCGTACAAACCCTCCATCGCCGCGAGCTTCGCCGGCTGGTGCACGGCGACGTGGCGCGCCGCCCAGTCCCCGACCACGATCTGTATCGGCGCCGCGATCATGGCGAAGGTCAACGGCAGCAACAGTCCGACGCGTTCGTACCGGGTTCTCCGTCCTCGCAGCATCGCCCACGCGTAGGGCGCGGCCAACAGGCAGCCGCCCACGATGAATGCGGCGAGGATCATGTGGATGGCTTCCGGCCACAGAGCGGAGTTGAAGAGTGCGGCCCACGGATCGACGTGGGTGACATTGCCCTTTGCGTCGATCGTGAAACCGGTCGGATCGTTCATCCACCCGTTCGCGGCAACCACGAAGAACGCCGACGCGACGCCGGCGATACCGATCGGGACGCCGGCCCAGAGATGCACGCGGGGTGGCAGCCGGTCCCAGCCGTAGAGATAGATCCCGATGAAGATCGCTTCCAGGAAGAACGCGAAGCCTTCGATGGCGAAGGGCAAACCCATCACAGCGCCGAAGCGGCCCATCCACCGGGGCCAGAGGATGCCGAACTCGAACGAGAGGATCGTGCCCGACACCGCGCCGACCGCGAACAGCACGACCATCACCTTCGCCCACCGCCGTGCGAGGCTGACGTAGACGAGATCGCCGGTGCGCCGCCCCTTCCATTCGGCCAGCACGACCATGAACGGGACCGACATCCCGATGCAGGCGAGCACGATGTGCGACCCGAGCGAGAAGGCCATCTGCTGGCGCGCGTAGAACAAGTCGGGCTGATCGACCGCCAGCACGCCAAGCACAAGAGGACGTTACGCTCACCGCATGGCCGACACCGACCTCGCCCGCGTCGACGCACTGATCGACGAGCTGCTGGCGACACACGATCCGAAGTTGACCGAACCCGTAGTATTCCGGGGCGCCCAGTACGACCTCGGGCTCGCGTGGGTGCACTTCCCCGAGGGTTTCGGCGGACTGAACCTGCCGCCGATCAGCCAGCGTCACATCGAGCGGCGCCTGCGGTCGGCGGGCGCGGCCGCGCCCGAGGGCCTGCTCTTCTTCGGGCTCTCACTCGCCGGGCCGACGGTGGCCACCCACGGCAGCGACGAGCTGCGCCGGCGCGCGCTCCGCCCGATGTTCACCGGCGAAGAGGTCTGGTGCCAGCTGTTTTCCGAGCCCGGTGCAGGTTCGGATCTGGCCGGACTCGCGACCCGCGCCGTGCGTGACGGCGAGGAGTGGGTCGTCAACGGGCAGAAGGTCTGGAACACGCTCGCGCACCTTGCCGACCGCGGCATGCTCGTCGCCCGCACCGACCCCGAGCAACCGAAGCACAAGGGCCTCACCTACTTCATGGTCGACATGCACGCGACCGGCGTCGAGGTGCGACCGCTCCGCCAGATCACCGGTGAAGCCGAGTTCAACGAGGTGTACCTCACCGACGCGCGCATCGCCGACGCCGACCGCATCGGCGACATCGGTGACGGCTGGCGCGTCTCGATGACGACCCTGATGAACGAGCGCAGCACGATCGGCGCCGCGGGCGGCGGCAGTGGTACCGGCGACAAGAAGCGTGTCTCCGGTATCGAAGAGGCGCTCGATCTCTGGAGCCGACACCCGGTCGAGGACCGCAGCGCGGTCAACCGCGACCGGCTGGCCCAGCTGTGGATCGAGAGCGAGGTGCTGCGCTACACGAACCAGCGCGCCGCGGCCAAGGCCCGCGCCGGCAACCCCGGCCCCGAGGGTTCCATCGCCAAGCTCGCGCTCGCCACCATGAACAAGAACACGTACGAGTTCTGCATCGATCTGCTCGGCGCCGCCGGCATCGTCGACTACGACTACACGTTCAAGCGTCCCGACGAGGGCGGCCTCGACGCGCCGCTCGGCTCGTCCCGCAAGATGTTCCTGCGGGCGCGGGCCAACTCGATCGAAGGCGGCACGTCGGAGATCATGCGCAACATCCTCGGCGAACGGATCCTCGGCCTGCCCGGCGAGCCGCGGGTCGACCGCGACCTGCCCTGGTCGCAAGTCCCCCGCAACTGACCGGTGTCTCGTCGACCACCCGTTGTCGGAGTTATCCGCGCCATCCGCGGAAAGCTCCACCAACAGTTGTCGGAGTTATCCGCGCCATGCGCGGAAAAGTCCGACAACAGGTACCTGGACTTGGGTGGGTGTGACGCCTGATCGTCTGAAACTGCGTCGCGTTCAGACGACCTCGATGCGGGCGCGGCCCTCGTTCTTCGACACGTAGAGGGCGCGATCGGCCTCGGCGAATGTCGTCTGGGGTTCGATGCCGCGTGCGTGCCTCGCGATGCCGACACTGAACGCGGGTACGTCGGGCATCGACATCCACGTGTCGAGCAGGCGGCGCGCGATTCCAACCGCGTCGCCATCGTTGGAATGAAGGCGGATGAGGAACTCGTCCCCGCCGTAGCGGGCGATGCTGTCGCTGTCGCGCAGCCCGGCCCGGAGGTGCGCCCCCAGCTGCTCCAGCAACCGGTCGCCACCGAGATGGCCGCGGGTGTCGTTGACGTCCTTGAAGTGGTCGACGTCGATCAGCAGCAACGAGTCGCCGGGACGCAACCCTTCCACGAGCGCGTCGGCATGACGCCGGCTGCCCACTCCCGTCAGCGCGTCGCGCAGAGTCTGTTCCCCGAGCGCCTCCAGTAGCCTCAGCTGCTCGAGCCGCCCCCCGAACTCAGTCGACAACAAGCGGACGAGCTGGTCGGTGACGGGTTCGCGACTCACCCCATACGCGACCGCGACCGCGATCGCGCCGGACGGGCCCAGCAGCGGAATCGCGAGGCCGTCGTGATCGCCGACTGCATTTCCTTCGTCCAACGCGGCGTTCGCAAGCCGCAGGTCGGTCGTCGACAGGCGATTCGGCGGAACGACACCCGATTCCAGCAGCAGGAGCTCGATTCGATCGGCATGCAGCACCGCCTGGGCCGAGAGCTCCGCGAGCTGCGCGCCCTCCGCCAGGCTCAGCACGTCCCGCAGGTCGGACGACGCGGAAACGAGCACGCGCAGATCGTCGGCATGGCGCCGGCTGCGCGCCATTGCCCACGCGATCGTCTCGGAGATGATCACCGACGTGACGATCGCGACCACCAGCCCCGCGAACGACACCGTCGCGTGGTCGGTCGTGACCGTCAACCACGCGCAGCCGAGCCCGACGACCGGCGCGAAGAGGGTCGCGCTGGCGCGGGGATGGACGAGGCCAATCCAGCCGAAGATCAACAAGAAGAACGCGGGGTACGCGACGGGCGCCTGGCTACTGGCGGCGTACCCCGTCCAGGCTCCCGAAGCGAGCAGCAACCCCAGGCCCAAGAAGGCGAGCACCAGCGAGGCCCGGGACGGGAGCCGGTGCCACGGCACCACTGCCACGACGACGGCCGACAGAATGCTGAGGCCGGCGAGCACCCGCATCCGGGAGGCGTCGACGCCGGTGACCCCGAGCGGGGCGAGCGCGAACGAGTTCAGGAACGCGAGGAGTCCGGCACCGACGAACAACATCGCACCCGAGCGCGCCACGAGGCGCGCTTCGCCGAGATTCTCCACATCAACGTGTCGGTAACCGGCTGCCCGGAATCAAGGCGAAGTCCGGCCCGATTCGGCGTTATCCGCCCGAGACGTCCTGAACGCGGGTTTTTCCGGCCGCGATCCACGGCATCATCGACCGCAGCTCGGCGCCGACCTTCTCGATCGGGTGGGCGGCGGCGGCGGCGCGCATCCGGTCGAAGTTCGGGCGGCCGTTCTCGTTCTCGGCGATCCACTCCCGGGCGAAATCGCCCGACTGGATCTCGCCGAGGATCTTCTGCATCTCGGCCTTGGTCTGGGGCGTGACGACCCGCGGACCCCGAGACATCTCGCCGTACTCGGCGGTGTCGCTGATCGAGTAGTTCATCGCCGCGATCCCGCCCTCGTAGATGAGGTCGACGATCAGCTTCACCTCGTGCAGCGTCTCGAAGTAGGCGCTCTCGGGCTGGTAGCCGGCCTCGACGAGGGTGTCGTAGCCATTGCGGATGAGCTCGACGAGCCCGCCGCACAGCACGACCTGCTCACCGAAGAGATCGGTCTCGGTCTCTTCTTGGAACGTCGTGTCGAGCACGCCGGCCCGGGTGCCACCGATCCCCCGCGCGTACGCGAGCCCAATCTGCTTGGCCTTCCCGGTCGCGTCGTTGTGCACCGCGATCAGGCACGGGACGCCGCCGCCCTCGTCGTAGGTACGGCGCACGAGGTGGCCGGGACCCTTGGGCGCGATCATCCACACGTCGACGCCCGCGGGCGGCGCAATCTGGTCGAAGTGGATGTTGAAGCCGTGCGCGAACGCGAGGGAGTTGCCGTCGACGAGGTTCGGCGCGATCTCGGCCTCGTAGACCTTCTTCTGCTCGGTGTCAGGGAGCAGCACCATGACGATGTCGGCCTCGCGCACCGCGTCGGCGGTCGCCAGTACGCGCAACCCGGCCGCTTCCGCCTTCGCCTGCGACTTGGAACCGGGCCGGAGACCGACCACTACGTCGATGCCGGAGTCCTTCAGGTTCAACGCGTGCGCGTGACCCTGGGATCCGTAGCCGAGGATCGCGACCAGCTTGTCGGCGATCAGACCGAGGTCGGCGTCGTTCTCGTAATACACGGTTGCGGGCATCGCAGGAAGTCTCCTCGTCGTACGTGCATGCGGTGACGACTCATAGTGTCGTCAATGAACAATGAAAACGGAAATCAGCCCCGAGCGGTCTTGACCGACCGCAGGCGGGTCGACTCCCGGGACAGTTTCGGCAGCGCGATGCGGCCGGTGCGCTGCAACTCGAGAATGCCGAACGGCTTCACGAGGTCGCTGAACGCGTCGAGCTTCTCGGGTTCGCCGCCGACCATGATCATCATCGCCTCGTAGCCGACGTCGACGATCTTGGCCTCGAAGATCGCGGTGAGCTCGGTCACCTGACTCCGCGTCTCGGCCGCGGCCTTGACGATGACGAGCATCAGCTCGCGCTCGACCCCTTCCGCGGGCGGGACCTCGGTGATCTTGATGACCGGGATCAGCTTGTTGAGCTGCTTCACGACCTGTTCGAGCGGCGCCGACTCCGCGTCGACGACGATCGTCATGCGGGAGAAGCGCTCGTCGTCGGTCGGGCTGACCGCGAGCGACACGATGTTGAACGCCCGCCTCGAGAACAGCCCGGCGACGCGTGAGAGCACGCCGGGCTTGTTCTCGACGGTGACGGTGAGGATGTGATGCGGTCGCGCCCCGAGCGTCATCGTCCACCCTTTCCGAACTCCGGGCCGAGGATGATGTCATCGTTCGACGAACCCGCGGCAACCATCGGGTACACCTTCTCGCGCCAGTCGGTGCGAAAGTCGATGACGACGGGCCGGTCGTCGACCGAGTTCGCCTTCTCGATCGTGGTCACGACGTCGTCGGCGCTGTCGACACGCATGCCAACGCACCCCATTGCCTCGGCCCACTTCACATAGTCGGGCAGGTCGGGCGACAGGTAGACCTCGCTGTACCGCTCCTCGTAGAAGAGCTCCTGCCACTGGCGCACCATTCCCAGGTACGCGTTGTTCAGGATCGCGATCTTCACCGGGATGCGCTCCGACGCCGCGGTCACGAGCTCCTGCGCGGTCATCTGGAAGCAACCGTCGCCGTCGATGGCCCACACCATGCGGTCGGGGCGACCGACCTTGGCGCCGACCGCGGCGGGAACCGCGTAGCCCATCGTGCCGAGGCCACCGGAGTTGACCCACGTGTTGGGCAGCTTGAACTTCCACAGCTGGCTCGCCCACATCTGGTGCTGGCCCACGCCCGACACGAGGATGCAGTCGTCGGGAGTGTTGTCGCGCAGGGCCTCGATCACGAACTGCGGCTTCAGCGGCCCGCCCTCTTCTTGGTGGTACTTGAGCGGGTAGGTCTCCTGCCACCCGTGGATCGTGTCGAGCCACGGCGCGAGGTCGGGCGGATCGTGCTTGGCTCGCTCCGTCTTCAGCGCCTTGATCATCTCGTCGATCACGGTGCGCAGGTCGCCGACGATCGGCACGTCGGCATGGCGGACCTTGCCCAGCTCGGCGGGATCGATGTCGACGTGGATGACCTTGGCGTCGGGAGCGAACGCGGAGACCTTGCCGGTGACGCGATCGTCGAAGCGCGCACCGAGCGTGATCAGCAGGTCGGCCTTCTGCATCGCGGTGACGGCGGTGTAGTTGCCGTGCATGCCGGGCATGCCCAGGCACAGCGGGTGCTCGTCGGGCAACGCGCCTCGGCCCATCAGCGTCGTGACCGCGGGAATACCCGTGAGCTCGGCCAGCGCGCGCAACTCGTTCGACGCATTGGCGAGCATGATGCCGCCGCCCGCGTAGATGACCGGCCGGGTCGCCTCGTTGATGAGCGTCGCCGCGTCCTTGATCTGGCGGGGGTGACCCTTCACGTTGGGCTTGTAGCCCGGCATGTCGATCTTCTCGGGCCAGTACCACTCCATCGGCGCGTTGGCGACGTCCTTGGGGAGGTCGATCAGCACCGGCCCCGGGCGGCCGGTGGTGGCGACGTGAAACGCCTCCCGCACGACGCGCGGGATGTCCTGGGCGTCACTGATCAACCAGTTGTGCTTCGTGACCGGCATCGTGATGCCGACCGTGTCGGCCTCCTGGAACGCGTCGGTGCCGATCACCGAGTACGCGACCTGACCGGTGATGACCACGACGGGGATCGAGTCCATGTACGCGTCGCAGAGCGGGGTGACGATGTTCGTCGCCGCGGGACCGCTCGTGACCATGGCCACGCCCGGCCGACCGGTGGCGTGCGCGTAGCCGCTCGCCATGTGGCCGGCACCCTGCTCGTGGCGGACGAGGATGTGGCGGATCGACGAGTCGATGAGCGGGTCGTAGACGGGCAGGATCGCACCGCCCGGGAGGCCGAACATGACCTCGACGTGCTCCATCTCGAGGCTCTTGATCA
>JBEPUZ010000055.1:0-20911 GCA_041691275.1 Actinomycetota bacterium | reverse complement strand
CCCGACACCAACGAGGCAACGAGCGCGTCGGTGTCGTGGAGCATGGCGCGGGCGGAGTTGATGTAGATCGCGCCCGGCTTCATCGCCGCGAACTGCGCCGCGCCCATGAGGCCCTCGGTCTCGGGGGTGACCATCGCGTGGTTCGACACGACGTCGCACTGCGCGAGCATCGAGTCGAGGTCGGTGTTGTGCGTTGCCTCGGGGTTGTACGGATCGTACGAGAGCACCCGCATGCCGAGTCCTTCGAAGCGCCATTTCGCAGCGCGTCCGACCGCTCCCAGACCGATGATGCCCACCGTCTGGCCGCTGAGCTCCCAAGCGCGGTACCGCTGATAAGGGATCTTCCCCTCGGCATACACCTCGCCGGTGCGCACGTCGCGATCCGCGGGGACGAGCCAGCGGTTCACCGCGAACATCAACGCGATCGTGATCTCCGCAACCGCGTTCGCGTTGCGACCGGGTGCGCGTAGTACCGGGATCCCGGCCTTGGTCGCGGCCTCGACGTCGACGTTGTTGGGATCCCCGCGGCACGCGCCGATGCAGAGCAGTGGCAGCTCGAAGACCGGGCCCTTGACCGAGTCGGACTCGACGATGAGGAGGTTCGCGCCCTCGGCCTCGATCCGGGCCGCGAGCTTCTCGCCGTTGTACAGCCGCAGGGGAACTTGTTCGATCCACGGGTCGTAGACCACGTCGACCAACGATTGCAGGGTGTCCATGCCCTCACCGCGAAAGGGCGCGGTGACGAGCGCTCGAGGTCGGTCCGCCACGTGCGCTCCTTTGTTCTCAGCGAAGTTCTGCTCAGGGAAGTGAATTGGCGTCGCCATCCTCGCGCGGAGGTGACGTCAGCGTCAGGTTCGGCCCCCGGGCCGCCCGAGGCCTGGCGTCCGCCCACGCAGCGTGTGCACACCGCGACCTGTTCAACATCGGCATCGTTCGTGGCAAAGGCCTGCGTGGCAACGCACAGGACGGACAACATCTGACAGAAACTTGTCGTCCCCACTTGCGGATCCTGTGAACGCGCGCCATGCTGACCGCGAAGGGTGACCAGGAGACTGGCCGCGCTGGGGAGGTTGGCCGGGAGGGCCAGGGGGAATGCCGTCGGCGCGAGAGCGCTGCCGATTTCTCTCTGCATCGTCACGCGCACGGTTCCCCCGCGAAGGTCGAAGGGGGAACACACAGTGGATTTCAACAGGCGTAAGCGGTTCGCCGTGTACGGCGGTGCGCTCATGACCACAGTCGCGTTGATGGCGGTCGCGAACGGAGGCTCCGCAGGCGCGGCATCGACTGACGCGGTTCCCGCCGCGGTGACGACGACGACGGCCGCCGGCGGCGCGACCACCACCACGACCGTGGCGCCGACGACGACCGCCGGTCCCACGACCACCGCGGGCCCGACGACCACTACTACGGTCGGAAGCCAGCAGACGGCAGTGGCGGCCAAGGCCACGAACTCGAACTCGTGCAGTTCGGTACTCAATCCGCCGTTGTTGCCGGCCTCGACCGGGCCGGTCGGCCTGACGATCGCGTCGAGCGGGTTCCCACAGCCGCACAAGGGGGATCCGATCACGTTGAGCAAGACGTCGGCAACGATCAGCATCCCGGGCAAGACGCTGCAGGCTGGCGTCACTGCCACTGCAATCAAGGATGGTGACACGATCCCGTCCGTTATCACACTCGTCGTCGCCGGCTCCAACACGACCGAGGGCACGCACACCTACACGGTGAACGCGGTTTCGAAGGTCTCGGTGATCGGGGGCAATGCCCAGCCGCTCGTGGGGACGTCGGCCCTTCCCAACACGATCTGGCACCCGAAGAACGCGACCGACACGGTCACCTTCACCGAGAAGTCGCTGAAAATCGTGGCCAAGATCACGATCGGACCGCCCTTGAACCTCGGCACGGTCGTCGACACGAACACCTGCTCTCCGTCGGGGACGTTCGTCTTCACGGCGTTGTCGGCGACGGGCTCGGCGCCGCCGGTGACCGAGGGCACAACCGCACCGACGGGAGTCACCGTCGCAGCTGCGACCACCACCACGGTTGCGGCCAGGGCGACCACGCTGCCCCGCACCGGTGCAAACGGGTTCTTCCTCCTCATCGTCGCCATTGCGATCATCGACGCAGGCGCCGCCCTGCTGGTGATGACCCGCCGGCGCACGATGCGGTCCTGACCTGGTCCGAAGCCCGAAAGCAATCCGGAAACGCACGCCTTCGGGCGTGCGTTTCCGCGCGCCGGCCCGGAGGGAAACCCGCGGTGACAGACGGTGAATCCTCCGGTGAGGAGATTCGCTTCCTACCCCGATTCATTGTCATTGCATGTTGCGGTCAACTACGATGAGCGTTCGGAAGGTGGCGCGTAGGGATGCTCGCCGCCACTCTCGGGGGAGGGGAAAGCTGATGGCGTCCGGACGCGCGGCGCGCGCTACAACGATGCCGGCTGCACAAGCACTCAGCGCGATCGTGCGCACTCTGCGTGCACGGCGGCGCGCGCCCTTCTCCGTCGAGTCGCGGATGCGCGCGTGAAGCCGAGGCCGCGGGTCGTGCACGTCACCACGACCGACATCAGCCTCGTGCTACTGCTCGGTCCCCAGCTCGCGGCGATTCGCACTGCTGGTTACGAGGTCATCGGGGTGTCGGCCCCCGGTCCCTATGTCGACCGCCTCGCCGAGCTCGGGGTACGCCACGTGCCGCTCCGGAACGCGACCCGATCGATGGCGCCGCACAAGGACCTCGCCGCGCTCGTTGAGCTCGCTCGCGTCTTCTCGCGCCTTCGTCCCGACGTGGTCCACACGCACAACCCCAAGCCCGGCGTATACGGACGCTTCGCCGCGCGCCTCGACCGCGTGCCGGCGGTGGTCAACACGGTCCATGGTCTCTACGCGCAGCCGACCGACCCGTGGGCGCGCCGGGCCGTTGTCTACGGACTCGAGCGGGTGGCGGCGAAGTGCTCGCAGGCCGAGCTCGTCCAGAACGTCGAAGACATCCCGGTGCTCAGAAGTTTGGGCGTACCGGCGTCGAAGCTCCACCTGTTGGGGAACGGCATCGATCTGGCCCGTTTCGATCCGACCGACGTCGACTCCGACGCGCGTCTCGCGCTGCGCCGGAGTTGGGGCGCCCGAGACGACGCGATCGTGTGCGGCGTCGTCGGTCGACTCGTCTGGGAGAAGGGTTACCGCGAGATCGTCGAAGCGGCGCGCGTCCTCCGTCAGCGCGCGCCGGACGTCGAGTTCGTCGTCGTAGGGCCGCGGGACGACGCCAAGGCCGAAGCACTCACGGCCGACGATATCGACCGTGCCGAAGCGCTTGGCAACATCCACTTCGTCGGCGAGCGCGCCGACATGGCGGCCTGCTACGCCGCCTTCGATCTCTACGCGTTGGCTTCGTACCGCGAGGGGTTTCCCCGCTCGGCCATGGAAGCCGCGGCGATGGCGCTGCCAATCGTCGCAACCGACATCCGGGGATGTCGTCAGGTCGTCGACGAAGGCCGCACGGGTCGCCTCGTTCCCGTCCGGGACAGCGGCGCGATCGCGGACGCCGTCGCCGAGGTTGCCCTCGACGAAGGGCGCCGCTTGGAGATGGGCCGCGCCTCCCGGGAGAAGGCGCTGAAGGAATTCGATCAGCAGCGTTGCATCGACATCACGCTCGGCGTCTACGAGTCGTTGTTGGGCCGGGGCGCGGCGCAGAAGGTCGCTTCGTGACCGAACCCCGCATCCGCTTCGCAACCGCGGATGACGCGGCGCGGCTCGCCGACATGCACGCGCGGCGCATCAGCGAGGGTTTCCTGTCGTCGCTCGGGCCGTCGTTCCTGGTTCGCCTGTACCGGCGCATCGTCCGGTCGCCGCGCGCATTCGCGGTGGTCGCCGAGGACGGCGCCGGTGTCGTCGCGTTCTGCGCCGCGGCCGAGAACGTGGGTCGCCTGTATCGCGAGTTCATGGTGCGCGACGGGATCGTCGCCGGCGTCACGTCGGCCCCGAAGTTGGTGCGCGCGATTCCCCATGTGATGCAGACCTTGCGATACCCGTCGGCGACGGGGGAGCTTCCCGACGCCGAGATCCTGTCGGTCGTCACCGATCCCACGGTCGCGAGCAAGGGATGGGGTTCGCGGGTCGTGCGCGTCACCCTCGACGAGCTCGAACGCCGCGGCTGCTCGTCGGTGAAGGTCGTGGCCGGCGCTTCGAACGATGCCGCGCTCAGGTTGTACGAGCACTGTGGGTTCGCGTCGCTGCAGCAGATCTCCCTACACGACGACGTTCGGTCGGAAGTGTTGGTATGGGCCTCGTCGTAGCCTTCGTCGGCGCATTCGCCGCCGCACTCCTCCTCACGCCTCTCGCGCGCCGCGCGTCGTTCGCACTCGGCATCCTGGACCGGCCCGGCCCGCTCAAGACGCATCGCGAGCCGGTTGCGTATCTCGGAGGAGTCGCGGTGTTCGTCGCGCTCGGAGTCGTGCTCGTGGTGAACCACCCGAGCTGGCTGCTTCCGCTCGGTCTCGCCGCGGCGCTCGGTGTCGCCGATGACGTGCGCACGATTTCCCCGCCGCTGCGCCTGATAGGACAGGCAACGATCGGTTGCATCGCGGGAGTCATCGAGCCGGCACCAGGCCGCTTCGGTTTGCTCGTGACCGCGCTCCTCGTCGTCGTGCTCGTGAACGCGGTGAACCTGATCGACGGGATGGACGGCCTGGCCGCCACCGTCGTCGCGATCTCCGCGGTCGGGTTCGCGCTTGTCGGCGGCGACGCCGCCTATCCCGCGCTCGCCGTGTGCGGCGCGCTCGTCGGTTTCCTCGTGTTCAATCGGCCGCCGGCTCGCATCTATCTCGGCGACGGCGGTTCGTACCTGTTGGGTACGGCGCTCTCGCTCTTGGCGGCGTGCGCGCTCGAGGGTCAGGGGCGGGCGGCCTGGATCGCGTTGCCGCTGTTCGTGGGTGTGCCGCTCGCCGACACCGCGATCGCGGTCGTCCGCCGGCAACGCTCCGGGCGTTCTTGGCTGGCCGGTGACCGCAGCCACGTGTACGACCAGCTCGCCGATCGGGGTTGGCCGATCCTGAAGGTCTTGTTCGCGTGCGCGGCCGTGCAGGCCGTGGCGACTGCAGCAGGTCTGCTTTCCTGGCATCTCGGCGCCGACGGCGCGGTCGTGGTGCTCGGGGTTTGTGCCGTAGCCGTCGGGCTCACGGTGTGGCGCAGCGGGTTCACCACGGAGGGGCTAACGGCATGACGGTACTGGCATTGCTCGGCGGCGACGCGATGTTTCCCGAGGGGATTCCGTTCGTGCGGCCTCCCGCGCCGACGCTCGAGCGCGTCACCGAGATCCTGAGCGAGTCGTGGAAGCGCGGCGTGCTGACCAACGGTCCGCTCGTCGCCGAGCTCGAGCGCAGGGCCGCCGAATATCTCCAGGTTCCCCACGTGATCGCGGTGTCGTCGTGCACGACGGGCTTGATGCTCGCACTGCGCGCGCTCGAGGTCGTTGGTCCGGTGGTGATGCCGTCGTTCACGTTCTCCGCTTCGGCGCACGCAGTCGCGTGGAATGGAGCGACGCCGAGGTTCGCCGAATGCGACCCGTCGTCGTTCCAGGTTTCGGTCGAAGACGCCGCGCCGCGCGTGCGCGGTGCAGCCGCGATCCTGGCGACGCATGTGTTCGGAGCGCCGTGCCCGGCCGAGCAGCTGGCCGACCTCGCGCGTGCCGCCGGGATCCCGTTGGTGTTCGACGCCGCCCACGCGTTCGGCGCATTGCGCAACGGTGTTCCGGTCGGTGGGTTCGGCGATGCCGAGGTCTTCAGCCTGACACCGACCAAGCCTCTCGTCGCGGGCGAAGGCGGACTGGTCGCGACCACGCGCGACGACGTTGCGCACAAGGTTCGGATCGGCCGCGACTACGCCAACCCGGGAAACTACGACACGGAGTTCGTTGGGCTGAACGGGCGCATGTCGGAGATGCATGCCGCAACCGCGCTCGCGTCGCTCGAAGGTTTCGAGGCGAACCAGTCGCGCCGGTTCGACATCGTGGCGCAGTACACCCGGCGTTTGGCGGAGATCCCCGGCGTGCGCGTGCAAGCGGTCGACCGCGGCGACCAGTCGACGTGGAAGGACTTCACGATCGCCGTCGATCACGAGCAGTTCGGCATCGATCGCGACGGGTTGCGCCGCGCGCTGCTAGCCGACGGTGTCGACACCCGGACCTATTTCGATCCACCTGTGCATCGACAGCATGCATACATCGACGTCGAATCGGACACACTTTCGGTGACGGACGACGCGTGTAGTCGTGTCCTCAGTCTTCCCGTTTACCCGTCGCTCGAAGATCGCGTGGTCGATGGCATCGTCGACGTGGTCGCCCGCGTCCACGAGAAATCGGATGATTTGGTGGGGTCCATCTGATGAAGACTCGTGAAACCGCAAGTATTTGCCCGTATCCCCTTGCGGTGTCTCCGGCCGTCTTCCAGAATCTTCGGGTCACGGATGCAGGGGAGACCAACGGATGAACGGTCTTTTTGGGGGAGTTCCGCGGCGTCCTGCTCGTGGGCGCCGGGCTCAGGCTCTCATCGATTCAGCGGCGTGGGCCGGCGCCCTGGTGCTCTGTTCCGCGCTCCGGCTCGGCTCCGACGGCGCCGCGTGGTGGCGGCTGATCCCGCTCGTTCCCCTTGTGGTGCTCGCCCAGCTGGCGGCCGGCACCGTCTTCGGCCTCTACCGTGGTCGCTGGGTCTTCGGGTCGGTGGAAGAGGTCACCGCGGTCGCGAAGTCGTTCCTGCTCGCCGGTACCGGATTGCTCGTCGTCGACGCCGCCATTGCCTCCGATCGTCCACTGCCGATCTCGGTCGTCCTGGCCGGCGGCACGATGGCAGTGCTGATCATGGTGGGTGTCCGTTTCGGCTGGCGTATGGACTACGACCGTCAGCTCCGCAAACGGCTGCAGAACCGCGCGGTCGAGCGCGTGATTGTGTTCGGTGCCGGCAGCGGTGGCCGGGCCGCACTCAAGGCGATGTTCGTCGACCCCGAGAGCGCCTACCTCGCGGTCGCGCTGCTCGACGACGACCCGCACATGCGGGGCGTCACGACGCACGGGGTGAAGGTCGTCGGTGATCGTCACGACATGGCGCGTGCGGCCGAGGAGTTCAACGCGACCGCCGTTGTCATCGCGGTGCCGAGCGCCAGCAGCTCGCTCGTCCTCGAGCTCTCCGAGCTCGGGACGAAGGCCAACCTCTCGGTTCGGGTTCTCCCGTCGGTGCGCGAGCTGCTGCAAGGCGGTGGCGTGCGCGTCGTCGACATCCGCGAACCGACCGAGCGCGACCTCATGGGCCGCCACTCGATCGAGATCGATCTCGACCAGGCCGCGTCGTTCCTGCAGGGCAAGCGCGTCCTCGTCACCGGCGCAGGTGGATCGATCGGTTCCGAGCTCTGCCGCCAGATCTCGCGCTTCGAACCCGCCGAGCTCCTGATGGTCGACCGCGACGAATCCGCGTTGCACGCGGTGCAGCTGTCGATCAAGGGGCGCGCGCTGCTCGACACTCCCGATCTCGTGCTGCTGGACATCCGCGATCGCGATCGTGTGCGCCAACTCTTCCTCGAACGCCGGCCCCAGGTGGTCTTCCACGCGGCTGCGCTGAAGCACCTGCCTCTCCTCGAGGCGCACCCGGTCGAGGGATTCAAGACCAACGTGTGGGGTTCGCTCGCCGTCCTCGAGGCCGCACATGCTTCCGATGTCGAGTGCTTCGTCAACATCTCCACCGACAAAGCCGCCGACCCGTGCAGCATTCTCGGCTACTCCAAGCGTGTCGCCGAGGGACTCACCGCCGGTCTCGACGACCACTCGTCCGGTCGCTTCCTCTCGGTGCGTTTCGGCAACGTCCTCGGCAGCCGCGGATCGTTCCTGACCGCGTTCCAAAAGCAGCTCGAGTTCGGCGGCCCGCTCACCGTGACGCATCCCGACGTGACCCGGTTCTTCATGACCGTCGAGGAAGCCGTGCAGCTCGTGCTGCAGGCGGGCGCGATCGGTCAAGGCGGGCGCGTCCTCGTCCTCGACATGGGCGAGCCGGTCAACATCGCCGAGGTTGCCGAGCAGCTCGCGCAGAGCGTCAAACCGCCGTGCCCGATCGAGTTCGTCGGTCTGCGCCGGGGCGAGAAGCTCCACGAGGAATTGTTCGGGGTTGCAGAGTCCCCGTCGCGCACGGCGCATCCGCTCATCCGCTCGGTCGGCGTGCCCGCACTCGACGGCGACAGCGTGCGCCACTTCCCGACGACCATCTCTCCCGAACGTGCGGCCCGCGTGCTCGTCGACCTCTGCAACGACATGCGCCACGAGCTCGACGCGTCCGACCCCGATCAGATCCCGCACACCTGGCGCGCCGTCGCCGGCGGTTCGTAGCGCGTCTCGCGCCTTAGAGGGACTCGCCGCAGAACTTCAGGTCGCGCATGCGGCCGCGGGTGTCGAGCACGAGCTGGGCCCGACCGGCGATCTCGTCGTACGGCAGTTCCGGGTGGTCGGTGAGGAGCAGCACGAGGTCGGCCGACTCGATCTCGTCGGTCGTGCAGCCGACCCGGGGGATCGACGGACCGAGGGCGACGCCGTCGGGCACGTGGGAGTCGTGGGCACGCACTTCGGCTCCGAGATCGGTAAGGCGGTCGGCGATGACCATCGCCGGCGACTCCCGCCAGTCGGACGTCCCCGGCTTATAGGCCAACCCGAGCAGGAGCACCCGCGCGCCGCGCACCGCTTTCCCGCGGTCGTTGAGCATGCTCTGGGCCCGCCGGACGACGTATTCGGGCATACCCCGGTTGACGTCGTTGGCGAGCTCCACGAAGCGGAACCGGTGCCCCAGACGGCGTTCGACCCGCCAGGCCAGATACGAGGGATCGATGGGGAGACAGTGCCCGCCGACGCCGGGACCGGGAGTGAAGCGCATGAAGCCGTACGGCTTGGTCGCGGCCGCGTCGATGGCGCTCCAGATGTCGACTCCGAGATCACGGGAGAACATCGTGAGCTCGTTGACCAAGGCGATGTTGACGTGCCGGAACGTGTTCTCGAGCAGCTTGACCAGCTCCGCCTCGGCGAGGGTCGCGACCCTGACGACCTTGTCGACGAGGATCCCGTAGAAGGTCTCGACGACGGCGCAGGAGTCTGCGTCGAGCCCGGAGACGACCTTGGGCGTGTTGACCAGGTTCCACTCGCGGTTGCCGGGGTCGATGCGCTCGGGGGAGTACCCGAGGAAGAAATCGGCGCCGGCCCGCAGCCCGGATTCCTCGAGTATCGGCAGCAGCAACTCTTCGGTCGTACCGGGATAGGTCGTCGACTCGAGCACGACCAGCGCGCCGGCCGAGAGGTGTGAAACGAGGACGTGCCCGGCGGCCTCGATGAACGAGAGGTCGGGCGCGCCGTCGCGCAGGGGCGTGGGCACGGTGATCACGGCGACGTCGAACCCAGCCAGGTCGGAAGCGTCGAGGGTGGGCCGATAGCCGGCGGAGAGGGCCTGGCTCAGGGCATCGGCCGAGATGTCCTCGACGTAGGACTCGCCGCGCCCGAGCGCCTCGATGCGGACCTGCGAAGTGTCGTACCCGACGACCGGGAACCCGACCTCGGAGGAGCGGATGGCGATCGGCAGACCGACATAGCCCTGCCCGACGACGACGACCTTCGCCGTGCGTGCGTCCAGGCGTTGGAGGAGGTGCGGCGACGCCATGACGAGACTCTCGCATATCTGCGGGAGAGCCTGGTTCTCTTCGCGGCTTTTCGATGGAAAGACGCCCGCGATATTGCGGATCCCGGCCCCGAAACTCAGGTGAGCGTGCGCAACCAGTCAACGGTGCGGCCGAGGCCGTCGTCGAGGTCGATCGTGCAGCGGACCCCGAGATCGCGATCCGCCGCGGACGCGTCGGCCAGGCTGCGGCGGACGTCACCCGCGCGCGATTCCGTGAAGCGCAGCGACGGGGTCACGCCGAGCCGCTCACCGAGCACGCGGAGGATGTCGAGCAACGACGCGGAGATACCGGGAGCGATGTTGTACGCCTTGCCCGAACAGAGGTCGGCGGGCGCGGAGCCGGCGGCGAGGTTCGCGGCGACCACGTCGTCGATGTACGTGAAGTCACGCGACTGGAGCCCGTCGCCGTGGACGACGACCTCGCGTCCGTTCAACAAAGCGTCGACGAACAACGGGATGACCGCGGCGTAGGTGGCGTCCGGTCGTTGGCGGGGGCCGTACACGTTGAAATAGCGGAGCGCGACCGTCTCGAGTCCGTACAGCTCGGCGAAGACGCGGCAGTAGTGCTCGGCCGCGAGCTTCGTGACTGCGTACGGCGAGCGGGGAAGCAGCGGCGCCGACTCTGGGGTCGGCACCTCGGCCGCGCCTCCGTACACGCTGCTCGACGACGCATGCACGACGCGACCAACGCCGGCGTCGGCCGCGGCCTTCAAGATCGTCAGCGTTCCGTGCGTGTTCGCAGTGTCGGTCGTGAGCGGGAGCTCGACCGACCGCAGCACCGCTTTGTGCGCTGCCTGATGGAACACGAGGTCGCAGCCGGCGACGGCACGGGCCGCGGTCGCCTCGTCGGCGATCGAACCCTCGACGAGGGTCGCGCCCTCGTGCAGGTTCGCCGCCGAGCCGGTGCTCAGGTCGTCGAGCACGACGACCTCGTCGCCGCGCGCGATCAGCGCGTCGACGAGATGTGAACCGATGAATCCCGCGCCTCCGGTTACCAGCACTCGCATCGGGCGGAGGCTAGCGGGGCCCTGGGTATCGTTGCGCCGGCTGCGCCGCCGTGGGAGGGCATGCGCGCCCTCGGAGGGAGACGTAATGCCGATTCACTACGACAACGAGGCCGAGCATCTGGTCGTGATCACGATCGATCGACCCGAGGCCCGCAACTCGTGCGACATGGAGCACTTCAAGTTGCTGCGCGAGGCATGGGAACGTTTCGCGGCCGACGACCGGGCCTGGGTCGCGATCGTGACGGGCGTGGGCGAGGCGTTCTTCTCCGGCGCCGACCTGAAGCGCTACATCCCCGAGATCACGAAGTTCCAGCAGGAGATCGCGGAGAAGGGTTTGACCGAGGTCAACGGGTACCGCCTCGACGACGGAACCCGCGCCGTGCTCCGGAACTGGCCGCTCTACAAACCGGTGATCGCGGCCGTGAACGGGTTCTGCACCGCGGGCGGCATGGAGATGCTCGGCGGGTGCGACATCCGGGTCGCGTGCCCCGAGGCGAAGTTCGCGGTGATGGAGCCCAAGCGCGGGTTGTTCGCCGGCGGTGGAACGACGGTTCGGCTGCCCCGCCAGATCCCCTGGGCGCAGGCGATGGAGTTCCTGCTGTGCGCCGACCTGATCCCGGCCGCGCGCGCGCTCGAGATGGGCCTGCTCAACGCGATCGTCCCGCGCGAAGACCTTCTCGACGCGGCCCGCGAATACGCGGATCGCATCATCGTCAACGCGCCCCTCGCGGTGCAGGCGACCAAGCAGAGCGCGCTGCAGGGCCTCTACTTCGACGAGGACCTCACGCAACAGCTCCGCGCCGCGGTGCGCGAGTTGCGGGCTGCGGTGGCGGACGGTGCCGACGCCGACGCGGCCGCCGCGATACTGGAGCGGCTCGGCAGGGAGTTGCGATCGCCGTTCGAGAAGGAATCGAAGATCTCGGGCGTGATCTTCCGCAGCGACGACGCCAAAGAGGGTCCGAAGGCGTTCGCGGAGAAACGTCCACCGGTCTGGAGAGCGCGGTAGCGGTGGCAATATCCGGGAACACCCCCTGCATCATCGGGGTGGCGGCGCGCACCTGGCACCCGGGCGACGTCGGCGACGCGGGGGCACCGGAACCGCTTGCGATGTGGGAAGAGGTCTCCCGCGCCGCCGAAGCCGACACGACGCGGCCCGGCCTGCTCGAACAGCTCGACAGCGTGCAGATCGTCTACTGCCAGACGTGGCAGTACGACGACGCGGTCGCGCGCCTTTCGGCCCGGCTCGGCGTCGAACCCCGCCACGCGCACTACTCGGGCATCGGCGGCACGACGACGCAACAGCTGGTGAACGCGACCGCGCGTCGCATGCTCGACGGCGAGCTCGACCTCGCGCTCATCACCAGCGCGGAAGCGCTGGCGACGCAGCGGGCATACAAGAAGCGCGACGAGCGCTACCGGTGCTCGTTCGAGCCCGAGGAGAAACGACCTTTCCCGTGGGAATCGGAGCCGAACCCGGTCGAGGTCGCGCACGAGGTGTCCCAGGCCTGGCTCACGTTCTCGGTGTTCGACAACGCGCGCCGGGCCGCGCTCGGCGTCGGCCTCGACGCGTACCGCGCCTCGATCGGCGAGATGCTCGCCCCGATGACCGACGTCGCGGCGGCGAACCCGCACGCGTGGTTTCCCGTCCGACGCGACGCGTCCGAGATCGTCGTGGCGCGGCCGGAGAACCGAATGGTCGGCTACCCGTACACGAAGTACATGGTCGCGGTGATGGACGTCGACATGGCCGCCGCGCTGATCGTCGCAACCCACGACCGCGCCGACGCCCTGGGCGTCCCGCCGGAACGCCGGGTCTACCTCCGAGGCTGGTGCGACGCCTTCGATCCGGTGCTCGTCGCCGAGCACTCCGACCTCGGTCGCTCACCGGCAATGAAAGCCGCGAGCACGGAGGCGATGCGGGGCGCCGGGGTCGGCATCGACGACGTCGCCCATCTCGACCTCTACTCCTGCTTTCCGAGCTCGTTGCACTTCGCCGTCGACGCACTGGGGATCGAGCCCACCGACACCCGGGGACTGACGGTCACCGGCGGGTTGGCGTACCACGGCGGCCCTGCCAGCGGATACCTCACCCACTCGATCGCAGCGATGGTCGAAAGGCTGCGCACCGACGCCGGATCGGTCGGGATGGTCAGCGGGGTCGGCATGCACATGACGAAGCATGTGTTCGGGGTGTACTCGACCGAACCCGGTCCGCTCGGTCCGCCCGCAGCCGTACCGCCGGCCGAGGTCGTCCCCGTCCTCGCCGAGCACGACGGCCGCGCGACGGTCGCGGCGTATTCGGTCGTCCACGGACGCGACGCGACCGCGGCGCGCGCACTGCTGGTCTGCGATCTCCCGGGCGGTTCCCGCACCTACGCAACTGCGACCGACGCGGACTTCTGCCGCGCGGCCGAGACGCGCGAGCTCGTCGGCGTGCAGGTCGTCCTGCAGCGGGCGAGGGTCGACGGTCCACTCGGGCCGCGTGTGGTCAATCGGGTGACGTCCGCAGTCGGAGCATGATTGACAAGGCGCGACGCCATCCCTAGGTTCCACCGTTACACTCCCGGTCTGTGACCTGGGTCACACTTGTGCACCAGATCGCAACATCGGCAGTTTCGAAACATCGGTCTGATTGGTCGGGGTCCAGCCCCGACTGGAATCGGGGGGAACCGTGGTACGGAGTCGCAGGTCGCGCGTGGTCACAGCGGTAGCCGCTGTCGCCGCGCTCGCGATGATCGCATCGGGGTGCGGGAGCAGCAGCAAGAACGGTGGCTCCGGCACGAACACCGGTACTCCGACCACGCATGGGGTGAGTGGCGCCAACGACGCCGGACCCGGCGTACGGGGCGGCAGCCTCGTGTACGGCATCGAGGCCGACACGAGCGGTGGCTGGTGCCTGGCCGAGGCGCAGCTCGCCATCGGTGGCATCCAGGTCGCCCGGGCGATCTACGACACGCTCACTGCGCCCGGCGCCGACGGCAAGATCCATCCGTACCTCGCGTCGTCCGTGACGTCGAACCCCACCGCGACGTTGTGGACGATCAAGCTCCGTCCGAACATCAAGTTCAGCGACGGCACCGCGCTCGACGCCCAGGTCGTCAAGGACAACCTCGACGCCTACCGGGGCAAGCTCGCGGTGCGCAAGCCCCTCCTGTTCACGTTCGTGTTCAGCGACGTCTCGACGGTCACGGTGACCGACCCGTTGACGGTCACGGTCGCGACGGCCCGGCCGTGGCACGCGTTCCCGTGGTTCCTCTGGGGCAGCGGTCGCATCGGGATCATGGGGGAGGCGCAGGTCAAGAGCCCCAAGAGCTGCAACACCAACCTGGTCGGCACCGGCCCGTTCGAGAAGGTGTCGTGGACCTTCGGTGACAAGTTCGTTGCCAAGCGCAACCCGAACTATTGGCAGAAGGACAGCAAGGGAGTCCAGCTCCCGTACCTCGACCAGATCACCTTCGTCCCGCAAGAAGACAGCTCGAAGCGGGTCTCCGCGCTCGAGGCCGGCGACTTCAAGATGATCGAGAACGACGATCCGCTGCAGATCGTGGCCGTGCGCAAAGAGGTCGCCAAGGGCACGCTGGCAACGACCGAGTCCGACAAGTTCACCGAGCTCGGCTACACGATGCTCAACGCGACCAGAGCTCCGTTCAACAACCTCACCGCCCGCCAGGCGGTCGCGTACGCGTTCGACCGAGCCACGTACAACAAGATCCGCAACGACGGCATCCTGACCAGTGCGACCGGTCCGTTCGCGCTCGGGGTTGCCGGCAACCTGGCCGACTCCGGCTTCCCGCCCTTCGACCCGGTCAAGGCCAAAGCGGCAGTAGCGGCGTACAAACAGCAGACCGGCAAGGACCTCACCTTCACGCTGTCGCACACCGCCGACTCGTCGACCACCCAGGATGCGGTCCTGATCCAGCAGCTGCTGAAGCGCAATGCCGGCATCAACATCAAGCTGAACCCGGTTCCCGACCAGAGCACGTTGATCAACCTGGCGATCGGCCGGACGTTCGACGCCATGCTCTGGCGCAACCACCCCGGCGCCGACGACGACCTGCAGTACGTGTGGTGGCACTGCGACAACTCGCCTCCCGCGGGCACGAATCCGAACGGCGCAGCTGCGTGCGACAACCCGGTCAACTTCGCCGGCTTCAACGACCCGATCATCAACTCCGACCTCGTCAAGGCCCGGGTGTCGCTCGACGAAGCGACCCGTACGTCGCTCTACGAGGACGTCAACCGGGAGTTCGCCAAGCAGCTCTGGGACATATGGGGTCAGTACGTCCTGTGGACCGTCGAGAACAAGCCGAACGTGCACGGCGTGTTCGGCCCGGACCTGCCCGACGGCACCAAGCCGTTCCCCGGCCTCCCGACCGGTCACCCGGTGCTCGGGCTGTGGTGCGACGGCGGCAAGTGCTGACCGACTGAGATCCGGCCGGAGGAGAGGGGAGACGTACGCGTGGAAGCGATCATCCGACGACTGATCCAACTGGTCGTCGTGCTCGTGATCGTCACGTTCTTCACCTCCGTCCTTTCCGCTCTCCTTCCCGGCGATCCGGTCGAGACCATCGCCCCCTTTGCCACCGCGCAGCAGCGGACCGAGATCCGCAGTTCGCTCGGCCTCGACGACAACCTCGTCGTCCGGTACGGCCGGTGGCTCGGTCACTTCGTGACTGGCGACATGGGTCGGGAGTACGCCGGCGCCGGAGTTCAGGGCCCCTCGGTGTACGGCATCGTGAAGACGTCGCTCCCGCGATCGCTGCTCTTGATGCTGTACGTGCAGGTCCTCACGCTGCTAATCGCAATACCACTCGGGGTCTACACCGCCTATCGAGCCGGGACCCGAATAGACGGCATCGCCAACGGGATCTCGTTCGCGCTCTTCAGCGTGCCCTCGTACGTGGCCGCAACGCTGATGATCCTGTTCCTCGCCGTCCAGCACAAGCTCTTACCATCCGAGGGCTGGGTGCCACTCACCCAGCCCGTCGAACACGTCAAGCACCTCTTCATGCCCGTGGTTGCGATCACGATCGGTCAGTTCGCCATCTACGCCCGGTTGCTCCGCACCGACATGGTCGCGACGCTGCACGAGGATTACATCCTCATGGCGAAGAGCAAGGGCATCAGTGACCGGCGGATCCTCTGGCGGCACGCGTTGCGCCCGTCGAGCTTGACTCTGCTCACGGTCGCCGGCCTGAACGTCGGCAGCCTGATCAGCGGCGCGCTGATCATCGAAGTGATCTTCCACCTGAACGGGATCGGCTACCAACTGCAGCAGGCGATCGCCACGCGGCAGTACATCGCGCTTCAGGACTTCGTTGCCGTGGTCGCGATCGTGTACGTGCTCATCAACTTCGCGGTGGACGCTCTCTATCGCGTACTCGATCCGAGGATCCGTGGTGCTCGAATCGGCTGAGCCGCAACTTGCCGGTGCCGGGTCGGAACCGCGGTCCGGAACCGAGGTCGCCGACGAGGAGAAGCCGCACAAGAAGGGAATCGGGATCGTCGCGTGGATCGCGATCGGCTGGCTCGCGCTGTTGGTCCTGCTCGCGATCTTCGCCCCACTGCTCCCGATCAAGGACCCGATCAACGGGTACGACTACTCGCACATCAAGACCGGGCTGTTCACGCCCGGCCACATCCTCGGCACCGACGACTCCGGCAACGACGTGCTCAGCCGGGCGATCTGGGGGGCGCAGGCTTCGCTGCTCATCGGCGTGGGCTCGATCGTTTTCGGCACGCTGATCGGCGGGTTTCTCGGTCTGGTAGCCGGGTTCAAGGGCGGTACCACCGACACCGTCATCAGTGCCTTCTTCAACATCTTCCTCGCGTTCCCGCAACTCGTGCTCGCGCTCACCCTCGTCTCCGTGCTGTCACCGGCCGCGTCGAACGCCGCGGGGTGGGGCCATCGTGTCGCGATCGTGATTCTCGCGGTCGGAATCGTGTCGATACCAATACTCGGTCGGATCACGCGCGCGAACGCGCTCGCGTGGTCGCAGCGCGAGTTCGTGATGGCCGCG
This sequence comes from Actinomycetota bacterium, assembly GCA_041691275.1. Classification (GTDB taxonomy): domain Bacteria; phylum Actinomycetota; class Acidimicrobiia; order IMCC26256; family PALSA-610; genus PALSA-610. The sequence goes on along the minus strand of JBEPUZ010000055.1, from coordinate 4,199 downwards.
CGCGCCCAGGGCGCGAGCGACTGGCGCGTCATGCTGCGCGAGGTCCTCCCCAACGTGGTCCCCGCGATGCTCTCGATCGCGCTGCTGAGTGTCGCGGTCGTGATCGTGCTCGAAGGCGCGCTCGCCATCTTCGGCCTGAGCATCCCCGCGCCGAGCCCGTCATGGGGAAACATGATCGAGTCGCAGATCAGCAACCCCAACTCGGCGCCGACCGTCTGGATGGTGCCGTCGGTGCTCATTCTCACGTCGGTGCTGGCGCTCAACTATCTCGGCGACGTCGTGCTGGCGAAGTTCGACGTACGGGAGAGCGCCATATGAGCCGCCGCAAACGCGCGCCCGCTCCGGGCACGGAGCGTTTCTCCGACGCGCCGCTCGACGGATCGCTGCTCGAGATCAACGACGTCAAGACGCAGTTCGAGACGCCTCGAGGGCTCGTGCACGCGGTCGACGGCGTCTCGTTCACGCTCGAGCGTGGGAAGACGATCGGGATCGTCGGCGAGTCGGGCTGCGGCAAGTCGGTGCTCTCCCGCTCGATCATGGGTCTGCTCCCGAGCAATGCGGTTCGCCACGGCAGCATCAAGTTCGAAGGCCACGAGATCGGTGCGGCCGCGAGCAACGAGATGCGCCGGTACTGGGGCACCCAGATGTCGATGGTGTTCCAGGACCCCATGACGTCACTCAATCCGGTGATGCGCATCGGCAACCAGATCATGGAGTCGTTGCGGTTCCACTTCGACGTCACCAGGGACTACGCGGAGGAGACCGCACTGGCATTGCTACAGTCGGTGGGCATCCCCGAGGCCGAACGCAGGCTCCGGGAGTACCCACACCAACTGTCGGGCGGTATGCGGCAGCGGGTGATGATCGCGATCGCACTCGCGTGTGGTCCGAAGCTGTTGTTCGCCGACGAGCCGACGACTGCGCTCGATGTCACCGTGCAGGCCCAGATCCTCGACTTGTTGCAGGAGCAGCAGCGCGAGCGTTTCATGGCGATGGTGCTGGTCACCCACGACCTCGGTGTGGTCGCGGGGCGGACCGACGACATCGCCGTCATGTACGCGGGGCGCGTCGTCGAGCGGGCTGCGACCCGATCGCTGTTCGAGCACACGCGCCATCCGTACACGGAGGCGCTGCTCAAGTCGATCCCGAAGCTGAGCATGCCGAGCCACTCCAAGCTCGACGCGATCGCCGGACGCCCGCCCGACCTCGTCTCGCCTCCGGTCGGATGCAAGTTCGCGGCCCGGTGCCCGTACGCGCAGGCGAAGTGCCTGAGCGAGGAGCCCCCGCTCATCGACGCCGACATTCCCGGTCACGCGTACCGCTGCTTCTTCCCGGTCGGGAGTCAGGCCGGCAGCGAGGCGCTGACCCGAAACCTCACCGCGGGCGAGACCGCGACCGGATTACCGGTGCGCAAGGACGGCAACGCCGTACTCACCGGAGTGACCGAGTAATGGCGGGGACGGGTACCGCACATCTCCGGGCGCCCGGGGAAGCGCTGCTGCGCGTCGAGGATCTCGTCGTCGAGTTCCCCGCCGGCCGCAGTGGCCTCAAGGTGCACGCGGTGTCGGGCATCAGCCTCGATGTCAAGGAGGGCGAGACCCTCGGGCTCGTCGGCGAGTCGGGATGCGGCAAGTCGACAACGGGCAAGGCGATCATGCAGCTGCCGTCGCCGAAGTCGGGGCAGGTGCTGTTCGACGGTCGTGACATGTCGAAGCTCTCCGGCTCCGAGCTGCGCAGCACGCGCACCGCGATGAAGATGATCTTTCAGGACCCGATCTCGTCGCTCAACCCGCGGCGCAAGATCGAGGACATCATCGCCGAGGGTCTGCGCATCTGGAAGGTCGGTACGCCCGAAGAGCAGCAGAAGAAGATCGACGACATGATGCTCGCGGTCGGACTCGATCCGGTGCTGCAGCGAGGACGCCGGCCGCACCAGTTCTCCGGGGGTCAGTGTCAGCGCATATCAATCGCGCGCGCGGTCATCACCGAACCGAAACTGATCATCTGCGACGAACCGGTCTCCGCCCTCGACGTCTCCGTGCAGGCTCAGATCCTGAACCTGCTCGAAGAGATGAAGACGCGCTACGGCCTCACCTTGATGTTCATCGCGCACGACCTCGCGGTCGTGAAGAACGTCAGTGATCGCGTGGTCGTGATGTACCTCGGCAAGATCTGCGAGGTGGGTTCGCCCGACCTGATCTACGCGCAGCCCGCGCATCCGTACACGAGGGTGTTGCTCGACGCGATTCCGATTCCCGATCCGAGCATTCGGCCCGAAGCGCGGGCGAAGGTCATCGGCGAGATTCCCTCACCGGTCGCGCCGCCTTCGGGTTGCCGCTTCCGCACGCGGTGCCCGAAAGCGCAAGCCAAGTGCGCCGAGGTCGAGCCGCAGGTCGAGGAGGTCAGCCCCGGCCAGTTCGTGGCGTGCCACTTCCCGCTCGCTCCCGGCGAGACGCTCCCCACCGCGAACGGTTCCAGCCCCGTCGCGACCTGAAAATCGAATCGGTGGCGTCAACTGGCTTCGGCCCAGACAGCTGGGTCCGCGACGCGTGCTTGCGCGTCGTGTCGATGTCGTTCTCGGTGATGATGCCAGCAGTAGAGCCGCAGGTTGTCGAGGTCTGTGCGTCCGAAGTACGGGGCGGCCCAATGGTCGATGTGGTGGGCTTCGCATCGTTCGGGAGGCTGGTTGCAGCCGGGTGCCTGGCAGTGCCGGTCGCGGGCGACGAGCGCTTTCCATTGCGCGGCGGTCGCGGTTCGGGTGGCCCGGCCGACGTCGAGGATCTCGGACTCGCCGACCATAATGATTCGGCTGATGTCGCAGTCGCACTGGATGCGTTGGAGCGTGGTGGTCGAGACGTGCCCGGACCGGGCCCGGTCGGTGCGCATCAGGTTCGCGAGCGTGTCGGCCTGCGGGTGGGAGTCGATGTGCACGACGTAGGTGACGTGGGGGCGGGCGGCTCGGATGCTGCCGACGTCGCCGTGGTCGAGTGACTGGCGCATCAGGTTGGTGAGCGCGTCGGCTTTGCGTTGTCCGATCGTGCGGTCGTCGTTCGCCCGGTGGTCGCGTTTGAGCTCGGCGTTGATCGCGGCTTCGTGGATGTCGGCGGATTCCGGATCGAATAGGGCGTTGACGTTCAGCATGTCGTCCAGGCTCCGCGACCCGTGGTACCGGCGCCGGGCGAAGCGTGCTTCCTCTTCCTCGGCGCCCCCGTCGCCGTCGATTGCGTCCGTGAGACGCTGCACGACACCGCCCAGGACCTTCGGTGACTCCGTGCGGGCCACGCCGACGAGCTTGTCCTCGACGGCGGACATCTCTGCGGCGCGCGCGGGTGTGAACCCGTTGGCGATCACCGTGGCGTGGCGGGCGGAGATCTCGCCGCGCCCGAACGCAGCGGCGACGTCGGGCATCTTCTCGAGCTTGCGAGCGAGGTTGACGTGGGCGTGGGCAACGCCCGGATCCATCCGGCACGCCGCGCTCACTGCCGACGCGGCGCTCGCGAAGTGATCGGCCCGCCAGTCGTCGGAACGGTGGTACTCGGCCACTTCCTGCAGCCATGCAGCCTCGAGCGCGTCGAGTTCACTTCGACGTCGGGCGAGGTCGTGCAGCGAGGCGAACATCTGTTCGTATCGTACTACAAATAGCCGACGCGACAAAGAGAATCATCACACAATGTCTTCGCATGGCAGTGGCCCGGGTCGTCGTCGAAGACGCGCAGGTTCTCGGCGCGCGGTAGGGCTAGCTGCGGGCTAGCTGCGGGGGAGACCGAGAATGCGCTGGGCGACGATGTTCTTGTTCACCTGAGTGGTGCCCCCGGCAATCGTGAGCGCCCGGCTGTACACCCGGTCCCGCGCCCAGCCTCCCTCGAGCCCGTCGGGTCCGAGTACCTCGGTCGCGACCTCAGTGATGTGCTGCTCAGACTCGCTCCACAACAGCTTGGCGATGCTGCCTTCGGGGCCCATGGCCCGGCCGTGCAACTCCGCCGAGAGCGCGCGCTCGGAGATGAGCTTCAGGAGCTCGCCCTCCATGTAGACGCGCGCCACGTGCTGGCGGAGCACCGGGTGGTCGCTCGCGGTGGTGCCGTCGCCCATGGACGTGCGTTTGGCCTCGTCGATGAGACGCTTCACCTTGGCGCGGGTGCCGAGGTGCAGCTTGGCGACGGTGCCCCGTTCGTACGCGAGGGTCGTCATCGCGACCCGCC
>JBEPUZ010000054.1:0-20914 GCA_041691275.1 Actinomycetota bacterium | reverse complement strand
CCAACGGCAGGTCGACGACGGCGCGCACGTGGTTCTCGAACTGGCTCGTCTCCGCACCCTCGATGGTCCAATGGCCGGAATTGTGCACGCGCGGTGCGATCTCGTTCGCGAGCAGCTCGCGGCCGGTGTCGAACAGCTCCACGCAGCACACGCCGACGTAGTCGAGATCGTCGAGCAAGGGCGTGATCGCGTTCTCGGCGCGCTGCTGGAGCGCGTCGTCGAGCCCGGGTGCAGGGGCGCGGGTCAGCCGGAGGATGCCGTCGCGGTGGTGATTCTCGACCGCGGGCCAACAGCGGACCTCGCCCGCTCGTGATCGCACGGCGAGGATGGAGAGTTCCCGATCGAAGGCGACGAAGCCTTCGAGGATGCACGGCACCCCGTCCAGCTCGGTCCAGGCCGGTTCGAGATCGGCCGTGGCACGCAGGACCACCTGCCCCTTGCCGTCGTATCCGCCCCGCCGCGTTTTCAGTACCGCGGGCAACCCGATCGCGGCTACGGCATCGTTCAGGCCGGCGGCCGAGTCGACCGCTCGAAAAGGGGCCGTGCCGATCCCGAGCCCGCGCAAAGCCTCCTTCTCGACGATCCGATCCTGGGACACGTCGAGGGCGCGCACAGACGGGTACACGAGCGCGAGCGGCTCGAGAGCCCGAGCCGTCGCCGCGGGAACCCCTTCCCATTCGTACGTGACGACGGCTGCGCCCTTGGCGACGCGCCGGGCGGCGTCGATGTCGTCGAGCGCGCCGACGACGAGGTCTCCCACGGCCTCGGCGGGCGCGCCGGCGGCGGGGTCGAGGAACGTGAATGTGCAACCCAGGGGGATCCCGGCCAACCCGAGCATCCGACCGAGCTGGCCTCCGCCCAACACCGCGACCCGTGCCATCGGCGGCACGCTAGCGAGCGAACGCGAGCGGGTCAGGCTTCGAGCGCGAGCGAACCGATCCCCGGATCGACGAGCGCGGGTTCCTCGAGCCGGAGCGACTCGATCTTGTCGAGGGGGCGTTGCAGCGCGCGGTGGCGGGTGGTCATCAACGTGGCGTACTCCTTGGCCACACCGTCGAATCGCTGCTGCACCCGGTCGAGCTGACCCGAGTACTTCTCCCACTGCAACGAGAAATCGCGCAGCAGCCCCAGGATCTCGTTCGACGTCCGCTCGAGCCGGAAGTTGTCGACGGCCTGACGCACGACCGACAACACCGCGTACAGCGTGAGCGGTGAGCACAACACAATCTTGTGGCGCATGGCGTCGTCGATCGCGTCGCGGTCGTTCTCCTGGACGAACGAGTAGACCTGCTCGTTCGGGATGAACAGCAACAGACAGTCGACGGTTTCGTCGGCCGCGTCGAGGTAGCCCCGCGTCGTGAGCTCCTTGACTCGGTCCCGCACGTCGCGCAGGAACTGATCGCGAAAGCGCGTTCGCTCGAGATCGTTCGTCGCCTCGAGGTGGCGTACGTAGTTGTCGAGAGGAAACTTCACGTCCATGTGCATGACGAGTCCGTTGGGGAGCAGGAACGTGTAGTCGGGACGGCCGGCACCTGCGAGCGTCGTCTGCTTGCGGTAGTTGATGCCTTCGAGGAACCCCGCGAGCTGCAGCACGTCTTCGGCCATACGTTCGCCCCACTGTCCGCGCACCCGCGAGTTCGACAAGGCCTCTCGCAGCTGATGGGTGTGCTCCGACAGCGTGTTCAGCCCCTCGTGCTGACGCTTCAGCTCGTTCGTGAGTTGGCCGAACGCGTGATGGCGGTCGTGTTCGAGCTCGCGCACGAGATCGTTCACCTTGCCGAGCTCGCCCGTCATCGACGCGAGCTGCTGGTCGATCAGGCCCTTCTTGCCGTCGAGCTCGGACGTGGATCGGAGTCGTTCTTGTTCGAGCATCGCCCGGTTGGCGCGAATGAGGTGCCCGACCATCTCGTTCGGGTCGGGCGCGGGCGGTGGCGCGCTCTGCTGCTCGAGCCGGCGCTCGAGCTGGTTGCGTGACCGTTCGGCCGACAGGAGCAACGCGCCCCCGGCACCGCCGAGCACGCAACCGCCGATGACGCCGAGAACCAGTGCGATGACCATGCCGGCGACCCTAACGACGGGGTGTGACAGCTACGCCGCCGCGTCTCGGAGGAGGGGCCTCGACGGCGGACCTCAGGCGGTTGTCTGCGCCGTCACCGGGGTCGCGGTGGTGTCGAGCACGGGGATCGACGTGTCGCCCAGCATCGTGGCGACGATCGCGCGAACGGGTCCCCGCCGTTCCTTCTCGTAGCTCGTGACGCGCTGGTTGAACGCGTTCGCCGCGTTCAACCAAGGATCGGTGACGAACGCTGCGACCGCGGTGAGGACCGTGACGTTGCCCTTCACTCTGGGCGACGCGGCCTGGGTCACGATAAGGCGGCGGGCGAGACCTTCCACGTCGTTCGCGGCGGCGACCTGGGTCGCGATCGAGCCGTTCGCCCGGACGCTGCGCCAGTGCGCGAGCGCGGTGTCGACACTGGCGACGAGCGTATGGACCGGGCCGGGGATGGGTTGCAGATTCTGGTCGACCACGCGCAACAGGTCGTAGCGACGATCGAGTTGACCCGACACCGACGTCCACGACGCGTCGACGTTGCTCTTCGACTTCTGGATGTCCGGGCGTGCGCTCAGCACCGACACTCCGGCACCGACGACGGCAGCCACGATCAGTACGGGAAGCAGCACGCGTACGACGCGCAGCACGTGCATGACGAACGACCCTAGTCGTGGCGGCGACGAATTCCGGCCATGCGGCGGGCGGTCAAGGCACGAATTCCCGGGCCCGGTTCGGTGAAAACGTGCTCGCTGCAGATTCGCAGGACCGGCGACGAACGCGTGGTCCGGCGGTAGGGTCGCGCCGGGCGGGAAGGAGCACGAGATGGCACGGATCGTCGTAATCGGTGGCGGGGTCGGCGGGCTGACGAGCGGGATGCTGCTCGCACGCGATGGCCACGAGGTGACCGTGCTGGAGCGCGACGATGCACCACCGCCGGGCTCGGCGGACGATGCGTGGCGCTCGTGGGAGCGGCGCGGCGTCAACCAGTTCCGGATGATCCACCTCTTCCTGCCGCGGTTCCGCAGCCTGGCCGAGGCCGAGCTCCCCGACGTCGTGACCGAGGCCGAGGCGTTGGGTGCGATTCGGTACAACCCGATGCGGCTGGTTCCCGACGAGATGATCGGGGGCTTTCGCGAATCCGACAACGCCTACGAGTCGTTGTCGGCGCGGCGCCCGGTGATGGAAGCTGCGATCGCGAACGCAGCGAAGCGCACCCCCGGACTCGATGTGCGGCGCGGCGTCGCGGTCGACGCGCTGCTGACCGACCCTGAAGCCCCGGGTGACATCCCGCACGTGGTCGGGGTCCGCACCGCGTCGGGCGAGGAGATCGCAGCCGATCTGGTCGTCGATGCCGCGGGCCGGCGCTCGTCGCTGCCGTCGATGTTGAACGCGATCGGGGCGCGCGCGCCCGAGGATGAGCTCGAAGAGTCGGGCTTCGTCTATTACGGCCGCCATTTCCGTTCGGCCGACGGCACGATCCCGCCGCCGCTGTGTGGGCTGTTGCAGGCGTGGGGAACCGTCTCGAGTCTCACGCTCCCTGCCGACAACGGCACGTGGGGCTGCGGCATCATCGCGAGCGCGAAGGATCCCGCGATGCGGCGGCTGAAGGACGTCGACGCCTGGATGCGGACGTGGCGATCGTTTCCGCTCGTCGCGCACTGGGCCGACGGGGAACCGATCGACGACGACGTCGCGGTCATGGCGAAGATCGAGGACCGGCACCGCTCGTTCGTCGTCGACGGCATGCCGGTGGCGACCGGGGTCCTCGCCGTCGCCGACTCGTGGGCGTGTACGAATCCTTCGCTGGGTCGCGGGGCGTCGATCGGGCTCATGCACGCGGTGGCGTTGCGCGATCTCCTGCAGGTCGCCTCCATCGACTTCCCGATCGAGCTCGTGCAGCGCTGGCACGAGGTCACGGCCGGAACGGTGGAGCCGTACTACCGCGCCACGCTTGCGTTCGACCGCCATCGGCTCGCCGAGATCGAGGCCGAGATGGAGGGCAAGACCTACGACCCGGGCGACCCTGCGTACGAGATGAGCCAGGCGTTGGCGTCGGCCGCACCCAAGGATCCTGAGCTGTTCCGGGAGTTCATGAAGGTGGTCGGCGTCATTGCCAACGCCGACGACGTGATGGCCCAACCCGGCGTGTTCGAGAAGGTGGTCGAGCTCGGCGCCAACTGGCGCGACGACCCGTCGCTCGCACCTACGCGCGAAGAGTTGCTGGCCATCGTTGCCGGCTGACGAACGGGGGGACGACATGAAGATCGATTCCAGTGGAGTGACGCTCGACGTCCAGGTGGTTGGGGAGGGGCGGCCGGTCGTGCTGCTGCACGGCTTCCCCGACTCGAAGCGCCTGTGGTCGAAGCAGGTCCCCGCGCTCGTCGACGCCGGGTTCCAGGTGATCGTGCCCGACCAACGCGGGTACGGGGCGAGCGACAAGCCCGGTGACACCGAGGCGTACTCGATCGCGTTCCTGGCGATCGACGTGACCGCCATCCTCGACCATCTCGGTCTCGAGAAGGCGCACGTCGTCGGGCACGACTGGGGTTCGGCGGTGGCGTGGGCCACCGCCGCGTTCGCGCCGGAACGGGTCGACCATCTCGTTGCGCTCTCGGTCGGGCACCCGACCGCGTTCGCGAGTCTCGGCTTCCCGCAGCGGGAGAAGTCGTGGTACATGCTGCTGTTCCAGTTCCGTGACGTCGCCGAGCAGTGGTTGACGATGAACGACTGGGCGAATTTCCGGGCCTGGTCGCAGCACCCTGACGCCGACGCTGTGATCGCCGACCTCGAGCGCGATCAGTCGCTCACCCCGGGTCTCGGCTGGTACCGCGCCAACGTCGGTCCGCAGACGTTGCTCGAACCGCCGCTCGTGCTCCCGGCGGTGCAGTCGCCGACGATGGGGCTCTGGAGCAGCGGCGACTTCGCGTTGCTCGAGGAGCAGATGACGAGCTCGTCGGACTATTGCGAAAACACCTTCCGTTACGAGCGGGTCGAGGGGCCCGGACACTGGATGCAGTGGGAGGCGCCCGACGCGGTCAATCGGCTGCTCCTCGACTTCCTGCCCAGGTAGCGGGCGGATCGTACGCGGGGACTACGTCTCCCGACCGACTGCGGAAAGTGGCGTAACGCCCCTGTAACGCGTACGCGACGCGACGTGTGCGCCAATGTGGAGGTGCACAACGGGATCGTCCGTCTCCTGACGGCAGTGAGAGTCGCGTGACCGACACTGACGTGGGCGTCGCGGTCGTAGACGACATCCGCAAAGACCTCATGGTCTCCGTGCTCGACACCTTCACCTTCCGGGCCGGGGACCGTGCCCTGGCCCTGCCGAGCGGGTCCCGCAAGCTGCTCGCCTTCTTGGCACTACGCGACCGGCCCGCGACCCGCCATCTCGTCGCGTCGACGCTCTGGCCCGAGGCGCCGCCCCAGGACGCCGCGAGCAGTCTGCGTTCGGCCCTGTGGCGACTGAAACCGACCGCGAGCGCGGCGGTCATCGTCGAGGATCTCGATCTCGGTCCGCATCCCGACGTCCGCGTCGACATCCGCGAGTCGCGCGCGCTGGCGCACCGACTGCTCGACCCGACGGTCGAGATCCTGCCGAGCGACGAGACCGCGGCCGCCGTCGCCTCGCTCTCCGTCGACCTCCTCCCGGGCTGGTACGACGACTGGGTCGTGATCGAGAACGAGGAGTGGCATCAGCTCCGGTTGCACGCGCTCGAAGCGATGGCCTCGCACCTGACCAACAAGGGTCGGTGGGCGGAAGCGGTGATCGCGGCGCTCGCGGCGATCCGGGCCGAGCCGCTGCGGGAGAGCGCGCACGGTGCGCTCATCAAGGTGTTCCTCGCCGAGGGCAACCAGATGGAAGCGCTCGAGGCTTTCACCCGCTACCGGGCGATGCTGAAGACCGAGCTCGGCATCGAGCCGACCGAGCAGCTCACCAGCCTCGTCAGCAACCTCGGTCGCCGTCACACGGACCCGTAGGGCGCCTTTCGGGTCTCGGGCTCTCCGCCGGCGCACGGGGTTGCTATGTTGCGGGCATGGCTCATTCCCGAGCCGTGTGCGTGACGCTCGCCGTCGCCCTGCTCGGGAGCGCCGCGTGGGGTTGGAGGTCGGGCAGCCGGGTCACGGCCAGAATCGACGCAACGGTCGTGCACGTCTCCGACGGTGACACGATCACTGTGCAGGTCGGCGATCGCACCGAGAAGGTGCGCATCCTCGGCGCTGACACACCGGAAACCGTCGACCCCAGGAAACCCGTGCAGTGCTTCGGCCCCGAGGCGAGCGCCCACACGAAAGCACGGTTGCCGCCGGGCACTCGGGTGCAGCTCGAGACCGATGCCGAGGCGCGCGACAAGTACGGGCGGTTGCTCGCGTACGTGTACGTCGGTGGAGAGCGGTACGACGACGAGCTGCTCCGCCTCGGCTACGCCCGCCTCCTGATCATCGCCCCGAACGGCGTACACGCGCGCGCGATGCTCCGAGAAGAGCTCGATGCGCGTGCGGCTCGTCGTGGACTCTGGGGTGCGTGCAGCTAGCGACGGCCTCCGCGGTGGTCGAACTCGATCACCTGTTGGAAGGTCGGCCGGTTCACCGTGCGCATCGTGGCCGGGATCAGTCCGGGTGTGAACCCGGTGCGCGACGACGCACTGCGCCAGGCGCTGGGATCGGGACCGTTGGCGGCGGCGAGCCGGGCGGCGACCTGGTCGACGACTGCCCACAACGACGCCCGGCACGTGGTGAGCGATCCCTTGCCGCAGTAGCGGAGGTTGAACTTCCCCTTCACGTGCTCGCCGAGCAGCGTGCGGAGGTCCTTGTCGACCAACGACTCCCCCGAGAGGCTGCCCAGACCGCGGATGCTGTCGTAGGCACTCGTGAGATCTCCGTAGACCGGTCGCACCACGGCATCGGCGACGCTCGACCACAGTGCATCCATGATCGTCGGGCCGGCATCGTCGTACTGACCGTTGTTGTCGGCATCGAGGCGCGGCGCGTTGTTGCGCACCCAGTCGTCGAGCACCTTCACGACCTTGGCGTCCAACGCGTTCGGCGCCGCGCTCCCGTGCAGCACCTTGCTGACAACCGGCCATACCGGCGAGCGCACGTCTTGCGTCGCGGCGTTGTTCATCACTCCTACGTCCTGGGCGAGGGTGACGCGACGGCCGAAGTTGTCGAAGAGCTCGACGCGATGGACGGATCCGAGCGGTGTGTCGTCGCCGTGCATGAATCCGGGTGCCGACTTGTTGTTCCAGTTCAGCAACAGGTCGTGCGGCCCGCCGATGTCGTGAGGATGCTGATTCTGGCTGAGGAAGCCGCGCCACTCGTACGTGCCGGTCCCGAGAGTCGGCAGACCTCGGTCGAGGCCGGGCGCGCGGCGGGGGAGCAGACCCGAAGAGAAGTATGCGGTCGCCTGGCGCGACACGTACGCCCAGTTGAACGTGAACCCGAACTCGTTGGCGGTCGAGAAAAAGCGCTGGGGCGTGGTCGCCTGCCCGTCGGTCATGTCCTTGAGGGCGCCGAGGTTGAGCCCGTCGCGGCCGAAGGTCGAACGTTCGCGCGTGAGCACGATCGGCCGGCCGTGCGACGTCGCGCTGCCGATCACGGGTCCGTGGACCGAGGTCGGGTATGTGATCGGCGTGCCGTTCAGCGTGCCCGCGTCGAACGTCTGGAACGGGATGCACTTGCCCTTGAACAGGTAGTGGTCGGACTGGCGCGTCACCGGACCGCCCGCCGGGTTGCACAGCTCTTCGGCGAACACGTCCCGCACGTCGTGGTCCGCCGACGTCAGGCTCCACGCGTAGTTCTGCGTGCGCCCGATGAGCAGGTACATCGCCGCGCCGGGGACTGCGACGCCCTGGGCCTCGATGCCGGGCCCGGTGAGATGGATCTGCTGCACGATCTCCGGGTAGTAGTAACCGAGTTGTGGGCCCATGACCGCGAGACTGTTGTGGTCGGCCGATCGTTGCGGCGCGACGACGAGGAAGTTCGACGCCTGCTTCGACGGCACCGGTCCGGCCGCGGGATACGTCCCCGGATCACTCGATGTTCCGCTGGATGACGACGTGGCTGCCAGCGTCGTCGCAGACGCCTTCGGAGTTGCCGTTGCCGTTGCTGCGGCTGCTGCGGGCGCGGGTTGACGCGGGTCGAGCGACACGATCGAGCCTGCGTCGATCGCCACCGACCCGGTGACGCGTCCGCCCGTGAACTCGCCGTAGTTGAACGTGCGGTTCGTGGTCGTCGGGGCTTCCGGGTCGTTGAACATCATCGCGTCGTCCCACACCTTGCGACCGGTGGTCGCGCCCATCTGGTTCTGCAGCTCGGACAGGAACTGCGCGTTCGACGCTTCTGCACCTCCGCCCGCGCCGAAGATCGATCCGATGAACGCGGTGACGGCGATGACGTCGTTCACGGTTGCCGGCGTCTGGTCGATGTGGTTGGCCGCCCAGTACGCGTTGATGCCGTCGGCTTCGGCCTGGGCTTCGGCGATGATCTCGCGACCCTTCGCGCCGTACGTCTTGACGATCAGCTTTGCCTGGTCGGTCAGGAGCTGCTCGGTCTGCGCGCTCGGCACGAACGACTGGCCGCTGGTGACGAGACCGAACGCGTTGATCCCGGGCACGTCCGCCACGGCCGCCCGCGCCGGTCCTCGTCCGAGTTGCAGCAGCAAGCCGCGGTCGCGAGCCGTGACCCAGCCCGCTCCGAATGCAAGATCGGCGCGGGTCTTGCCGGTGACGTGGGGCACGCCGTACGAGTCGTAGACGATCGTGGTTCCCGGCCGTCCGGTCGGCTCGACGTGTGTCGCTCCCACCGGCTTGAAATTCTCGGGCAGGTAGTGCTGGGCGATGTCGGAGTCGGTGACATTGGCGCGCAGCGGCGTGAGACCGTCGTAGAGCGGGAGTTGATCGAGCGACTGCTCGGTTGTCGGCAGACCCCCGTAGTTGCCGGGCGGCAGTACGTAGTACGCGCGGTCGCCGGAACCTTCGTGGCGCGCGTTCTGGCTCGCCGCTGACGGTGACGCCAGTCCGACGGCTGCGACGATGGTGAGCGCGGCGGCAACGGCCCCACCACGACGAGCATTGAGCTTCATGTCGATCCCCCCGGTCCGATGGGAGGGGTCTATCAGTTTCGCCACAGGGAGACGAGCTACGCGGACGCCGCGTCGGGCGGCGGCGCGGACAATTCGGTCAGGGCGTCTCGATCAGAGCGTGATCGATCATGATGATCATGATGTGGTGGCGAGTATCTCGTCGACGATGTCGATCGTCGTGTCGGGGTGGAGGAACGCGAAGCGGGCCACGGCCTCACCCTTCCAGCGGGTCGGGACGACGAGCGCGGTCTGCTCGCGGAGCAGCCGGTCGGACCACGCCGAGTACTGCGCGGAGTCCCAGCCCTTACGACGGAACAAGACCACCGAGAGCTCCGGTTCGCGTACGAGCTCGAGATGCGGGAGCGCGCGGATGCGTTCGGTCGCGGCGCGGGTCGTGGTGAGGACCTGCTCGACCGCTTCTCGGTACGCGTCGGATCCGTGCACGGCAAGCGAGAACCAGAATGGGAGTCCGCGGGCGCGGCGGCTCAGTTGGTACGCGTAGTCGCCCGGGTTCCAGCCCGCAGCCTCGTCGTTGACGGAATCGAGATACGCGGCGTGCTGGCCGTGCACCGATCGGGCGAGCTGCGGATCGCGGTAGAGCAGTCCGGCGCAGTCGAGGGGCGCGTAGAGCCACTTGTGCGGATCGACGACGAGCGAGTCGGAGCGCTCGATGCCGGCGAAGCGCGGACGGGTCGACTCGGCCAGGAGACCGCCCCCGCCGTACGCGGCGTCGACGTGCATCCAGAGCCCGCGGTCGGTGCACACGCGGGCGACGCCGGCGAGATCGTCGACGAGGCCGGCGTTGGTGCTGCCCGCGTTGGCGACGACGGCACACACCAGCTTCGGGTCGGCGCACGCGTCGAGCGTCGCCGCGAGAGCGTCGCCCGTGAGGCGGTCGTCGACGAGTGGCACCAGGAGAGGGTCGACGTCGAGAAGGTGCATCGTGTTGCGCACCGACGAGTGGGTGTCGTCGGTGACCGCGAACTGCAGTCGCTGACGGTCGTCACCGAACCGGCGCCGGCCCGCGTCGCGGGCGACCGCGAGCGCGGAGAGGTTCGCCGCGGAACCGCCCTGCACGAACGTTCCGCCCGCGGTGACGGGCATGCCCGCGAGGTCGGCGATGAAACGCAACGCCTCGTTCTCGGCCCAGACCGCGCCGGCCGACTCGATCCACGAGACGCCGCTGATCGACGCGAGCGAGACGACCGCGTCGAAGAGCATCGACGCCTTCGTAGGGGCCGACGGGATCCACGCGAGGAACCGCGGACTGTCGGCGCGAATCACCGCCGGTGCGAGCACCGACGTGAACAGATCGAGCACCGCCTTCGGGTCGTTGCCCTCGGCGTTGATGAGCTTGCGGGCGCGGCCGGCGAGCTCGGACGGCATCACCGTCCCGTTGAGCGGCGTGGGATCGAGCGCGGTGAGCTGTTGCAGGAGATCGACGATCATGTCCGCGAGCTGCTTGGTCGCGGCGTCGTACCCGAACATCGTGCCGGACCCGGACATGGAGGTCGAGGGTACTGCCGCCCCGGGGACGTTCGTTCCGAGCAGGCGGGCATTGCGGCGCTCCCTGCGATCGGGTCTCACAGGCGTCCCGTGAGCCGGTGTGCCCGCTCAGGAGGCGGGCTCGGCGGAGACGTGGCTGCGAGGGTCGCCCGGAGCTCGGCGAGATGATCGCGCGGAGCGAGGCGACCCTGGAGGAGGCCGTGCGGGGCCCGGTTGGCCTCGTGCTCGAGCGCGGGCAGCCAGGGCGATGGCTCCCGCTCGGCCCGCCTCGATCCGATCGTTCTCGCGCGCGCCCACGAACAGTGCAGCTCGTCCTCGGCGCGACTGAGCGCGACGTGGAGCAAGCGCCGCTCCTCGGCCTGTGCGGCCTCGGTGGCCGCCCACGAGATCGGTACCAGGCCGCGCTCGAGCCCGGTGACGAAGACGACCGACCACTCGAGACCCTTGGCTCGATGAAATGTGACGAGGTCGACGCCGGGCGCAGCTGCGAGCGCCCCGTTGTTCGCCCTGCCCGTTGCCCCGCTCGTTGCCCCGCTCGTTGCAAGGTCGAGCCAGTTGACGAACTCCGCGACACCGCCGGCACCGCCGACCGCTTCCAGGTATTCGCGTCCGAACGCGAAGAGCGCGTCGCGATGGGCGCGGGCGTCCTCGGCGCCGGCGCGTTCCGCCGATCCCATCGATTCGACATCCGGATCCGGATCCGGCTCGGCATCGGGAGTGGCGCCTTCGAGCTTGGCGCCCGCGGCGACGTCGGCGAGGTGGTGCCCGAACGGTTTGCCGGGCGCGTTCCTCTCGGCCGCGCGCAACTCGTCGAGCACGGTTCGCACGTGGGCGCGGGCCGCGAAGCGTTGCCCCTCGCCGATGCGGAACGGGACCCCGCGCCGGGTCATTGCCGTTTCGAACCGCGACGACTGCGCGTTCGTCCGGAACAGGACCGCCATCTCGTCCCAGTGCACCCCGGCCGCGTGCTGCTCCCAGCACGCCTCGGCGACCGCGCGCGCTTCGGCATCGTCGTCGGCGTACGAGACGATCGTGGGCGCCGCGCCGTCGGGACGCACCGCGTCGGGATGGCGTCGCAGGCTCCCGGCCGCCGTACCGAGCGCGACCTCCGCGAGCGAGACGACGGCCGGGGTGCTCCGGTAGTTCCGCTCGAGCACGATCGTCTCGCTGCCCGGGAAGGCGCGCTCGAACCGCACGAGGGGAGCGGCATCCGCGCCCGTGAATCCGTAGATCGCCTGCGCGGGATCGCCGACGACGGTGAGCTCCGAGGAGTCTCCGAGCCAGGCCCGAAGCAACCTGAGCTGCAGTGGGGTCGCGTCCTGAAACTCGTCGACGAAGAAGTGGCGGAAGCGCCACCGTTGCCCGGCGGCGAACTCCTCGTCGCGCGTGATCGCGTCGGAGCAGCGGCTCAGGACGTCGTCGAAGTCGATCAGGTGCCGGCGCCGCTTCTCGTGCTCGTAGCGCTCGTACAGCGCCGAGACCTCGCCCGCGCCCCGCGGGCTGCGTCGTCCGGCCGCCTCGGCGGCGGCCTCGTAGTCGTCCGGGCCGATAAGTCGTGCCTTCGCCCACTCGATCTCGGCGGCGATGTCGCTGACCGCCACCGTCGAGGCCGCGCCCCGCCCGCCCATGAGCGGGGCGAGTATCCGCGACTTGCGCTCGACGACGCGCGGCACCTCGCGGTTACGTTCCGCGGCGTGGCGCCGCAACTGTCCGAGTGCGATCGCATGGAAGGTCCCCGCGGTGATGCGCCCATCGACGCCCAGCTTCCCCATGCGGGAGACGAGCTCTCCTGCGGCTTTGCGGGTGAACGTGACGGCCAGGACGTGGCGGGGCTCCACCCGTTCCTCGCGGCAGCGATACGCGATTCGGCGAGTGAGTACCCGCGTCTTTCCCGAACCGGCCGGGGCCACGATCGCGAGCGGCGCGGCATCGGAGGTGACCGCCGCCAGCTGCGTCGGATCGAGGTCGTCGAGCAACGCGTCGCGCACACCCCGACGGTACACACGGGGTGCGCCGCCCGGTCGGGATCGTGCGCCGGGACCATCGGGTCCGCAACGCGGCAGCATCAGGCGGACGCGGAAAGGCCCCGAGTAGTCTTCGCCGCTTTCGCAGCTCCGATCTCCTCGGGACCCATCCTCCGGCGCCAAACCTCCGGATGCCCTCGCAGGCTGCCTTCGGCCGACACTCCGGCCCGTGTCCTCGCCTCCGGGCCCGTCCCGAAGGACGCAACCCCGAAGTTCGGTGCACGCTCCGCTACGCACGTACGTCCGTTCCGTTCCCGCAAGCGGGTTCAGAGTCCGACGCATCGGCGTACCGGCAAACGCAGATTACGACCGCGGCGATAGAGCGTCAAGCGGAATTGGCGCCTGATCTCGTACCGCATGTTGCGTTCGTGTTTCGTCCCGGTCGCGCGCCTCCGGCCGTCACGTGTTCGGTCGCATCGGAGTCAGGTCGTACGGGAGTTCGCAGGGGAGTCCGTGATGGAGTTCGCAGGGGAGTCCGTGATGGAGTTCGCAGGGCATTCACACGGCGCGTACCAAGGTGACGCACCGACGCGGTTAGATGGAGGCATGGAGATCGAGCTGGTGCGAGGAACGCGCCGTCGCAAGCATGTAGAAGCGGTGCTGGTGGGCGACCGGCTCCGCGTTTCGTTTCCGCGTTGGATGACGCTCGACGAAGCCCAGGTGACCGCGCAAGAGCTCGCCGAGCGCATGCGCCGCCGCACCGACTCGTCGGCGATCGACGTCGCAGCCCGCGCCCGCCGGCTCGCTCGTGAGCACGGCCTGCCGCGCCCGGACAGTGTCCGCTGGGTCGACAACATGCGTCAACGCTGGGGCTCGTGCACTCCCGACGACGGTTCGATCCGCGTCTCGTCGCGCCTCGCGGCGTTTCCCTCGTGGGTGCTCGACTACGTACTCGTGCACGAGCTCGCGCACCTCGTCGTCCCGAGTCACGGGCCGGCCCACGACGAGCTCGTCGACCGGTTCGCGCACGCGGAGCGGGCCCGTGGCTTCCTCATCGCGATCGATCTCGACCCGAACGACGGCGACGACGACATCCCCGTGCTGCTCGAAGGCGACGTCCGGCCCTAGGCCGATCGGCGGAGAGCCGCGTCCGCACCCGCCGGGCGCGCATACGATTTCGCCGTGCCGTATCCCAAGAAGCTGCTGAACGAGAACGAGGAGGTCGCGCTCGACCTCCGCCCGCACTGGTGGTTCTTCTCGAAGCACATCGCGAGCGGGATCCCGCTCTTCGTCGTCGTGATCGTGATCCTCGCGGAAACGCACGGCACGTTGAACCATTGGCTCCTGCTCCTCTGGGCGATCGTCGCGGTCGCGTGGGGCGCGTGGCTCGGGTTCAACTACCTCCAGTGGAACTTCACCCACTTCGTGGTCACCAGCGATCGGGTCATCTTCCGGACCGGCGTGCTCGCCAAGCGTGGGGTCGAGATCCCGATGGAGCGGATCAACAACATCAACTTCCATCAGGGGATGTGGGAACGGGTCATCGGTGCGGGCGACCTCGACATCGAGTCGGCGGGCAAGGAAGGCCAGTCGCACTTCGACGACGTGTGGCACCCCGACGGCGTGCAACAGGAGCTCTACCGCCAGATGGAAGCCAACGCGAAGAAGCGCGCGAGCTGGGCGAACCCCGGGGTCACCGCAAGCCCGGTGCCGGCCGTGGGCGGCGGTTCCGCGCCCGGCGTTCCCGAGCAGCTGCAGCAGCTCGCCGACTTGCGCGACCGGGGTGTCATCACCGCCGAGGAGTTCGAGACCAAGAAGGCGCAGCTGCTCGAGCGCATGTGAGCGCGATTCGGGTGATCTCGTTGGTGCCGAGCGCGAGCGAGACGTTGGTGGCGTTGGGAGTGACGCCGATCGCGTGCACACGTTTTTGCGAGCTCCCGGGCGTGCCCGTGGTGGGAGGCACCAAGAACGTCGACATCGACGCGGTGGCCGCGTTCGAGCCCGACCTCGTGATCGTGAACGACGAGGAGAACCGGATCGAGGACGCGCGTGCGCTCGAAGCGCGCGGTCTCACGCTGCACTCGATGTCGCCCCGCGCCGTCGCCGACGTGGGACCTGCGGTGGGCGCGCTCGCTTCTGCAGTGGGCGCCGACGTGCCGCCGGCGTTCGCGGGGTGGACGGCGTGGATGGAATGCACGCGCCGAACCGAGCTGCTCTCGGCCTTCGTTCCCATCTGGCGGCGCCCGTGGATGTCGCTCGCACACGACACGTACGGCTCGTCGTTGCTCGCGCACGTCGGGATCCGAAACGTGTTCGGCGCCGCGTCCGACCGGTATCCCGAGGTCGACCTCTCCACCGTTGCCGAGCTTGTGCCCGACCTCGTCCTGTTCCCGAGCGAGCCGTACGCCTTCGCGAAGCGGCACGCGATCGAGGTCCACGACGCGCTCCCGCACGCGCGCTCGATCTTCGTCGACGGCCGTGACCTGTTCTGGTGGGGAATCCGGACACCCGCGGCGGCTCGTCGACTCGGGCAACTCCCCTGATGGCCCGCGTACGCGTTCGCATCGACGACCTCGAGCGTGGCGATCTCCCGGCGCTCTCCGTGAAGACCGGCGCCGCGTGCGCGAATCCGGTCGCACTCGTGCTCCGGCCCGAACAGACGCCATGGTCGCCGCTCGGGCCCAAGATCTCCGCGATCGTTCCGATGGAGCCACGGCGCGTCCGCAGACGACGGCTGGCGACGGGCGCATCGTGGGGCCTGCTCGTCGTGTTCGCGGCTTCGCTCGCGGCGGCGATCACGGGCGCGGGGTCAGCCGTGCTGTCGCTCGCGCTGCTGGCGATCGTCGCGTACGTCGGGTTGATGGTCGTCGGCGATCTGCGCTGGATTGGGTCGAAGCCGTCGGAACACGAGGGCGAGGTCGTCCTGACGCGCGTGCACGAGGCGTTCGCGCGCGCCGTCGACGAGCAGTACGGCCGCTAGTCCGTCGGGATAGGAGCGTCACCCCGGCGATCCGTCAGCCGAAGACGCCCGTCGCGCCGACCTCGCGCAAGCGGGCCCGGATGCGAGTCGCGGCGTCCTCGAGCGCGGCCGGCGCCGGAGCCGAGTCGGCGTTTGCGAACGAGAGCTCGCCAGGGTTGTTGATCGGGACGACGTGCAGGTGCGTGTGCGGCACTTCCTCGCCGACGATCAACAGTCCGATCCGGCGCGGCTTCCACTCGAGGTCCTGGGCCCGGCCGATCTGTTGCGCGACCGCGAACAGGTGCGAGGCAAGGTCGGGATCGAGATCGATCCAGTGATCGACCTCTTCTCGGGGGACGACGAGCGTGTGCCCCGGCATCATCGGCGCGATCGACAGGAATGCCACCGCGCGATCGTCCTTCCACACGAAGGTCCCCGGGATGTCTCCCGCGATGATCCGGCTGAAGATGCTTGGCACGCGCCCTCCGCTCCCGCTCGGCTACTCGACCCAATTCTTCGACCCGACTACTGGACCCGACTACTCGACCCGCCCGGCGCCGTCGACCGCTCGGACGACGAATGGCGTCGGCTCTCGTCCGGTCGCGGAACGATAACGCGCGGTCGCGCGCTCGGCGACGGCCGCGACCGAGTCGGTCGCGACGAGCGCCACCGCGCAGCCCCCGAAGCCGGCTCCGGTCAACCGGGCCCCGTACGCACCGGACTCGAGGAGCGCGTCGACCAAGGCATCGAGCTCCGCAGTCGACACCCGGAAGTCGTCCCGGAGCGAGGCGTGGCTGGCAACCATCAGCTCGCCGCACCGTTCGAAATCGCGGGCGCGGAGAGCTTCGACGAAGTCGAGCACCCGCCGGTTCTCGGAAACGACATGGCGCGCGAACGCGTCGTTCGCGACCTGTGCGGGGGTCGCGTCGCGCAGCATCGTCACCCCGATGCGCGCCGCGGCCGCTGCGCACGCGTCTCGACGTTCGGAATACGTGCTGCCTTCCAGGCGTCGCGCCATGCCGGTGTGCACGACGAGGATCGCGGTGTCGTCCGGGAGCAGCACGGGGATGACATCGAGATCGCGGCAGTCGAGCAGGAGCGCGTGACCCGCACGTCCGTACACCGAGGCGATCTGGTCCATCACGCCGCACCGCACACCTGTGCCGGCCTCTTCGGCGGCGCGCGCAAGCCCGGCGATCGAAGCGTCGGGGATCGAGAACCCGCCCGCTTCCGACGCGGCGACGACGGTCGCGACCGCGAAGGCCGCGCTCGACGAGAGACCGGACCCGACGGGCACGGTCGACGAGACGTCGGCGTCGAAACCCGCCGCTTCCCTGTCGGGCTGGGCGAGCAGGAGCAGAGCCGCGGCGACCGTTCGGCCCCAGGGGGGCGTCACGGTCCACGGCTCGGGAATCCCGACCGCAGGAAGTTCCACCGCGTCGTCGAACCCGTCGGACCGGACCACGACCATGCCGTCGCGACGGGTCCGGACGCGCATCGTGACCTCGCGGTCGATCGCGACCGGGAGGCAGAACCCCTCCTGGTAGTCGGTGTGATCCCCGATCAGGTTCACCCGACCGGGCGCGCGCACCACGAACACGGGTGAAATGTACGGCTTCTCCCGCGAACTGGGCCGGTCGTACGGCCGATACGCTTCGTACACACAGTCTCGGAGGACACATGGGCCGGTTTCAGAACTCGATCGCGTTGGCGAAGTCGTCGTGGCAGGTGCTGCGCGACGACAAGCACCTCACGATGCTGCCCCTGCTCTCGCTGCTGACGACGCTCGCGCTCGCGGTCGTGGTGGTCCTCCCGATCGGCCTGATCGTGCGCGACGGAAGTGGCGGCTACAACGGATCGAAGCCCCTGGTGTGGCTGCTCGCCTTCATCGGATCGGTTGCCTTCTCCTATATCGTCGTGTTCTTCAACGCCGCGCTCGTGTTCGCCGCGAACAGTCGGTTCCAGGGCGAGTCGGTGTCGGTCGGTGAGGCGATCCACGCGGCCCGGACCCGGGCTCACGTGCTGCTTCCGTGGGCGATCGTGAGCGCGACGGTCTCGGTCGTCCTGCGCGCCGTCGAGCAGCGGGGCGGGATCTTCGGTCGCATCATCGGCAGCCTCGCCGGCGTCGCCTGGTCGGTCGTGACCTTCCTCGTCCTCCCGGTACTCGTCTTCGAAGGACTCGGTCCGATCGCCGCGGTGAAGCGCTCGGGCACATTGTTCAAGACGACCTGG
The DNA here is from genome assembly GCA_041691275.1 of Actinomycetota bacterium. GTDB lineage: Bacteria > Actinomycetota > Acidimicrobiia > IMCC26256 > PALSA-610 > PALSA-610. The sequence goes on along the minus strand of JBEPUZ010000054.1, from coordinate 3,116 downwards.
GGCGAGAACGTGATGACGAACGCGGGGATCGGCCTCATCGGGCTCGTCGCGATGCTCGTGGGTGCGGTGCCGCTCGTGCTCTTCCTCGCGATCGGCGGACCGGTCGCCGTGCTCGGCATCGGTCTGTTCGTGTTGTGGTGCGTCGTCGTCCTGTTGGTGTCGAGCACCCTCACGGGGATCTTCCAGACCGCGCTCTACCGATTCGCCACCGGCGCCCCCGTCCCCGGCTTCGAGCCTTCCGAGCTGCAGAGCTCGTTCCGGACCCGGTCGAGCCGGGGCCGCGGACTGTTCGGCAACTAGATAAGGCGGCCGGCGCCGTTCGCGCCCCGGACGATCCAGGCCATCGGGTCGAGCCCGGTGCGGTCTCGGTAGCGCTCGGCTGCCGTTGTCGCGATCGCAACTGCTTCGGCGGCCGGTCCGAGCGCGACCACGCACCCGCCGAAGCCCGCACCTGTGAGCCGGGCCCCGTACGCGCCCGCCCCGACGAGACACTCGACGAGGTGGTCGAGCTCGGGGATCGAGACCTCCATGTCGTCGCGCGACGACACGTGGCTCGCCGCCATCAGCGCACCGAGCCGATCGAGATCGCCGACGCGTAGCGCGGCGGCGAACTCGCGCACGCGCGTCATCTCGGTGACCGCGTGGCGCCCCCGGGGCGTGTCCCGCACCTGCTCGAGTGTCGCATCGCGCAAGACCCGGAGCCCGAGATCGGTTGCAACCGCCTCGCTCTCGGCGCGCCGTTGCGCGTATGGGGAACCTTCGAGGGTGCGGGCGACACCCGAGTGGACGACCACGACGCCGAGCTCGGCCGGCATCGGGAGGTGCTCGACCTCGAGCGTCCGGCAGTCGAGGAAGAGCGCGTGGTCGGCGCGTCCGTGTACCGAGGCCATCTGGTCCTGCACACCGCACGGCACCCCCGTGGCGACGTGCTCGGCCCGCTGCGCGGCAAGGGCGAGAGGAGTTCCGTCGAGCGCGAATCCGGCCGCGTCGCACAGTGCGAGCGCGATCGCGACTTCGAATGCCGCGCTCGACGAGAGCCCGGCTCCGAGGGGAAGCGTCGACGTGATGCCGAGGTCGACCCCGACGGCTTCCCGCCCGAGATCGGCCAGTACCGCGGTGACGCCCGCGACCGCGCGGCCCCAGGCCGGTCTGGTCGAGGTCGGGTCGTCGCGACCGTCGGCGCGGATGTCGACCCGGTCGTCGAAGGCGGAGGAGCGCGCGACCACCCGACCGTCGGGACGCGTCGATGCCCGCACGACGATGTCGCGATCGATGGCGAGCGACACGACCCAACCTTCGTGATAGTCGACCTGACCGCCGATCAGGTTGACCCGACCGGGCGCGCGGTACGTACGCGTCGGGTTCACGCGTCGCGCAGCGCCCGGGCTGCTGCTTCGGGCACGACGGGATTGGAGAGGATGCCGCTCCCCGTCTCGTTCGACGCGATGTAGCGGGCGAGGCCCGGCGCCCGCAGCGGCGGCGCGACGTGCGCGTGGAGATGCCACTCGTCGCCACCCGCGGCGGAGGCCTGGTGGAACCACATCAGGTAGGGAAATCGGTAGCCGGGGTCGTCGGAGGGCCACAGTCGGTTGTAACGGCCGAGCGCGTCGCCGAGCATCGTCGCGAGATCGTCGCGCGCCGTGTCGTCGAGTCTTGCGAGCGATCCGACGTGCGCGCGGGGCGCGATGCGCATGCCGTACGCGTAGCCCGACGCGTACGGAACCCACGCGACCCAGTCACCGCACGTCGCGACGATCCGTGCACCCGAGGCGAGCTCGTGTTCCATCTCCGTGCAGATCGCGCACCCGTGCTCGCGCGCGACGGCAGCTTCGCGTGCGGGCGCGGGCGGTACGAGCGGGTAACCGTAGATCTGGCCGTGCGGGTGATCGATGGTGGCCCCCACCTCGCGACCACGGTTCTCGAACACGAGCACGTATTCGATCCCCGGCCGCGCGAGTAACTCCTCTGTCCGGGCTGCCCAGAGATCGACAACCGTGCGCACCTGGGCCGCGGGAAGTGTCGACAACGACTCGTCGTGGTCGGGCGAGAAGAGCACGACCTCGCACGCGCCGACGGCCGGTATCGCGGTGATACCCGCGGCCTGCGCATCGGCCACGTCGACCGCCGCGCCCGCCGCGTATGCGGGCCATCGATTGGGGAACCAACGCACGTCGTAAGGACCTGGCGCCTCGAGCCCACCGACACAGAACGGGCAACCGGCCGACGGGAGATTGGGGCGGGCTTGGCGGTGCCCGACGATGTTGACCCAATCGCGCGTCAAGGGATCGAAGCGCAGCTCGCCTCCGGATCCGGGCATCGCGATGGTCCCGTCGGGCTCAGCCGCGTACGGCCGGTACGACTTCGGCCGCGAAGCGCTCGAGGCCGTCGCGGTCGAACGGCGCGCGTAGCGCCAGGATCACGTAGGAAGCTCCCGCCTCGACGTACGCCGCGACCTTGTCGACCATCTCCTGCACGCTTCCCGAGAGCACACCGGGCGCGAACGCGCTCGCCAGCTTCCCGAACTGGCGCTGCAGCTCCTCGTCGGTGAAAGCCATGCCGAGGTTGACCGATTTCGTGATCTCGGTCGGGTCTCGCCCGAGCCGTTCGCAGTGCGCGTCGAGCACGCCGGCTTTGTGCGCCCACACGTCGGCGGGGATGAACGGCACGTTCCAACCGTCGGCATACTGCGCGGCGATGCGCAGTGTCACCTTCTCGCCGCCACCACCGATCCAGATCGGGAGGCGCGGCTGCACGGGCTTCGGCTCGCACTGCGCATCGGTCAGGTGGAAGAACTCGCCGTCGAACGAAGTGCGGGATTCGGTGAGCAGGCCGCGTACGCAACACACGTACTCCTCGAGCATGCGCAGCCGCTCGCCGTTCGAGCCGTAGTGCAACCCGTAGGCGTCGTACTCGTTGCGCAACCATCCACCGCCCAGGCCCAAGACGATGCGGCCGTGCGCGACCTGGTCGAGCGTCGCCATCGCGTTCGCGAGCACCGCCGGGTGGCGGTAGCCGGCGGAGTAGACGAGTGAACCGCACTGCACGCGCTCGGTCGTCGCGGCCAGCGCGGTGTGGGCCGTGACGGCTTCGAGCGAGTGCGGGTCACCGGTCGCGTC
>JBEPUZ010000053.1:0-20983 GCA_041691275.1 Actinomycetota bacterium | reverse complement strand
CGGAGGAGTTGCCTCGTACGCGAGGACGCGGCTCCAGCCACATTCACGGCCATCGACGCCGAGACGATCTACCTGGCGTCGCATCGTCGCAGGCTCACACGTCACGCGCCGGGTGTATACCACGGGTATATAGTCGTCCCATGAGCGCTTCCTTCGCATTGCTGGGTCTTTTGGAACGAGAGGCCAGTTACGGCTACGAGCTCAAGCATGAATACGACCGCCACGTCGGGCGCGGCCGACCCCTCCCCTACGGGCAGGTGTACTCGACGTTGTCCCGGCTGGCCCGCGACGGAAAGGTCACTGTCGGCGTCGTGGAGCCCGGCGCCGGCCCGGACCGCAAGCGCTACAGCATCACCAAACAGGGCGCGGTGGAGTTCGAAACGTGGCTCGCCGAGCCCGTCGAGCCCGAACCGCATCTCCAGACCGTGCTGTTCATGAAGGTCGTGCTGGCGATCCTCGTCGGCCGATCACCGAATACGTACCTCGATACGCAACGCCGTGCGCACCTCAAACGCATGCGGGAGCTCACCTCCCTCAAGCGGTCCTCCAGCCTGTTGGACAGCCTGCTCGCCGAGCACGCGCTCTTCCGCCTCGATGCGGATCTGCGCTGGATCGACCTGACCGAAGCGCGCCTCGACGCGCTGGCAACGGAGTTGCACTCATGACCGCGAATATGCGTTTGGACGAACTCGATGTGAGCCGGCACATCTTGGTGGCGCGCGGGTTGCAGAAGTCGTTCGGCATCACACCGGCGCTGGTTGGCGCGGACCTTGCCCTGGCGTCGGGAGAACTCCTGGCCATCATGGGACCGAGCGGGTCAGGAAAGTCGACACTTCTCTACTGCCTTGCCGGGATACTGCGTCCCGACATCGGCGAGGTGTGGTTCGACGGCCGCCGTATCGACGTCCTCAACGAGACGGCCCGAACGGAGTTACGTCGAAAGGCGTTTGGTTTCGTCTTCCAGTTCGGACAGCTCGTCCCCGAACTCACGGCCGAGGAGAATGTGGCGTTGCCACTGCTCCTCGACGGCGATCGTCGCGGCGGCGCGCTCAAGGACGCACGCGACTGGCTCGCACGCCTGGGTCTGAGTGGTATGGAGCACCGCCGGCCGGGAGAGATGTCAGGGGGTGAGGCGCAGCGCGTTGCACTCGCGCGGAGCCTCGTGTCCAGTCCCCGAGTGCTGTTCGCCGACGAACCGACCGGTTCGCTCGACTCGCACACCGGAGAGCAAGTCATGGGCCTGTTGGTGGACACCGCTCGCGCCGAAGGCACGACCGTCGTCCTGGTCACCCACGAAGCGCGTGTCGCGGCCTACGCCGACCGCGAGATCATCGTCCGTGACGGCCGCGTGGTCACGTCGCAGCCCGAGCCGGTCGCGTCGTGATCGCGTTCGGACTGCGTCTGACGTTGCGCGGAGGCCGCGAGTCCGCGGCCCGCATTGCTTTCATCAGTGCGGGCGTGGCGGTGGGCGTGGTGATGATCCTGTTCGCGATAGCGGCGAACAACGGCTTGCACGCACAAGACGCCCGCTACGGCTGGCTCACGACCACTGCCCACAACCGGGCACCGAGCGTCAACGAAACAACGTCGGACGCCCTGTGGTGGCGCTGGACCCGCGACGAGTTCCACGGACGCACGATCGAACGCGTCGACGTCGCCGCGACCGGCGCACGGTCGCCAATACCGCCCGGCATCTCTCGACTTCCCTCACCGGGCGACTTCTACGCCTCGCCCGCACTAGCGCGACTACTCACGACGGTACCTACTGATCAACTCGCCGCTCGCTTTCCCGGTCGCCAGATCGGCACGATCGGCGACGTCGCGCTCACGTCGCCGAGCTCGTTGATCGTGGTCGTGGGTCACAGTCCCACCGACCTCGCCGGCCGGCCCGGCGCGCTCAGCGTGCGCAGCATCGAGACGGCCGCGCGCCAGCACAGCTACTCGACGTTCCAACAGGTCGCACTCGGAGTCGGTGCGCTCGGCCTCCTTTTTCCGGTGCTGATCTTCGTCGGCATGGCCACGCGCATTGCCGCGTCTCGACGTGAACAACGCCTCGCGGCGATGCGTCTCGTCGGAGCAACTCCGCGACAGGTCGCCATCCTCGCCGCGGCAGAAGCCGCGACCGCAGCAGTGATCGCCGTTCTGTTGGGCATCGGACTGTTCTTCCTCGTCCGCCCCGTCCTCGTGCAGATCCCGCTCACCGGAGACGCATGGTTCGACGCCGACCTGACGGTGGGACCGCTCGCCTGCGTGCTGCTCTGCATCACGATTCCCGCAGGCGCAGCCCTCGCCGCCGCCGCGGCCCTGCGACGAGTTGCGACGTCACCACTTGGCGTCACTCGCCGCGTCGCGCCACCATCTCCGAACGCGAAGCGCCTGATCCCGCTGGGCGTTGGCACCGGCATCCTCGCGCTGTTCGCCCTCGCCGGACATCCCTACGACCGCAACGCCAGCAGCACCTACGCTCCAACCATCCTCATCGGGTTCGCACTCGTCATCGCAGGCATCGTTGCTGCCGGTCCGTGGCTCACCATGGCCGCAACAAGATTGCTCTTCGGGCACGTGCGCCGTCCGGCAAGCCTGCTCGCAAGCCGTCGGCTCCTCGACGATCCCACTGCCGCTTTTCGCGCGGTCAGCGGACTCATCCTCGCGGTGTTCGTCGGCAGCGTGTTCGTCGCCGGGGCTTCTACCGCAATCAGCAGCGGCGGTCTGGAGGCGCCACTCGCCTACGCCAACAGCACCGCAATCGCACGACCGACGAATGCAAACGGATCACTCACCACTGGCACCGCCGACCGAGTCGCCGAACAACTGCGTTCGCAAGCCGGCTTGACCGGCGTCACTTTGGTCCACCTCGACTCGGCGAACCAAGTCAACGGCTACCCCACCGTCGTCGTCTCATGCCACGACATCCTCCGGACACCAGCAATCGGTCGATGCCACCCGGTCGCACAATTCGCGGCGATGCCGATCTATTCCCTCGACGTCGGTCACACCGAACCGCAAACAGTGTGGCCGACCGCGTCCGTCGCGTCCGCGCGTATCGCGACCATGCGCATCGCGGCGATCATCATCGCCACCGACGGAACAACAGCGGCGCTCGAAAGAGTGCGGACCACGGTCGAGACCACCGCTCCCGACACGATCACCGTTCCGAAGACCCTCGGTCAAGTCTCCGCCGCGACCCGCCGCGACGTATCCCAGTTTCAGCACATGGCCGACATCGCAGTACTCATCAGCCTCCTCATCGCCGGCTGCAGCCTCGCCGTCGCCATCGCCGGAGGTCTCATCGAACGCAGACGGCCATTCGGACTTCTACGCCTCAGCGGAATGCCACTCGGCGTCCTGCGCGGCGTAGTGCTTCTCGAAGCAGCTGTCCCACTCATCGGCCTGGCAATCGTCGCCGCCGGCGGCGGCCTCCTCACCGCGACGCTGCTCCTACGCGCGCTGCGCGGAACCACCGTTCGATTGCCGGGTGCCGAGTACTACCTCATGCTGTTCGCCGGACTGATCGCAGCGCTCAGCATCGTCAGCATCACGCTCCCGCTCCTCCGACGCATCAGCTCCCCCGAGAACCTCCGCACCGAATAGCCGCCCAACTACGTTCCACTCAACCTCACTCGACGCCTACGACGCGACCCGATCGAAGCCGGACCTACCTTCAACGAGGTGCTCACGGTCGACGAGCGAACAGCACCAGGCAAGACAGAGACGCGATGACACCGTCGCCGACGAAGCGCGACGAGACTCACAGGACAGGCGATGCCACCGACAACGCAGCCGAACTCTGCACGACCGGTCCGGTCAGGTTTTCACGTGCGCGGCGAACTGCTCGAGCCCACCCTGCCAACCGTTCGGCGACCCGACAGCCGCACGCATCCCTTCCCAGCCGTCACCATGGCGATCGAGATGACGGTGTTCGAGCTCGACACGAGTTCGACTCGGTCCCTCGGACACGAAGCGCACTTCGACTTCGCTCGTGCGGCTGGGATCGGATTCGATCTGCCACTGCACGCTGATGTCCCAGCTGATCACGAACGAGTTCGGCGGCTCGTACGCGAGTACGCGACTCCAACGACACTCACTGCCGTCGACGCCGATGTCGTACACGTTGCCGCCGACGCGGGGTTCGAACACCATCTTCGCGAGCTCGCCCTGCAGGATGTGGTTGTCGGGCGGCCACCACGTGCCGATGCCGTCGGTGAATACCGAGAATGCCCGCTCGATCGGAGCGTCGACCACGATCGACGATCGCACCGATGTGTTGGGAGTGTCTGGGCTCATGTTTCCTCCGCTTCTGTTTGTTCCACGTTTTGCTTGAATGAGACGAGCGCACGATTCCAAAACGTCTCGAGGTAGTCGCGCAGCATCGCGACACCTTCCGGATCCACTTGGTAGATGCGACGGGCACCGGCAGGCCGGTCGACGACCAGACCCGCGTCCTTCAACACCTTGAGGTGTTGCGAAACGGCAGGCCGGGAGACGGGCAGAGACGCGGCGATATCACCAACCGCCCGGGGTCCGTCGGCCAGGAGCTCGAAGATGGCGCGCCGGGTGCCGTCGCCCAGCGCACCCATCCCGGCCGTATGGTAAGTAGCCACTAACCGTAAGTATTAGCTTACTGATACGAGATGTCAAGGCGCTTCGTTATCCGTAGTGCCGTGCGTCGGGCCAGGCGCGAGCCCAGCTGATCTTTTGGTTTCGGCAGATCCAGATAGGCGCGTCGCGCTCTTCGGTCCAAATGCCGTGGCCGGTGTCGGCCCTCCCCGCTGGAGTCACGGTCGAGAAGATCGTCAGCAGGTATTCGCGCGAGAGGTTCACGGCGATGGTGGTCGCGCCATCGGTGGCGTCGGACGGACCCCACCACCAAAACGAGTTGTGGCCGCTGATCGCGTGCGGGAGCCCGTAACGCTTCCCGTAGAGATCGACGGCGCCGGCTGCTCCGTAGTCGCCGGCGAAGACGACGACGTTTGCCCGTTCGGAAGCGGGCAGCGCGGCGACGACATCGCCGAGTTGGCGTGCGACGTGATCCCATCCGACCGTCGCACTCAGGTCCTTGTTGATGTTCGATTCCCAGTCTCCCTTCGCCAGGGTGCTCACGGGAAGGACCGGCAGCGTGAGAGGGATCGCGGCGACGGCGCCGATGACGAACCACCATTCGTAGCGCCGTGGTGGCCGTCGGGTCGTGACGAGTCGTTCCTCCAGCCACAGACCGCCACCCGCGAAGAGCACGAAATACATGCCGCCCAGGTAGTACGGCTTGGCACCCGAGGCGACGTCGACGATCAGCAGCGCGATGTACGCGACGGCAAGTGGGCGAGCGAATTGGTGTCGGAATAGTCGGCGCACTCCGGCGAACCAGAAGGGAAGCAGTACCGGCCCGACCGCAATCAGCTGGGCCGGGATGAAGCTGATCGACGCGCCGATGGTCGAGTTCTCTTGGTGGAGGCTCCGCAACATTGCGACTGCGGCCCAGTCGTGATGCGCGTTCCAGAGCAGGTTCGGAGTCCAGATCGCGACGGCGATTGCGCCGCCGGCCCACAGCCATCCACTGCAAAGCATGCGTACCCGATGCGTGGCGACGAATCCCACGACGAGTCCGAACGCGAGGAACGCGACGTTGAACTTGTTGAGTAAGCCGATCCCGGCGACGGTCCCGATCGCGATCCACCAGCGCTCGTCACCGGTGCGCAGAAGCCTCACGACGAGGAACGTGATTGCAGACCAGAAGAACAGATCGAACGCCGCGGTCGAGAGCAGATGAAACGTGCCGAGCACCTGCGGCGACGTCGCCGCCGCCAGCGACGCGAACAGTTGTGCGCGCTTTCCACCGCCAAGTTCGCGAGCGGTCGCCGCGCTGAGCACGATCGCCAGACCACCGAAGACAGCCGGAACAATCCGCAAACCGAGGGCTGAGGTCCCGAACAGGCTCGCCGCGACCCGCGCCACGGCCGGGACGAACGGCGGCTGGTCGACGTAACCCCACGCGAGATGGCGCGCGCACGCAAGGAAATACAGCTCGTCACGATGAAGTCCGTAGCCGGCGGCGACGGCCAACTCGACCGCGACGAACGCGGCCGCAATCGTGACGACGGGTCCGAGATACAGGCGGCCCAAACCACGGGCCTGGACCACTCCTGAGTCGAAGACAGCTGCGGGCGCGGTCGACGTGGTCATGACGTCACCGGAACGAACGCAGCGCACAACAGCTCGACAACCGTGGCTCGGGCGCGTTCGTCGTCGTACACCTTGGCGTCGCGGTCTTCGCGACGATGCCACGCAAACCAGGTGATGGTCTCGAGGAGCAGGCGAGCGGCGACCGCGGTGTCGGTTGTCGTTCGAAGGTGTCCCGTACCAGCGCGCTTGTCGAGATAGCGCGTCAGCTGCGCGAGATAACCGGGTCGGCCGCGTTGAAAGTACAGCGCTTCCAGTTCAGGCACATCGGCCGCCGAACGCTCGATCACCGCGAGCAACGGCCACACACGTTCGATCACCGAGTACCACTCTTCGATGATCTCGCTCAGCTCCGCCCGAACATCACGCGGCGCATCCGACTCGAGCGCAGCACTCAGCCGCGGCGTTGCGGTCGCTTTGCGCAAACCCTGTCCAATCAGCTTCACGGTCTCAGCCATCGCCGGCGTGGCGAGAGGACGATCCGAGCGTTCGCCGTCGAGCCGACCGAAGCCGTACACGAACACCAGATGGAACAGCGCCTCCTTACTCTCGACGTAGGAGTAGATCGCCCCGGCGGAAACGCCCGCCTCGACGGCAACATTTGCCATCTGCGTGCGTCGGTAGCCGAGTCGCCCGAACTCTCGAGTCGCAGCCATCGCGATGCCGGCGAGACGGTCGGAACGAGACGGTCGCTTCATCAGCTCCAGTATTGACTGAACCGTTCATTCAGTCAGGCTGGCCTTCCGGCACGTACGCACTCGTTGGCTCAGATGAGCATCTCGTCGAGCCAGGGACGAGCGGATAAACCGCCATTATCTCGTCGAAGACAAGCCCGCCGGTCCCCGATAACGACGTATTTCGTCGGTCCTCCTATGTTGGCAAACCGCGTTCGCGGCCGCAGTGCCGTCGCTGTTCGCCGATGACACTCCGGTCGTGATCTCGGACTGCAGCGACGGATGCATCCTGAGATCCCGCGGTATTGACGGGGCGGTGGCGGGCTACCGAATAGTGCGGATCGCGCGGGCGCCGCGGGCTGCGCTGATCAATGCCACCGCAGCGGCAGCAGCGACCGTCGGGAAATACAAGGAGAGGAACCACGTTTGCGTAAAGCCGTTGGCGGGCGGAGCCCACAGGTACAGGCCGGCGGCGTCCACAACGCTGGCCGCCGCGGCTACTCCCATTGTTGAAGCCGCCACGGTCGCCGCGAGGCTTGCAAGTCGTAGCGCGGCTCCGGCCGGCCGGAGCCGTTTCATGGCGAGTGCCGGTCCGGTAACTACGAGGGCACCGGCAATCAGACCCAGGAGCGTGAAGGCAAAGAACCATCCCGATCCGATCCCGCCGCCCCCGCTGTGGCGAACCAACCGTGCGCCCAAGACGAGCAGCACCAGGAACACGACCGGTACGACGAGGGGTGCGCTGAGCAGAACCAGATGGCGGCGATCGCGCCGGCGCCACGCCTGGCGAAGCATCGACAGCCACAGCGGGCCACCTCCGACGACGACGACGCCGACCGACAGGTGAGCAGCGATCGAGTACGTCTGGTACGCCCAAACAGTGAGGGGATGGCCAGGCGTCATCGAACGGATGCCTTGATCCTGCGCGAGCTGCCCGAAGATCAACGCCAACCCGGCCAGCGCCGTCCACGCCGCGAGAACCGTGGCCAGCGACGACCGCACCCGGCTCGGCGCGTCGAAAAGGTGTTCGGGTGGGCGCACCCAAGCTCCGGCCCCGGCCGCGGCAAGGCTCGCCACACTCCGGGCATCGGCGCCACCCTCGTCCAGAAGCGCCTCAACCTCGTCGCGGTAGCGCGCTTTCCACACCGGCGGGTAACAGGCCAGCAGCACGTCGGCGGCACGACGGGCCAAGTGCACATGGCGTGCGGAACCGCTCATGCCTCGACCCCCCCGAGACCCATGCGAAGCCGGTGCGTGGCGACGTCGGCAACCTGACGCATCCGGTCCGATTCTTCGGCGAGCGCCGCTGATCCCGCCGCTGTCAGTCGATAGGGCCGTCGCCGGTCGTCGGTGGGCAGCGCCTCGATCAGGTTTCGAGCCTCGAGCCGGGCGATCACCGCGTACAACGTGCCGGCCGACAGCTTCACGTTCATGGTTGCCGCGATGTCCTGGGTCATGGCGTAACCGTGCTTGGGACCGTTGGCCAAGCTTGCCAACACCAACACGGGCGTATCGGCCCCGCGATCTAGTCCGCTGCGCACGGGTACCCCCTTGTTGCCTGTGTATCCGGTCACTATACACCGTCTTGCGTTATATCGCAAGCCGGTATAGCGTGATCCGGACTATTGAGGAGCGGGGAGGGTGCCGTGATCGAGCTGCAGGGTCTGTCGAAACGATTCCGCGACATCGTCGCTGTCGATGCACTCACGACAGTGGTACCGACGGGCACGGTCACCGGGTTCATCGGGCCGAATGGTGCCGGGAAGTCGACCACGCTGCGGATGATCGCCGGCTTGGACCACCCGACGCGGGGCCGCGCACTGATAGGCGGCCGCTACTACGGGGAACGGCTGTTTCCCCTGCATGACGTCGGCGTACTGCTCGAGGCACGGTCCATTGCGCCGGGCCGGCGAAGTGTGGATCACCTGCGGTGGTTGGCCAGATCGAACCGCATCCCCGACCGCCGGGTGGGAGCCGTGTTGGATCTCTGCGGAATCGCAACTATCGGGCGCCGGCGCGGTGGCCAACTCTCACTCGGGATGACCCAACGGCTCGGGATCGCCGCCGCGCTGCTCGGGGACCCCGCCGTTTTGATACTCGACGAACCCACCAACGGTCTCGACCCCGAAGGCATCATCTGGATCCGCGAGCTGCTGCGCGGTCTCGCCGCCGACGGCCGCACAGTCCTGGTGTCCAGCCACCTCATCGCCGAGATGGCCGAGGTCACCGGCCGGGTGCTGGTCATCGGACGGGGTCGTCTCCTCGCCGACTGCGCCACCGGCGAGCTTCCCGCCGTGGCCGGGCTGCACTCATCGGTCGTGATCCACACCGCGCAGGCCGCGCAGCTCGCCGCCCGTCTGACCGCCGACGGAGCCTCTGTCGCCAAGTCGACGTCGGCAGATCTTCTGACCGTCGTCGACGGCGACCCGGCCGCCATTGCCTCGACCGCGTCGTCCCTCGGCGTCTTGGTGACCGGCCTCACCGCTGTCGCGCCATCCCTGGAACAGGCCTACCTGGCGCTTACAGACGCCGCCACCGACTACACCGGCCGCCACCCAAACGCAGCCAAAACGGAGACCATCCAATGACCGCCCCCGATCACACCATGACTGCGCCGCGCCCCCGTTTGCACGCCGGGCCGCAGCTGCTTCCGGTCATCGCCTCCGAATGGCACAAGCTCCGCACCACCCGGTCCACCGTCCGCACAGCACTCCTCGCCGGCGCCGTTTCGGTTCTCGTGGGGTTCCTGCACTGTCGCACTATCACCGCGGCAAACGCACCGCCCGGACTCGACCCCGTCGGCGCAAGCCTGTTCGGCCTGACCGTGGCCCAGCTCATCGCCGCGGTCGCCGGAGTGCTCTGCATCACCAACGAATACGCCAGCGGCACCATCTACCCCACCCTGACAGCCACCCCTCAACGCGGGCGGCTGCTCGCCGCCAAGATCGCCGTCACCCTCAGCGCCAGCTTCGCCTACGGCCTCGCCGTAACCGTCGCCTCATTCGCAGCCGGAGCTGCAGTGCTCAGCGGCCACCACATCCCGCTCACCATCACCAGTGTCCTCACCGTCCGCCGCCTCCTCGGAGCCGCCACCCTCTTTGCGGCAATGGCGCTCATCGGCCTGGCCCTCGGCACCCTCGCCCGCCGCACCGCCGGCGGCCTCGTCGCCATCATCGCCGTCATTGCCCTGCCCGTCTTCCTCGCCGACCCGTTCAACGCCGCCACTCGACAACAGATCAACCGGATGGCCCCGCTTCGCGCCGCGGATGCCCTCATACAAGCTCATCCGGACGCCACCGCCCTGCGACCATGGGCCGCGCTCGCAGTGCTCACAGCCGAGATCTGTCTGTTACTCGCCGCGGCCTCAATCGCCTTCCATATACGAGATGCCTAGCCCTCCTCGAGACTGCCCCGGCCCACGTGCGAACTCGATCGATGCGACGTAGCCGAGTCGAGAGTGACGACAGTGGCGAGCTGCGCCAGAAAGTGCGGCCAGCCCGAAGCGTGCTGCTGGGCCTCGGCGTCCGGGAGGCCCAGGTGAACGATGTCGACCCGGGTTCCGCCGCCCTCGGAGCTGAGGATCACCTCGACGGTGCTCGCGCCGGGCGGCAACGCGTCCAATTCACTGAAGCCCCAGCTGAAGACCAAGCGATTCGGGGGTTCGAGTTCTAGGTACATACCGGAGCGCAGAGCAACGAGGAGAGACCGTGATATCAACGAAGACCGGCAATGTCGTCGACGCGTACCACCAGGCCTGGACCACGAAACACTTCGACGACGCCGTCGCCTTGCTCGCGCCCGCGCTTGCCGTTGAAGTACCGATGAACACCTACCCCACAACCGAGTCCTTTGCGGCAGCCCTCGTCGACTTCGGCAACGCAGTCGTCGCAGTCGAAGTCTTGTCCAAGTTCGCGGACGGCGACGAGGCGATGATTCTGTACGACATGGACGTCAATGGCATCGGGGAAATACGCGTAGCCGAGCACTTCACGGTCGCCGATGGTCAGATCGTGCGCATCCGCCAAGTCCACGACACCGCAGCGCTACGCGCAGCCGGCTTCGACCGAACAGAAAGCGGCGGCGGTTCACGACGAGGCTCAGAAACTCGTGCGACCGACGGCTACGCGAAGCAGCTGCCCATTGCTGGGCCCTCCCGGCGCGTCTTCGACGCCCTGACATCGCTGGACGGTCTGGTCGGCTGGTGGGCATCAGCAGCAACGGGCTCTGGCTCGAGCGGAAAGACGTTCGAACTTTCATTCGCTGGCCTCGACGAAACGATCACCATGCACGTCGACACAGCACGAGCACCATCCGTCGTGCAGTGGACGTGTCTCACCCACACAGGGCTCCCAGACTGGGAAGGCACAACCATCATTTTCGAGCTCGACGAGAAACCCGACGACTCCACCCAGCTCGCATTCCGCCACGTCGGACTGCTTCCCAACCTCGACTGCTACGACCAATGCCGCGCAGGATGGGACCACTTCCTACCGAGTCTCCGGTCGTATGTCGAACAAAGCAAGGGATCCCCGTTTGCTGCACCGATCCGAGACTCTCAGTGACGCTCAGCTCGAACACGACTACGAGCACTGAGGCTTCGGCTTAGAGGTCGACCTAGTCGGAGAGGTAACAAGCGTGAAGGTACTTCTGGTCGGAGCTGGCGTGATCGGCTCGGTGTACGGAGCTCAGCTGGCGGCCGCCGGTCACTCGGTGAGCGTGTTGGACCACCACGCCAAAAGGCAGCAGCTGAGCACTGACCGGTTGACCATCCGAGACGCCAAGACCGGACATGAGGTGAGCTCGCCCGTCACCGTCGTCGACAACCCCACGAACGAGACTTACGACCTGATTCTCATCGCGGTACGCAGCGATCAGCTCCCCTCGGCTTGTTCGACTGTCGCTCGGGTGTCAGGTGAACCCGCCTTACTTTTCTTCGGGAACAACCCATCCGGGCGTTCGGCACTTCCGGACGGTTTGCCAGGCGTCGCTTGTCTGGGCTTTCCCGGCGTCGGCGGTTCCTTCGACGGCAACACGGTCGAATACCTGCGGATCCCACAACAGCCAACCGCGTTCGAGGACGGTACCGACCCGCGCATCTCCGAAACCGTTCGCGCCCTCAACGAACGCGGGTTCAAAACCCAACCCGTGACGAACATGGACGGATGGTTGAAGTACCACTCGATGTTTGTCGCGTGCGTCGCGGCCGCCCTCTACCGCTGCAACACCGCTGCCGCAACGCTCGCCGCGGACCGGCGGACGCTGTCCCTCATGTGTCGAGCCATCACCGAAGGCTTCGCAGGTCTCCGCCGCCAGAACATCAGCGGAGCACCCCGCAATCTCGCCTTCCTACACCGCGCCGTCTTGCAGCCAATCGCCGTGTCGTACTGGGCACGCACCCTCCACTCACCGATGGGAGAACTGTGCTTCGCGGCCCACGCTCGCCACGCCGAAGACGAGATGCGCGCCCTCGCCGCTGCCACCATCACCCGGGTCGGTCGCGACGACCGAATGACAAAGCTTCGCCTCCTCCTCGACGGTTGAGTCGTCCTCATCAACCAACCCCGTCGGCTTGAAAACGGCGTTCCGAATCGCAAACGGTGTCATCGCGCTGCTTCCCGGACGTCGCCGCGTGACCACGAAGCAGCCTCCGTCGCTTTCCAGCTGCCGCGTCGCACTCACTGGGCATCGGGAGCGTTCATCAAGCCACAGCCAGGATCCAACCCAACTTTGCGCTCTCCACAACATCATTGCAAAATGACGGGGGCCATATAGAGCGGGTTCGTCGGTAGTACGCGAGAGTGTGGTTCCTCGTCAGGCGCCGTTCGAAGGCCTCTGTGCTCTGGAGCCGCGTCGCCGGACCGGGCGAGCCGTCATCTCGTCTGAGTGCAGCGATCGCCCACACGCGTCGCACGCCATTGTCTGGCGGACCTTTCCACCACACATCCGATGCTCGTACACCACCGGCGGGCCGTTCGGCGCCTCCCATCGATCCCCCCACGCCGTGAGCGCGACCACCGCCGATCCCAAATCGCGTCCCTTTTCCGTGAGCACGTATTGGGACGACTTCGAGTTTTCCGATCCGCTTCGCATCGCCATGAGTCCAGTGTCAAGAAACCCCGCCAACCGCGTTGCCAACACGTTCGGCGCGATCCCAAGACTTCGTTCGAACTCCGAAAACCGAGTCAATCCGCGCGAAAACCAACGTGCGCGCAACATCGAACATCAGAGCGAGTTCATAACCACGCGCGCCAGGAATACACGGGACACGGAAACACGCCGCGCGAGACGCGCACGGGTCGAGCGGATCATGGCTGCCCAGCCCGCACCAGTCCGTTTTCGTAGGCGAACACGACGGCTTGTACCCGGTCCCGCAGACCGAGCTTGGAGAGAATGCGTCCGACGTAGGTCTTGACCGTTGCCTCCGAGACGAAGAGGTGATCGGCAGCCTCGGCGTTCGAGGAACCTTTCGCGAGTTCGACCAGTACATCGTGTTCTCGCGGCGTGAGTGTCGCAAGCCTGGGATCGACCGCTTGACGAGGAGGAGGCGCCGTGTCGATGAAGCGGGCCAGAAGGCGCCGCGTGACCGTGGGATCCACAACCGCGTCGCCCGACGCGACAACGCGGATCGCGTCGAGGAGGGCCGGTGGCCTCACGTCCTTGAGCAGGAAACCGCTGGCGCCGGCGCGAAGCCCTTCGTACACATATTCGTCGAGGTCGAAGGTCGTGAGGATCAAGACTCGCGGCAGGTCGGTTGGGCCGTCGCAGATCTGTCGGGTTGCTTCGACTCCGTCCATGCCGGGCATCCGTATGTCCATCAGCACGATGTCGGGCTTGGTGGTAGCGACCATTCGTAGCGCGTCGTCGCCGTTCGCGGCTTCGCCGACCACTTCAATGTCGGCGTGAGCGTCGAGCACCATCTTGAATCCGGCGCGTAGGAGTTCTTGGTCGTCGACGAGCAGTACGCGGATCGTCATACGGTCCCAGGATCGAGAGGGAACTGCGCGGTCACGGTGAAGCCGCCGGTTTCGCACGGTCCGGTGCGAATTGTTCCGCCGTACATGCCGACGCGTTCGCGCATCCCGGCCAGGCCCTGTCCGGCGGCATCGTTGTCCGGTCTACGGAGACCGGCGCCGTCGTCCGCGACCCGCACGGTCAAGCGGGCGCAGTCGTAATGCAACGCGACCTTGGCGGTAGCCCCGGGGCCTATGTGCTTGAGCGTATTGGTCAGTGCTTCTTGCACGATGCGGTAAACCGCCAGTTCCATGCCCGCCGGTAGCTCGCGTGGCGGACCTTCGACCACAAGATCGACCGGTAGACCCGCGCCTCGGACTTTCGCCACCAGCGCGGGTATTTCATGCACTCCGGGCTGGGGTGTGAGGTCCGTACCCGTTTCGGTGGGCCGAAGCACGCCCAGGAGTCGACGCATTTCGGTCATGGCGCTACGCCCGGTATCGGCAACGGTCGCCATGGCTCGGCCGGCTCGCGCGGGGTCGGTGTCGATGGTGTACGACGCACCGTCGGCCTGCGCGACCATCACGCTGAGGCTGTGAGCGACGACGTCGTGGAGTTCGCGTGCGATCCGCGCCCGTTCGGTCGACGCAGCCACAGCCGCGAGGGCATCACGTTCACGTTCGAGGCGTTCGGCCCGCTCCTCGAGTCCGGCAAAGTACGCGCGACGCGTCCGTCGGTCGTCGCCTAGCGCGAGAGCGACGGCGGTCACCGCCATCGGCACAATCATGCTGGCCGGCGGATGCCCTCCGTGCCAGCGGACGACAGCGAGCACGACCCCACCGATCGCCACGACCGCGGCAACGAACGTGGCCCGACGATCGCGGCCGTACGCGGCGACCGTGTACAGCGCGGCGAGGACCGCGAGGTCAGCGGATGCGATCGGAAGGTTCACGAGCCACTGGACGAATGCCGCTGCGGCGATGACCGCGAACACGCCGACCGGGTAGCGGCGTCGGAAGACGAGCGGCACGGTCAGAACGAGCGCGATCGGTACGGAGATTGCCAGCGGCTTGTCGCCTTGGAGCAGGCGGGTGCCGAACAACAGGAAGACCACGGCGACGGCAGCGTCACCGATTTGAGGGTGCATCCGCAGCCATCGGGGAATCGCGTTCACGATGTCAGCGTAAGGGACTCGGGTCGACCCGCCATCAGCTTCACGTCATCTCTGCAGTCATCCCAAAGGATGAATCAGCCGCCCTCCGGTGCTCCCGTCAGCACGGTGGATTGTCGAGCTCCGGCGATTCCCGCCGATGCCTCCGATCCGTACCGTTCGATCTGTCACTTTTCATCGCCAACGCTCGGAGGACATCTCATGATCGAAGCCCGGAACCTCACGAAACGTTATGGGTCGGTCGTCGCGGTCGATGATCTGACCTTCGATGTACAGCCCGGTCTGGTGACCGGATTCCTCGGCCCCAACGGGGCGGGCAAGTCGACCACGATGCGCATGATCCTCGGCCTCGATGCCCCCACGCGCGGCACCGCGACGGTGCAGGGCAGCCCCTACCGCAGCTTCCATAATCCGTTACACGTGGTCGGCGCGCTGCTCGAGGCGCGGGGCATTCACCCCGGACGGTCGGCTCGCAACCATCTCCTCTGCCTCGCACAGGCCAACGGCATCGACGCACACCGGGTGGACGAAGTGGTCGAGACGGTCGGGCTCACCAGTGTCGCCGACAAGCGCGCCGGGGGATTCTCCCTCGGCATGAATCAGCGTCTCGGAATTGCCGGCGCGCTGCTGGGCGATCCCGAGGTGCTGCTCTTGGACGAGCCAGTCAACGGTCTCGACCCGGAAGGCATCATCTGGATCCGCACTCTGCTGCGTGATCTTGCGGCCGAGGGACGAACGATCCTGCTGTCGAGTCACCTTATGACCGAGATGGCAATGACCGCGGACAGACTCATCGTGATCGGTCGCGGCGCGCTTATCGCCGACACGACCGTCGAGGAGTTCATTCGCCGCAGTTCGGGCAATCGTGTCCGCGTTCGTTCACCGCAACTCGATCAACTCCGAGCCGCATTAACGGACGCCGCGAGCGATATCGAAACGCGTGACGACGGCGCATTGATCGTGACCGGCATGGACTGCCCACAAGTCGCGACGCTCGCCGCAGCCGCGGGCGTGCCGGTCCATGAGCTCGTCGCCGAAACGGCGTCGCTGGAACAGGCCTATCTCGAACTCACCCAGGACAGCGTCGAGTACCGACCCGACGGTCAGTCGTCGCTCGCGTCCGTCAACCACAACGCAGCCTGAAAGAGACATCCCAATGACAATGATGACCGAAACCGCATCATCCGACCCGACGGCACGATCGAACTCATCTCTTCCGCCGGGCCGCCTGAACGTGAAGGGTGTGCTCGCGTCGGAATGGACGAAACTGCGGTCCGTCCGATCGACGTGGTGGACCGTCGCCTCGACCTTCGCCATCATGATCGGGTTCGGCGCGCTCCTCAGCTACGCGTTCGTAAGCCGCTTCGGCCACCTGAGCCTGAGTGACCGACTCGACTTCGATCCCACCGCGCAGTCGCTGCGCGGCATCTTCCTCGCTCAACTCGCGGTTGGCGTGCTGGGCGTGTTGGCGATGACCAACGAGTACGCCAGCGGCATGATTCGCAACACGTTCGGCGCCGTTCCGCGACGTTCTGCCGTCCTCGCCACCAAGCTCATTGTGTTCGGCGCGCTCGCGCTTGTCATCGGCGAGGTGTCCTCGTTCATCACGTTCTTCATCGGCCAATCGATCCTCGCCGGCAAACACCTCGGCGTCGGTATCGGCGACCCGCACGTGTTTCTCGCAGTCCTCGGCTCCGGCCTGTACCTCGCCGGCATCGGCATCATGGGCCTCGGACTCGGTGCACTCCTACGACGAACCGCAGGAGCAGTCTCGACACTGTTCGGCCTCGTGTTGGTGTTGCCGATCCTCGCCGAGGCCCTCCCGTCCCCATGGAACACCGACGTCCAGAAACTGCTCCCCGGCGGCGCCGGGCTCGCAATGACCGCGGTGCGCCACACCAGCGACTCGCTCAACCCCGGTCCTGGACTGGCACTCTTCTGCGCCTACATCGCAGCAATCCTCGCCGCCGCCTTCTTCACGCTGGAACGACGCGACGCGTAGTTCCCGACAGCCCCGGCCAGACACGTCATGCGGAACGGATAGGCGGCGTCATCGGGTTATTGGCCCGAGGTTCACCTTGACATCGGCGAAGTCCGCATCGAAAGGGTCGTCGACGCGGTACAGGACGACGCACGACGGGACCTGACGGGAGTAGACGACACGATGCGTCGCGCGGCGTGGTCGAGGCGAAGATCATCGGGTTATACGACACCACGTCGACGACGCGATCGGCTGCAAGATCGCGGACGCGGTGTACGGCACCAATTCCGGCACCAATCGCGCGGCAACGACACCGAAATGCAGAAGGCCGGTGCTTGCGCACCGGCCTTGACCTGCGATTCTCGTTGGTGGCGGGGGCAGGATTTGAACCTGCGACCTTCGGGTTATGAGCCGGCCCAGTGTCGTGACCTCTGGTCCCGTTCTCTCCCGTGCAGTCCCGGTGACGAGGCAATTCGCGCGGGCTTCGTGACGTCTACTCCCTTCTACTCCCGCTCAGTACGGCGAGGAACGGCAGAATCACGGCACCACGCGCGATGCAAACCGACGCGCCCGGATATGCGAGGCCGTCAACCACGGTTCGTCGTCACGAGCAGGTACTGGGCGCGGCCGACTGTCGTACTCCGAGAGAGCCGCGATCATGAAGCAACCACGAAGAAGGACGCGTCGTTCGGCGCATTCGGTGTCGAGTTGGTTCCGATCCCGACGTCTCTATGAGTGACGTCAGGCGTGAGCAGTTCGGTCGGTGACGGCCGCGGCTTGGCCGAGCACCCAGGGTTCGGTCTCGGCGATGAAATCGGTAGGGAAGCCGACGTTGAACTCGGAGGCTGCGTCGAGCCGTGCGATCGCGTCGGGCGGGAGTTCACAATCAAGGGCTCCGAGGTTGTCGATCAGTTGCTCGAGACGGCGAGCGCCGAGGATGGGGTGCACAGCACCTGAGTGGACCATCGTCCAGGCGATCGCGACCTGGGATGGGCTCGCCCCGATCTCGGCGGCTACTTCTCCCACGACGCGGGCGACGTTGTGGTCGTGATCGCTGATCGACTCGGGCGCGATCCGGGCGCCGGTGGTAGCAGTCGCACTGCTCCCGGTGAACTTGCCGCTGAGGACACCGCCGCCAAGTGGTGACCATGCCGCGACCGACAGTCCAGTCCACTCGGCCATCGGCAACAGGTCACGTTCGATGTCCCTTTTGAGGAGGCTGTAGGGGACTTGCAGTCCCGCGAATGGTGTCCATCCTCGCCAGTCCGCAAGGGTGTTGGCGTGCGATACGACCCACGCCGGCGTGTCGGAGATCCCGACGTAGAGGACCTTCCCGGCGCGGACCACGTCGTCGAGGGCGCGCATGGTCTCCTCGATTGGTGTCCGCCTGTCCCAGATGTGAACCCAGTACAGGTCGATGTAATCGGTCTTGAGGCGGCGCAGGCTCGTCTCCAGCGACAGCCGCAAGTTCTTGCGATGATTGCCGCCTCCGTTCGGGTCTGACGGGTCGCGCGACACGCTGTACTTGGTGGCCACGACGAAGCGGTCTCGGCAGCCCTCGAGCAGTCGGCCGACGATGGTCTCACTTTCGCCGCCGCGATAATTGATCGCCGTGTCAATGACGTTCCCGCCCGCGTTGGCGTAGGTGTCGAACATGCGGCGGCACTCGTCGAAGGGCGCGCCGACACCACCTTGTTCTCCGAAGGTCATTGCCCCGAGGAAGAGCTTGGAGACGCGAAGGCCGGTCCGGCCGAGCAACTGATAGCGCATCGCGATCAGCTCGCGAACATCGCCGCAGCGGCGCGACTCATCTCATCCGCAGACACGTCGCGCAGATGCTGCGTGAGTCCCCACCGGTAGCCGAAGGGGTCGACGATCTGGCCGTCGCGCTCACCGAAGGCCGTGTCTTGCAGGGTTCGGTGCACCTCGGCGCCGGCATTGAGGGCGCGCTGCCACACCGTGTCCACGTCCGCGAACGAAAGATAGAACGCGACGGCCGACGCGTCGCCGACGGTCGGCGCCATCGCCCCATGTTCCGGGAACTCGTCAGCGAGCATCGCCGTCGTGTCACCCACATGCACCTCGACGTGGATCAAACGCCCATCGGGCAGAGTGATGCGACCCTGCTCCTGCGCACCGAACACGTCCCGGTACCAATCAACGGCGCGGGCTGCTCCCGGAACGATCATGTGAATCGTGATGCCACTCATTCGAGATCACCTTTCGCCTCATCCGCCCTGCCGACGTCGTCCGGCCGCCCTTTAATGCGAAACCGGCCGACCTAGACTCTAGTCTATTTTTAGACGTAAGTCTAGAATGCATCGATGAGCCGCCCGACTTCCAAAAAGCAGCAGGAGACGGCAGCACCCGCGGGCCGACGGGAGCGGCGCAAGGCCGACACGCGGCAACGCTTGCTCGACGCGGCGCTCGCCGCGTTCGGGCGGCGCGGTTACCACACCACCACCTTCGACGACATCGCATTGGCGGCGGACGTCTCCCGGGCGCCCGCGTTCAACTACTTCCCCCGCAAGGAGGACCTCATCATCGGCCTCGCGGAGGCACGCCGCGATGAGGTCGCGTCGATCCTGCATGCGAACCGCGAGGACGATGTCCCGACCTCGACCGTCCTTCACGACATGCTTCGACACCTGGCCGAGTGGTACGAGTCCGATCGCGCCGCGAACCAAGCGTTCGTCCGTTGCACGCTGCAAGCCGGCAGTGCGCTCATCCCGGGATGGTTCGGATCAGCGCAGCTACTCGCTGAGGCAATCACCATCGGACAGAACCGAGGCGATATTCGCGCTGACCTGGACCCGAGCGTCGCAGGAGCGCTCGTCGTCGACGGCTACCTCGGCATCCTCTACCGATGGGCCGCCCAGGAGCTACCGCCGGTCGAGCTCGTACACGAGCTCGCGAGGATGCTCGACATCCTCCTCGCCGGCCTCCTGAACGAAGCCGGGTCGCACACAGCCCATTGACGATCCCTCTTCACCCATCGTCTGCCAGTCCGCGAGTAGCACGTGAAGTTTTTCCCGTCGAGGAGGCTTCCGTGTCTGAACCGATGATCTCCATCTCATCATCGGACAGAGTGTCGAGCGCCTCGAGTGCCGTCGCGACCTCTGAGATTGCGGCGTAGCACTGCGAGGACGACTGTGAAGTGCGGGTGACCCAGGCACATGCCCAGCGTCGGGGCATAGTCGCCGTGCAGCAACAAGGAGACGAGTGGATGAAGATCACACGCGACGAACTTGTTCGGCGAGTCGTTCGGGCCGGCGAACTCGAAGTGTCCGGAGACGATCCGGCCGAGACCGACACGTACTTCGACACCGCCGCCTTCCGCTTCTACGGGCCGACGGCTTCGAGACGGACTGCGCCGGGCTCACCGCGTAGTTCGAGTCGATCCGCGCCGCGTTCGAGGACCGCTCCATCCGGCGCGGAATCATCATCGTCGACGGACTCACGGTCGCGTGCCAGACCTGGATCGAAGGCACGTTCACACGCGAGTTCACCAATTCCCCCGCTGGTCCACTGCCGCCCAACGGGAACCGAGTCGTGTGGGATCTCATCAACATCTTCCGGCTCGACGAGCAGGGTCGCCTCGTCGATGAATGCGTGCGTACCGACTACCGCAGCTTCCTGCGCCAACTCGGTGCCGAAGGACGATGAACTAACAACGCCTCATGACCCTCAGGAGGGGAGTCCTGCGACCATCGGGTTATCTACCCGATGGTCACCTTGACAACGTCGAACGCGGCGTCGCACGCGCCGTCGACGCGGGACAGAACGACACGCAACGGGACACGACGGGAGCAGACGACACGAAGCGTCGCGGTGCGTGGTCGAGACGATGACCATCGGGTTGTGTGGCACACCGTCGGCGACGCGATCGGCTGCAGAACAGCGGACGAGATGTACGGCACCAATTCCGGCACCATTCCCGCTGCAGACAGACCAAAACGCGGAAGGCCGGTGCGTGAGCACCGGCCTTGACCTGCGATTCTCGTTGGTGGCGGGGGCAGGATTTGAACCTGC
>JBEPUZ010000052.1:0-21148 GCA_041691275.1 Actinomycetota bacterium | reverse complement strand
GCGGTCCACTCGAACAGTCGCTCCTCGGGAAGCCGACCTCGTGAACGCCGACGTCATCACCGCCGACGTCGCGACCGCCGAGATCGTCGACATCAACCTGCCCAATGCGCGCGTCCTCCCGCTCGCCTCTCCAGAGCCCTCACGCAGTGGATCCTGACCGCCATCGAGGACCTCCAGCAGCAAGTGGCCGAGGAATAGGCGGCAAACGGTGAGCGGGACATGTGGATCGCCCATCGGCGGCGTGCAGGCGCTGCTGGGCGTGCTGGATCTGTTGGCGCGCGATCCCGGCAACGCGGTGCTCGTCACTCCGCTCGGGGCCTGAGACTCTGACGGACTAACTGACGGACTACGGGCTGGACTCTCGTGGATTTCGCAGGACAGCCGTGGAGCATTCGCCCTGGTGACGGACGTTGATGGACGTCCTGGGCATAACTACGGATCAGAAGGTTGGGGGTTCGACTCCCTCCGAGCGCGCTGAACGTCTTGCCTGATCAGCGGGGTTGTTGCTCCCGCTAGGTACGTCGGTAGGGACGGTGCAGCGGGCTCTCGGGGCCCGAATTGCTCACCAATTTCGATTCTCCTCGTCGCGTTTTCGGTCCTCGGCGCGCTTATCCGTACCGAGGAGGGTCTTCCGATGGCAGTGATGAGACGCGGCGCGAGTTGGTCGTTCGCGGTGCGGGTTCCCGCGCGCGACGACGTTCCGCGCCGGCAGGTCGCGCGCGGCGGGTATCGCACGAAGTGGGACGCGCTGTCGGCCGGGCGGCGGTTCCTGGTCGAGCTCGAGGACCGTAAAGCCGGTCCGACGGAACCGGCCGGGCCGACACTGGGTGAGTTCCTGGTCGAGTGGCTGGTGTCGTCGGAACCGACGCGCCGACCGACCACGTCGGTGTCGTACGAGCGGTGTGTGCGCGATCACGTCATCCCACATCTCGGGCAGGTGCGACTGCGCGACCTGGCGCCGGAGCATGTCCGGTCATGGCAGGCGGCGCTGTTGCGCACGCCCCGTCGGTTCCGAGACGGTCCGCTGTCGACCACCACAGTCCGGTACTGCCACCGCCTGTTGCGCCGTGCGTTGCAGGACGCGTTGCGCTGGGAGCTGGTCGATCGCAACGTGTGCGATGCGGGCGTGGCGCCTCGGCGCGCGGATACGGAGATGTCGGTGTGGTCGCCGCCGGACGTGCGTCGGTTCCTGGCCTTCGTCGCCGATGATCGGCTCGTTGCGATGTGGCGGCTGTTCCTGGTCACTGGGATGCGGCGCGGTGAGGTCGCCGGCTTGCGCTGGATCGACCTCGATCTTGGGGCCGGGCGGTTGTCGGTGCAGCACACGCGGGTGCTCGTCTACTCGGCTGCGCAGGTCTCGGAGCCGAAGACGAAACGGTCCCGGCGCGTCATCGCACTCGACGCGGGCACCGTCGCCGCGTTGCGCCAGCATCAGGCGCGTCAAGGAGCTGAGCGGGACTACGCGCAGGACGTGTGGGTCGAGTCGGGCTACGTGTTCGTGCGCGAGGACGGAACACCGATCGACCCGGATCGCATCAGCCACCTGTTCCGGGTGACCGTCGAAGCCGCGGACCTCCCGAAGATCCGGCTGCACGACCTGCGCCACACCGCCGCGTCGCTCGCGTTGGCGACGCGCATCCACCCGAAGGTCGTGTCGGAGCGACTTGGCCACTCGTCGGTCGCGATCACCCTCGACACGTACAGCCACCTCACGCCTGGACTGCAAGAGGACGCCGCCGAACGCCTCGGTGAGATTCTCGACATCGACGACGTGCAGACCTAAACGAACGTCTGCACGCAAGGTCTGCACGACGCTCACGCGCGGCGAAATTTGTCGCGTTCGAGGCCGGCCGTGCGCCTATCAGAAGAACAAGCCGCTACCCGGAGGTACTCATGACAACCCGACGCACCTACACCGTCCCCGAAGTCGCCGAGATGCTCGGCATCTCCCGATCAACCGCCTACGTGTGCATCCGCCGCGGCGAGATCCCGTCGCTCACGCTCGGTCGACGCGTCGTCATCTCGAAGATGGCGTTCGAGGCCTTCCTGGCGGCGCACACGCCCGCGTCGAAGGCACCGGCGAGAGAACAAGCCGCGACCGTGACGGACCCGCTACGAGGCGGCTCAGCGCCTCTGCCCGAATCGGCGAACCGCTGACCTCGACCGGCGCGCGGCTGTTGGCTGCACTCGTCGAGTCGTGTGAGCACGTCGACGCGTCGCCGGCGCAACCACCACGGCCGTTGACCCCCGACCTCGACGTGCACCTCACTCGAGATGACTCCCGACGTCGCCGCCGTTCGGTTGACCATGCTGCGAACTTTGCGTTCAGAGCTCTCACACACGTTGCATCACGATGCCGTCGCCATCGAAATCACCCTCGCGAAAAGCTGCACGAACTTGCATTCGACGAATCGGCAGGCTCCTCTCGGCCGATCGGGCCCGTCGAACCGATCAAGCTCGGCCCGTCTGCGCAGCTCCGCCAACCGTTCGTCGATCTCAGCCAGCTTCTCCCCGAAGCTGCACTTCTTGCGCTTCGAGACCCCGTCCAAGATCGGCACAGAATTGCCGGTTGCGCTAGACGCAACCAGGCTGAGTGCGGGCGTCGCTGCGCGGATCGCTATCGGCTGCTGCGGCGAGCCACATCGCCGTGGCCCTGCGGATGGCCGCGTTCGACGTGCCGAGTTACCCGTGCATTCTGATCCGGAGATATTCCTGTCGCCGCTACGTAAGGTTTCGGGTCTGTGCGGCCATTCCGGGGTATGGCGCGGCAACCGGTGGATGGCCGAACCCATCCCGACGCTGTGTTCGAACGGATCTATGCCGACTCGTTTGATCGGGTGGCGGCATATCTGCTCGCGCGCGCCGATCCGGGCTTAGCTGCAGATGCATTGTCGCGCACGTTCGAGATCGCCTGGCGGCGGATAGCGGACCTTCCCGACGATCCGATCGCGTGGCTGATCGGATGTGCTCGCAACGTGTTGTCGGAACTCCGGCGGGCTCGTGGCCGGCGAGACGGTCTGGTCGAACGGCTCGCGGCCGGCGCGACGCATCTGAACGTGGTCGATCCGGCCGACACGGTGATCGATCGAGCGGTCGCTGTAGCCGCGTTGACGCAACTCCACCCGTCCGAGCGCGAGACGCTCTTGCTCGTCGCCTGGGACGGCTTGACCGCGCGTCAAGCCGCCGAAGTCGTCGGCTGTACGGAGGGCGCGTTCGCGGTGCGGCTCTCGCGCGCCCGGGCGCGGCTGGTGGCCGCGGTCGAAGAGAACCAACTGACCACCTCCATGAACGAGGAGAGGCGATGAGTATCGACGTCGACGAGTTCCTGCGGGATGTTCGACCCGACGACGCGCGCCGCGTCGACGCCGTCTTCCCGGCCGATGTGCGCGCCGAGATGTTGGAGGCGATCGTCGGCGACCACCCGCGTCGGCGGCGTGTACGGCGATCGCGTGCGTACTCGTTGGCCGCACTCGTCGTTGCCGCTGCGGTCGCGACCACGGTGCTGGTCTCGACCGGCGGGTCGGGGTTGCACGTGGCCCCCGAGCCTGCCGCAGCGGCGGAAGGCGTGCGGTTCGAGGCCGGTACGAAGGGCGACATCATCGCCTACGTCACCGATCCCTACGCCGCGAGCCGCAATTTGTCGGCCGCGTTCTCGCAACGCGGATTCGACATCACGCTGTCGATGCTGCCGGTCTCGCCCAGCCTCGTCGGCACCGTCGTCTACATCGGCAGCGATCTCGGGAACGAGAATCTGATTCGTACTTTGAGCGGCGGTTCGTGTGCGACCGGCGGCGGCAGCTGTCCGATCGGCCTCGACATCTCCGGCCGTTTCCGCGGCGCCGCGCAGGTGACGCTCGGACGTCCCGCACGGTTGGGAGAACGCTACGCGTCGTCGACGTCGGCATTTGGTCCCGGCGAGCCGTTGCATTGCACGGGACTTCTTGATGCGACGGTGGGAAGGCTCCGGGCGGTCCTGGCCACCAAGCACCTGAATGCCGAATGGAGAGATTCCGACGCTCAAAATGCCATCGTCGCCGAACCACTGGCATCCGACCATGTGCAGGGAGTCGAAATGGCCGCTTCGAGCCTCGTGACGGTCTCGGTCAGCCGCTCACCTATCGACCCCGTGTTCCACGCCGGCGACGTTGCGCACTGGAACGCGTACCTCGCCCAGCTGAACGCCGGCTGCCCGAAGTGACAATCAGGTACTGCCCGCGTCGACGTTCCGGATGTTAGTTTCGTAGTACGATTGGTCCGTGTGGAGATCCATCCGTCGGCGCTCAAGCACGGCGTACCGGTCGAGGACGTCGAGCATGCCGTGCGCAACGCCATGGTGACTGAGGACCTGGACGACGACCTGCGCCTGTATCTCGGGCCGAGCCGCAGCGGTTCACTGCTCGAAGTGATCGTCGTGGTGCGAGGTGGCGATCGCCCGGCGTTGGCGATCCACGCGATGCCGATGCGGGGGAAGTACCGACGACTACTGCCGGGAGGGTGATCATGGCGAAGAAGAAGGACTACGGACGAACGGCAAGTGGTGAGCCGGTCACCGACGAACTCGTGGAGAAGCTGGCGGCGAAGGCCGAAGTGGGTTTCGGCGTCGACGAGATTCTTCGCCGTCGTGGTGGGCGTCCGGCGATGGGATCGTCAGCGGCATCGGTGGAGTCGGTGCGGCTCGATCCGGAGCTGAGCGAAGCGTTGCGTGAGCGCGCCGAGACCGAAGGGCGCACGAACTCAGAACTCATCCGTGACGCTCTTCGCCGCTACCTCCAGGCAAGTTGATCCGACGCATCCTGGTACGCATGACAACGGCATTGCCGGGCGGATGGAGGGAACCAGCCGGTGCTGATTGTGGCTACACTGTGCGCATGACTGTAGCTACAAGTGGCGTCTCGGTCGAGGTCGGGGTGCGGGAGTTGAAGAACAATCTGAGCCGCTATCTCGAGCGGGTTCGGGCCGGTGATGAGGTCGTCGTCACCGATCACGGGCGTCCGGTAGCTCGCCTCACACCGATGGAACCCGGCGTCGACCGGTTGGCTGAGTTGGTCGCGTCGGGCGTCGTGCGGGCGCCCAAGGACCACACCCGGCATCGGCCGGTGCGTCGGGTCCGCACCAAGGCGACAGTCAGTGACCTGGTGCGCGAACAACGGCGGTGATCACCTACGTCGATACCTCGACGTTGCTGAAGCTGCTCATCGAAGAGCCCGGCTCCGCACAAGCGGCGCTGATATGGGACAGCGCTGACGTCGTTGCCGGCGCCCGAGTCGCGCACGTGGAAGCACGTGCGGCACTTGGGGCTGCCAATCGCGCGCGACGGATGTCATCCGCGCAGTTGCAGCGCAGCAAGATCGGGCTCGCGGGCCTCTGGCAGCAGTTCACGATCGTTGAGATCACCGAGGGTCTCGTGGACGCAGCCGGCGATCTCGCCGAACAGGAAGGACTCCGCGGCTACGACGCGATCCACCTCGCGGCCGCGCTACAGATCGGTGCGGATCTCCTCACTAGTGCGGACACTGACCTTTGCGCCGCAGCCTCTCGTCGCGGTCTGCACGTCGCGAACCCGATCGACTCCACCAACTGAAACTCGGACGGCGAGAAACGCCGTCCGACCACCGCGCTTGCTCACCACTCGCTAACCAGTTTCTCCCACGACCACGCACAACGACGAACAACAACGGATAGACGCCTGAGCGTCGTCGCTGGTAGCGTCGTACGCGACAACACAGCCGAGGACCGGGCAGACAACTCGGTTCGTCCGAGCGGCGCTACGGATCAGAAGGTTGGGGGTTCGACTCCCTCCGAGCGCGCTGAGTTGGTGCAGGTCACGGCCGTTTTGCGGTCGTCGGCCCGTCGCCCTCCCGGCCTGCTTGCTAACGGTTGCTAACGCCGGTCCGTAGGTCGTTTGTCGCGTTGAGCTCTCGCAGTGCGCTTATCCCTTGTGGAGGAGCGGATGCGAGGCAGCGTCGTGAAGCGCGGGAACACGTGGAGTTATGTCGTCGACGTCGGTCGCGATCCGGTGTCGGGTCGTCGGCGGCAGCGGTGGAGGGGCGGGTTCGCGACCAGGCGTGAGGCGGAACGGGCGCTCGCGGTCGCGTTGACGGGCGGGGTGGCCGAGGCCGGTTCGCTGACGGTCGGCGCGTATTTCGACCAGTGGCTGGCCGGGCATGTGCCGTCTCTGAAGCCGTCGACCGCGAAGAGCTATCGCGAGGTGGTGCAGTGGTACGTCAAGCCTCGGCTGGGTCGGGTGAAGCTGGTTGACCTCAACGCACTCCTCATCAGGAGTCTGTACGCCGACCTGCTCACGAACGGCGGGAGGCGACGGAGGGCGGAGCTTTCGCCGACAACGGTCGCGGTGGTGCACCGCGTGCTGCGGAAGGCGCTGAACGACGCGGTGCTGTGGGGCCTGCTGCTACGCAGCCCACTGCTCGGCGTGAAACCGCCCCGGATCGAAGCGTCGGAGATGCGGGCGTGGAGTCCAGATGAGGCGCGCCGGTTCCTTGGAGCGGTGGTCGCCGATCGCCTGTACGCGTTGTGGGTGTTGGTGCTCGCGACTGGGATGCGGCGCGGCGAGCTGGCCGGGCTCCGGTGGGCGGATGTCGACCTGGAGGCGGGTGTGCTCGCGGTGCGTCGGGCGCGTGTGAGCGTGGCGTATCTCGTGCACGAGTCGGATCCGAAGACGCGATCGAGCCGCCGCACGATCAGTCTCGATGCGCGGGTGGTTGCCGTGTTGCGCGCTCATCGTCGACGCCAGCTCGAGGAGCGGCTCGCGTGGGGCGCGGCGTGGACCGATACCGGCTACGTGTTCACGAGCGAAGACGGCTTGCCGATGCATCCCGAGCGGATCACGGTGCTGTTCGGTCGGCTCGTCGCGTCGGCCGGGTTACCGAAGGTGCGGCTGCACGACCTGCGCCACACGTCCGCGAGCTTGATGCTCGTGGCCGGCGTGCATCCGAAGATCGTGAGCGAACGCCTCGGCTACTCGAGCATCTCGATCACGCTCGATCTGTACAGCCATGTCATCCCGGGCCTCCAGGCGGAGGCGGCCGAGAAGCTCGGCGAGATGATTCTCGGCGATGGTTGACGCGCGGCTGACAACGCGATCCGACGCAGAGGTGTGACGCCGGTCGACCCTTGAAGTGTGTCTGCACGGTAGGTGTGCACCGCCGCATTACCGAGCGAAATCGAGGCACGAACTGCCCGAAGCGTGTCGCGTTTTCGGTCCCGGACGCGCTTATCCGTATTGGACCCAACAACCAGGAGGATCACGTGCCGTCACGTCTCGCCTACACCGTCCCCGAGGTCCCCGAGGTCCCCGAGGTCCCCGAGGTCCCCGAGGTCCCCGAGGTCGCCGAGCAGCTCGGAATCTCCCGATCCAGCGCGTACGAGTGCGTCCGAACAGGCGAGATCCCCGTGCTCACGCTCGGACGTCGAGTCGTGAGCGCCAAGACAACGATCGACGTGCTGTTGGGCACTGCAACGAGCGAGGTCCAAGAGCCCGCGGTCGGCGAGGAGCGCCTGTGAGCGGGCAGACTGGAGATTGGCTCGGAGTCCGCCGCAGCGCTCCCTCACGGTTCATCGACCGAGGAGCGCGCCCATGCGTATCGACCCGCCCACAGACGCCGAGAAGACGGCTCTGCGACGAGCGCTGCTGGCCGCCGCGCGCGAGTGCGGTATTGATCCGGACCGGCCGCTGGCGGTCGCGTTGTTCGACACCCGCGCTTAACACTCGACCACTCCAAGATCATTCACACACGTTGCGTCACGATTCCGTCCCATCGAAACTCCCTCGCGAAAACACCTGCACGAACTTGCATTCGTCGAATCACGAAGCCCCTCTGCGCGAATCGGCGCCGTCGAATTGGTGAGGCTTAGCCCGTCCGTGCAGTCTCCGAAAGGCCCTCCTCGAGCTCAGCAGCCGTCTCATTGGAGGGTCAATTTCGAGCTGCGACGCCGTGCAAACTCGGCTACAGAGTTGCCGGTTGCGCTATGCGCAACCAGCAGAGTCCGGACGGCGCGGTCTCGGTTCCGCGGCGCGCGGCGCTGCGGAGTTCCCACAGATTGCGCGCTACGGATCGTCCGGGATCTGGTGTCCGCCTTCAAGGGCGGGGAAGGCGGAGCCGAGATACGAACAGGAGAGTGCGGACAGGCAGTGTCGGATGGCTCGTGAGCCGGAGCGAGGGGTCGCTTCGGGCGCGGTGGACGGATCCCCAGGGCGGTTCTCGGTGGCGACTGGGCCAGTGGCGGAAAGCGACGGGTCGAGTGCGTGGACCGGTCGTCCTGCGCTGGCCCGGTGCGTCCGCGTCGGGGTGACCGTCGTCCCGGTGTTGGCGTCGGTGGTGGCGACCGCGCTCGCGACGAAGTTGGTGCGCCGCCCGGCGAGTGTCGGCGTGCTCGTCGCCTGGTGGATCGGTCTGCTGATCCTGGGCTTCGCGGTGCTGCGCCTCGTCGATCGGGGCGCCCGCCGGCTGCTTCCGTTGTCGACCCTGTTGCGGCTCACCCTCGTGTTTCCCGACCAGGCCCCGTCTCGGCTCGGAGTCGCGATGCGCTCGACCTCCCCGAAACAACTCGTGGCTCTGGTCGAGCGCGCGCACTCCGACGCGTCGTTGCGCGAACCTGCGCACGCGGCCGAGGAGATCCTGACGCTCCTCGCGGCGTTGAATGCGCACGACCGCCGCACGCGCGGTCATTCCGATCGCGTGCGCGCCTATACGAAGTTGCTCGCCGATCAGCTACCGCTCACGGGCGAGCAACGCGACCGGCTCCAGTGGGCGGCGATGCTTCACGACATCGGGAAGCTCACCGTCTCCCCCGCGATCTTGAACAAGAACGGCAAGCCCGACGCCGACGAGTGGGTGGTGATCAAGCGACATCCGGCCGCGGCCATCCCGTTCCTCGCCCCGCTGCGCGAGTGGCTCGGTGATACGTGGCATGCCGCCGACCAGCATCACGAACGTTGGGACGGGACCGGCTATCCCCTCGGGCTCGCCGGGGAGCAGATCAGCCGGGCAGGGCGGATCGTCGCGGTTGCCGACGCGTTCGAGGTGATGACGGCCGTGCGGTCGTACAAGCGGCCGATGACCGCCCAGGCCGCGCGCCAGGAGCTCGCCCGCTGCGCCGGTACGCATTTCGATCCCGCGATCGTGCGGGCGTTCATGAGTGTTTCTCTCGGCGATCTCCGAACGGTGATGGGTCCGATGTCGTTCCTCGCCCAGGTTCCCGTGCTCGCAGGTGTGCACGACCTGGGCCAGACGTTCACGAACCTCCTCGGTCCCGTCGCGCGGGCCGCGGCGGCGGTCACGATGGCGGCCGGGGCCGTCGCACTCACGGGCGCCGCTCCGGCATCGAGCTACGCAGCTTCGGACCAACCGCCGCCGTCGACCACGGTGGCCGCCGACGGGACTTCCAGCCGCGCCCTGAGCGCGGGCCGCTCGGGCCCGAGCCGCTCTTCCCCGGTGCCGACGACGGTTCGTGCGGCGGGCGCGCCCGGCGCGGTTTCGGCCAAGGTGCCCGGCAAGGGCGGCACACCCGCGGCGCCGAGTCCGGGCACGACGGCAGGCCACGGCGCGCCCGCGCCGACGACGGGAACGACCGCACCGACCTCCGGTGCCGTCCCCTCGCCGAACACACCGACGACCCGGAAGAGCCCGACACCGACACCCGCACCCGAGCCGCAGCCGACCACCCCGATGACTGCACCACCCCCGACCACCCCGACGACGATCAACAGCGCGCCCGTCGCTCAGGCCGATGCCGCGACCGCGAAGAAGAAGGCAACGTTGCTCATTCCGGTATTGGCCAACGATTTCGATCCGAACGGGAATCTCGACCCGCTCAGCGTGGCGATCACGAACGGCCCGACGGGGCCCGGCAACAAGATGGGGACGCTCACCGTCGTCAACGTCGGCGGCGCCGACGAGGTCAACTACAAGTCGCCCGACAAGAAGGGCACGTTCACGTTCACGTACTCGGTGTGCGACACGTACCGCACGTGCGCGACCGCGACGGTCTCCGTCACACTGACCGATTGAGCACTTGTTCGACCGGCGAGCGCCAAGCGACCGGGCGCTGATTCGTCTCCGGCTCGCGACGTCCCGATGAGGGGTCCCCGTTGAGTGGTCCGCGGGTTATGCGGCTCTTCGCGATGAACGCTGGGGTCGTGTCGTGAACGGGCCGGGTTTGTAGGTCCACCAACGAGGCCAGGGGCCTCGCCACTCTTGCCGCTGTCTAAGGCTGCTCGCGAGGGAGACCCCTGGTGATTGGTCACGGTAGCGATGGCGCGACCGCGCTGTTCGACATGGCCGGCTTCGTTGTTCGCGAGCACGTGATCTTGGCGGTCGCGACCAGCAGGGCCAGGGGTCAGAGCTCGAGCGAGTTGAACGCGTGCGTTGACCCGAGACGACGTGAACCCCTGCCGGAGCAGGGGTTCACGCGTACCTGATCGTCGGTCTTTCGGGTCGAGGTGTTGGTCAGTCGTCGTCTTCGTCGTGGATTTGTATCCGCACGACTTCTCCGGGGCGTAGGAAGGGTGGCGCGCCTGCGGGGATCACGGCTGGGGCAACACTCCAGTTCGACACGTAGAGGTTGTTTCCGTGGGCGGCGAATCCGTTCGGGAAACTGAGTCCGTTGGCCACGACGGTTGGTGAGTTGCTGTGGGCGCGTACGCTGACGACCGCACCGGTCCCGGGCGCAGCGTTGTCGAGACCTAATGTCGAGAACTCGGTGGCGTAGAACTTTCCGTCGGCGAAACCACAGCCGGTCACGGCCGTCAGACCGGTTGCCCACACCGTTGGTGTCGGGTGCGGCTTGCGGGTGTCGACCCGCCAGACAACCGAAGCGCCGGGCTTGTTGCCCCCACCGGTGAGTTCACCGACATAGAGGGCTCCGTCGGGTCCTCGATCGAGGCAGGTCGGGACAGCGTCGGAGCTGGGCGGGTTGGGGAAGAAGGCCACGATCTGGATCTTCCCATGGGACGAAACTCGGTCGAGCGTGTTCGTGGCAGCATCGACGACCCATGCGCCGTGCTCACTTGCCAGGATGCCGTAGGGGTTGCAATCCGGGAACTGGCCGGGAACCAGGTTCGTGTGGGTCAAGCTCCAGTTCCAGTCGAAGCTGCCCACTCCGGCAGTGGTCTCGAACTTTCCGTTCCGCATTACCTTGATGATCTGTCCGGCCTGCGCTTTCGCGGCCGCGACCAGGGACGGAGCGAACGCGCCGGGCGGCACCTGGCTCACCTGCTGCGGGCAGCTGGTCATGACGGTCGAGAGACCGCCGTCGTCGGTTCGGGTCAGCCCG
This sequence comes from Actinomycetota bacterium, assembly GCA_041691275.1. Taxonomy (GTDB): domain Bacteria; phylum Actinomycetota; class Acidimicrobiia; order IMCC26256; family PALSA-610; genus PALSA-610. The sequence goes on along the minus strand of JBEPUZ010000052.1, from coordinate 9,856 downwards.
TCCGCGCCGGTGGCGAACACGCCGCCCGTGTCAGAGATCGAGAGGAGACCGGAAACGATCCGGTGATGCGCCCCATGCTCGCTGATGACACTGACGCCGCCGGTCAACCCGACGCACGTATTTCCTCCGCCGGGTCCTCCCGGCACGCAGGTCGAGCCGCCACGGCCCGCTTCTGCGACGTAGAGCCGTCCGTCTTCGCCGATCGCAATACCTCGAGGATTATCGAACCCACTCGCCACGGTCGTAAACGCGGGTTTCGGCAAGGCCGAAGCCGCTGCGCCGGTCGCTCCTATCGTCGAGCCGAACAAACCTGTGAGCGCGATTCCCATCGGAATCGCGCGTCGCCATGCACGCATCATGCTTCGCCCTTTCCAAGACGGATTGCTTCCAGCAGCCGGTAAGACCCGACGCGATTTCGCGCGTGCGGCACGTCCGTGCTGCGCAGTCGCCGACGCTACCGACCGGCTGCGACATCCGCAACGATCGAGACACGACTTTGGACGCTCCGAGGGCCATCGCGCCGAACGTCCGTTGCGCAACCAACGTGCAGCTGCCAACGCCGATCGCTCGCCCCGACCGCTCGGGGCGAAACGCTAGACCGACATCGCACGCATGTCGAGGAACCCACTCACGGAACTGCGACGCCGACAAGGTCGTCGCGACCCTCGACCCCATCGCGTTGACCCGTGGCATGCCGGCGTTCGTGCGGTTCGACAACGGACCCGAGTTCATCGCCCGCGCGGGGCGCGGACTGGTGCCGCTTCAACGGTGTCGGCAGTGGGTTCATCGATCCCGGCTCACCGTGGCAGAGCGCCTGGATCGAGAGCTTCAACGGCCGGCACTTCGACAACCTGCTCGAAGCGCAGGTCCTCATCGAGCACTGGCGCATCCACTACAACCCAACGACAACCGTCCGCACAGCGCTCACGGCGACCTCACACCCAGCGAGTTCGCCCAAGCATGGACTGACCGAAACCCACCAGCACTCGCATAACCCGCGGACCACTCAACGTGGACCCCTCAATATCCGCGGTGCGCTTTCTGGTATTAACCAATCACGTAGATTGTCCACAACCGACCGGATCAGGTGGGCAGTTGGCGACGGAAGACCTGGGGACGGTCGTCGACGGGGATCTGGTCGCCGCCATCGTTCGACGTGACGAGTTGGCTCTGGCAGAAGCCGTGCGCCGTCATCGTGGATCGGTCTTTGCGTTCGCTCGACGACTCGTCGGCGACGAGGCGCGCGCCGAGGACGTCGCTCAGGAAGTCTTCCTCCGGCTGTGGGAACAGGCATCGCGCTTCGACTCGGGGCGTGGGACACTGCGCGGATTTCTCATGGCGATCACGCACGGGCACGCACTCGATGTGGTGCGGTCCGATTCGACCCGCAAGGCGCGCGAGAAACGAGTCGCGTTGGGAACGACGACGGTGTGGATGGGAGTCGAAGCCGAGGTCGTCGCCCACACCGTTGCAAGTTCGCTTCGTGACGCCCTCTCGCGGCTTCCCGAGAGCGAACGTCGCGCAGTTGAACTCGCCTACTTCGGGGGCCATAGCTACCGCTTGGTCGCGCGGATGCTCGGCGAACCGGAGGGCACCGTGAAGAGCCGTATTCGCAGCGGCTTGGGCAGGCTTCGAGTGTCGCTGGCGACGCAAGACCTGCAAGGCGCGTAAGCGACCGGGTGCCGATGTCGCCTACGTCACGCGATCGCGTCGCGGAGAGCGTGCCCCGCCCGTCCGAGCTCTTCGTCCATCGCCGCTGCGAGCGCGCTGAGCGCGGCGTCAATGTCCGAGCTGTCGAACCCATGGGCGGGACCGGTCGCGTACAACCACTGCACGTGTTCGTCGAGCACGCCAGGATCAGCCAGGAGCAGGCAGCCTTCGATGGCAGGGAGGACGCGATGGAGTTCCGCACGAGGAAACGGCTCCGCCGTATTGGCCTGCGTCGCCGTCAGCGCGGCTGTCACCAAAGCGCCGCTGCGCTCGACGAAATGCCGGTGCTCGGGAACCGGAGTCGTCGCCGCGCCAAGGTGTTCCCGGGGCGAGTGCTCCCAGGCACGCAGGACGGCAATGGCGTCTCCTGGCCGCTGCACGAGCGCGTCGATTCCCAGCCTTTCCGCACGCGCAGAAGTCCCAAGCGCCCGGCCGCCGCCCACGACCGGTATCCCAAGATCGTGCGCGGCCGCGACTGATCGGGCGGCTCCCACGAGTGTGCTCGGCATCGAACAGCTCAGCGCGAGTGCGATCGGCCGGCGGTGTGCGAGAGAGTCTCCGAGATCCCCAGCAGGCACGGACGCACCCAGAAACAAGACCCGGTACCCCTCCAACGCCAGCGCGGTCGCGACAACACGAGCACCCAGGGCGTGCGCGTCGTCCTGCGCGCTCGCGACGACGACAGCCGGACCATCCGAGGCTTCGGCGACCACGCCCACTCGAACTAATAGCGCCTCGACAACTGCGCTCGCTGAGTGCTCATCCGCCACGCTCAGATCACCAACCGCCCATCGACGACCCACCTCGGCCTGCACAGGGGCAATCACATCCGCTACGAGGTCATCGAACGGCAAACCTTCGCCAAGCAGAGCAACGGCAAACTCGCACGCAAGCGAAACATCACCATCGACGAGCGCCGCAAGCATTGCCAAACGCTCATCCTCGCGCACCGGCCGCGCACTCTCCGACAACATGGGCTTACCTCCAAAGTGGTTGTCGACGCAGAATACGACGGGTCGCGCCACCTCCCCTTGGCCTCCAACTTCCCAGGGCGATTCAGGCCCGTTGCCGCCCGGTGCCGTGACGCGGCCCGACAAACTGCCCATGGCTCCCCGCCTGATGCTCGCGGCCGCATAGACGAGGTCCGCGTGGAGCGCCCGCGCAGATAGGTCCCGCCTCGCCGATTAGGCACACGAGCCTGCATGCCGAAGGTCTCTCGGTAGAGAGACTCGCTCCATTCGGCTCCGCTATGACGCGAGATGTGTCGACTGCGACGCTGCGCTCAGTGTCGGAGAACTCGCCTCGTGGAATGGCGAGACGCGCCAGGTGCGTTGTGCAAGGTGCGGCGAATCGTCGGAGTCGCCGGCGTCCGCGACCTCCTCGCCGGTCGCCCGACCCGTTACCGGTCCGGCGGGCTTCCGAAGGTAGTGGCCGGCGGAACTACTCGTCCGCGACGAGGAGCTCGACGGGTGCGCCGTCGGGGTATTGCACGACCATGTGCAGTTCACCGCCAGTTGCTTGCACGAACCGCTTCAAGGTCGAGAGCAACATGTCGCTGCGGTACTCGAGCCGTGACACCTCGGACTGGTCCATCTCCAAAAGTTCGGCGACGGTCGACTGCGTGAGCGCGCGTGCTTCTCGGAGTCGGCGCAGTGTGGCTTGGCGCGCGTTGATCTCGCCGAGGACCGCGTCGTAGCGCGCCTTGGCTCGCGGCTTGACGTCGAGCAGTTCCTTGAACCGCTCGTGCGCGCCTTCGGCTCGCTTCCAGTCCGCGTCCGTCAGCTTCGTGGCGGCTGCCTTCGCGTCGTCGGTGGGGATGGCACGCTTGGTCATCGGTTACCTCGCTTCACAATCGGTGTCAGCTGGGGATACTGACGGCAGTACTGGTCGAGTCGGTTCTCGGCTTCGGCGATGTGCGGCGGATACCAGTGGTTCCCGAGGGTTGTCTTGTCGCCGCCCACGAGCGTGATGGCAACCTCGCTCGAATCGTCGCTTCGACATATTCCGTAGACGATGCGCAGCACGGGCGCCGCCGTGGCATACGGCGTGCTCTGCGTCGGCGGTGTTCGGCGCAACGCGTGCAGGTCGTAGCGCGCAGTCACAATCGGATGCGACTCGTCGCGAGCCGGGTCTTCGAGATCGCGCCCGTGCTGCTCCAGCGCGCCAAGCAATGCCATCACCTCACCGAACACTTCCTCGTCGGCCCCCGCCAACGCTTCGAGCCAACGCTCGAACAGCGGGTGGTACCGAACGTCCATGTATGCATCCTAGCACATATGTGTTAAAACACATACCTGCTAACGAGTTCGCCAACGAATGCGGCTGACCTGTTGGATTCTGATTCACGCAGCAGACGCACCCGCGGTAACGTTCCTGATCAGGAGCACTGCGGAGCACGAGGCAACCGGTCTCGAACGTCGCTGAGTGCCCTACGGATCAGAAGGTTGGGGGTTCGACTCCCTCCGAGCGCGCTGAGTTGGTGCCGGTCGACGACTGTTGATCGCTCGTTGTCTCACGGCCCTCCCGTCCTTTTGACGAACAACCGAGCCAACATGGCGCTTCCCAGGCGTCTCCCAGTTGCCGTCCCATCGCGGTCACGCGGCCCGACCCGATTGCCCAGAGTTCCCGGTTCGTGGCGGCAAGGACGAGGGACGGGTGGCGAGCACGCGCAGATTCGTCGCTCCTCGCCGGTCAGGCACACAAGGTTGTGTGCCGAAACATCTCGCTATGGGAACTCGTTCCATTCGCCTCCGCTATGACGCGAGATGCGCTGACTGCGACGTTGCGCTCAGTGTTGGAGAACGCGCTTCATGGAACGGCGAGACGCGCGAGGTGCGTTGTGCAACGTGCAGCGGACCGCGATCGTCGGAGCCGACCGCCTCCACGACTCCCACGTCTGTCGCCCCAGCATTACTGGTCGTGCGGGCGGATCTGCGCTTGCCGAAGGTGAGCGACGACGTCAACGCCGCGACGCGGACGTGCGCCGACGCCATCCTCGCATCGGCGGCTTCCTCCTCGCAGTTGCGGAAGAACCGCAGTCGATACGGGCGTGGGAACAGGGTGCGCGCGGCGAGCGTGAAGTCGGTGCGTGGCTTGAACGACTTTCCGCGCCGGGTGCGATCGTGCTGCATGATCGGCTGAGGCCTGGTACGCGAGCGAACATCGATCACCTCGTCGTCGCCCCTTCGGGCGTCTGGGTCGTGGACTCGAAGCGGTACAAGGGTCGAATCGAGCGTCGAGATCGTGGTGGTTGGTTTCGCAGCGACGACCGGCTCTACGTGAACGGACATGACCGCACCGGCCTTGTCAGAGAAATGACGAAGCAGGTCGACGCGGTGAAGGCCGTCGTTGGTGACACGCAAGTGACGGTGCATCCGACCTTGTGTTTCGTAGATGCCGAGTGGCCGGTTTTCGCGAGGCCATTCCGCATCGACGGAGTATTTGTCGCATGGCCAAAGGCGCTCAACAAGGCGATCGAGAACGCCCCCGGCGCGCGGACGGACATTGCACAAATCGCCGAGCGCATTTCATCACGACTTCCGCCCGCGACTTGATGAGAGGCTTTTGCGGGGACAGCCAGTTCGGCTGGCCGCTGCGCAGCCCCACTCGCACGCGCCCGGTCCTCTTCTGAGATGGCTCGTCGCAACGTGCCGCTTCTGCTGTCGTAGCCTCGGAGAGTGAGCAGGGACGGCGTCTGGAAGCCGGGTCTGTACGACGCTGTGTTTACGCGGCGATTGGCACGTGAGCTTGTCGGTCTCGATCCTGAGCTGGCCGAACTCGATGACGCCGACCAGCCGCACAGATTCGCGCAGCACGTCGGTGACGTGCTCGCCGCGCACCTTTCTGAAGTCGACGAGGCGGAGCGCGCGCGGCTCGTCGCCGAACTCGTGGCTGCGCTCGGCCGGGCGGACGAAGAGGTCGAGGAACCGCCGCGCTTGCTCGTCGGAATTCCGACGACCGACGCGCTTGGGCTGCGCCGGCTTGCGGAGCGACCAGAGATTCCCCTCTCTACCCACGACCTCTTGGTCAACGGCCGCGGCGAGCCGCATCTGGCCGCCGAGTTGAAGAAGGAGATCGCGTCCGCCGACCAGATCGATCTCATCGTCGCGTTTGTTCGCTGGTACGGCGTACGCCTCCTCTTCGACGCGCTCGAGGAAGCTCGCCGCAACGACGTTCCGGTCCGCCTGCTCACGACGACCTACACAGGGTCGACCGAGCGGGTGGCGCTCGACCGGCTCGCCGAGCTCGGTGTCGAGGTTCGCGTGTCCTACGACACCGCGATGACTCGTCTGCACGCGAAGGCGTGGATCTTCCACCGCCGCACGGGGTTCTCGACTGCGTACGTCGGATCGTCGAACATCACGAGGTCTGCATTGCTCGACGGTCGGGAGTGGAACGTCCGGTTGTCGAGTTCGGCGTCGCGGGCGCTTTTCGACAAGATCCGTGCGACGTTCGATACGTATTGGGCATCGTCCGACTTCGAGCGTTACGACCCCGGCCGCGACGCCGATCGCCTTGACCTTGCCCTCGGGCGCAGCGACGGTGCGGACGAACGGACGCAGCTCTCGGGGCTGACCCTTACCGCGTGGCCGTATCAGGAAGAGATTCTCGAGGCGCTCGACTCCGAGCGTCGCAATCACGACTCGTGGCACAACCTCGTCGTCGCACCAACCGGTACCGGCAAGACCGTCGTCGCTGCGCTTGACTATCGCCGTTTGCGCCCTGAACTGGGCGGCGATCCGTCACTGTTGTTCGTTGCCCATCGAGAGCGAATCCTCACTCAGTCCCTGCGAACGTTCCGGGAAGCGTTGAGTGATGGCTCGTTCGGCGAGCTCTACGTCGGCGGAAAGCGGCCGGAGCAAGGTCGTCACGTCTTCGCGTCCATCCAGACCTTGCACGCCAACGATCCGACGAGCATCGACGCCAAGGCGTTCGACGTCGTGATCGTCGATGAGTTCCATCACGCTGAGGCCGCAACGTATCGGCGCCTCCTTGACCACTTGCAGCCGCGCGTACTGCTCGCACTCACAGCAACGCCCGAACGGTCGGACGGGCTCGACATTCGGCGTTGGACCGATGGGTGCACCGCGTTCGACATGCGCCTCTGGCACGCGCTCGATCGTCAGCTCCTCGCTCCCTTTCAATACTTCGGTGTCGCGGACACGACCGACCTGTCCGGAGTCCGCTGGGAGTCCGGCCAGTACCAGGCGGCCGATCTCGGGCGCCTGTACACCGGTGACGACATTCGCGCGCACCTCGTCGTGCGGCAGCTGGCCCGGATCGTCGCGGAACCACGTCGAATGCGGGCGCTGGCGTTTTGCGCGACCGTCGAGCACGCGCAGTACATGGCCCGGTTCTTCGACGAACGCGGCCTCCCATCGATTGCGATCACGGGAGACACGCCGGAGCTCATGCGCGACGAGCAGGTCGCCCGGCTGCAGCGCGGCGAGCTCTGCGCCATCTTCACGCGAGACGTATTCAACGAGGGCATCGACATTCCCGAGGTCGACACGATCCTTCTCCTGCGGCCGACCGAGTCGGTCACCGTGTTTCTCCAGCAGATCGGGCGCGGCTTGCGTCGCCACGACAACAAGGAGGTGTGTACGGTGCTCGACTTCGTGGCCAACTACCGCCGCGAGTTTCGCTTCGACCTGCGCCTGCGCGCGCTGACCGGGATCAGCCGACGCGATCTCGTTGGCGCTACGGAGGCTGGATTTCCGTTTTTGCCGACGGGCTGTCATATCGAGCTCGAACGGCAGGCTCGTGAGTGGGTCATCGAGCATCTCAAGAGCGCGGTACTCACGAATGCGCCTGCGCTGCGCCGGGAACTCCAGATCCTCGCTACTACCGCGGAGGAACCGCCGTCGCTGTCAGTCTTTCTGGCCGAGTCGGGTGTCGAGCTCGAGGACGTCGGCAAGGTCGGCGGCTGGTCCTCACTTCGACGCGCGGTCGGTATCGAGACAAGACCAATCGAGGCCGACGAGGAGTCGCTTGCCGCGCGCGTCCGGAGCCTCTACCACCTCGACGACACCGAACGTCTCGATCGGCTGCAGGAATGGCTCGGCCGGCCCGAGCCTCCCGCCCTCGAGACTGAGCGCGACCGTCGGTCGGCGTGGATGTTTCTCGTGACCTTGTGGGGCTTGCGCGCCGCACCCGACAATCTCGCAGCCGCGTTGGATCCCGTATGGCGGTCGCCCACACTCCTCGACGAACTTCGCGAGACCATCGCAATACTGCGATCGCGCGTAGGCCGGGTGACGGTGCCCTTGCCCGATCTTGACGTGCCCTTGCACCTCGGAGGGACCTACGCGCGGGACGAGATCCTCGCCGCATTCGGACGACTCGAGCCGGGTGCGCGGTACTCGCATCAGGCCGGACCGTGGTGGCACGAGCCCGCGCAGACGTCGGTCTTGTTCATCACGCTGCGCAAGAACGAGAAGGACTACTCGCCCCAAACGCTGTACCGCGACTTCGCGCTCAGCCGCGACTTGTTCCATTGGGAGACGCAGCACTCCACCACGGTGTCGTCGCCGCAGGGCCAGCGTTACCTCTACCAACGCACCAACGGTGCACGCGTTCTGCTCGCCGTGCGAGAGGCGAGGCTGAATGCTTGGGGCGCGACCGCGCCGTACCTACTGCTCGGACCGGCCGACTACGTCTCGCACGAAGGCGAACGACCGATCGCGATCACATGGAAGCTCCAAAACCCGATCCCAGCCGACATCTTCGAGACGTTCGCACTCGCTGTCGCGTGAGGGCCGCACTGCGATTCGCCGGGTCAGGCCCGCTTCATTTCGGCCAGCGGCGTTCGACGCGGTCGGGATGAACGATGTCGACGAACGGTCCCTGCTTGCGCGACCGCTGCACCAGTCGATTGATGTTCGCGACATATCGCTCCGCCATCTCCGGACCGGTCATGTCCTGCGTTCCGAGGGCGAACACCCGAAGCTGACTGGCGGCCAACGCCGCCTGCTCGTCGGGTCGGCGAGTGATTCGCTCGTCCTTGGTCAGAACGACCCAGCCGTGTTCGGCGGCATCGGCGATCCACTGGGTGTCGGCGACGCGTTGATCTTCACCGTCGGGGTACACGTCTGCCATGGAGTGCACCACGTAACCCAGCGCGCGAATCGCGTCCGCGACGATATGGCGACCGAGGCTGCGGTCGACGAAGAACTCAGGCCGCGGTGCGGGCGGTTTCGGCAAGGGCCGCACGCACCTCGTCGAGAGGGACGCCGTAATCGGTAGCGACGTCTGGCTCGGGTTCGCCGGCACGTACGCGATCGCGCACGTCGGTCAGGCGCGCTCCGCCGTGCATGAATATCGGTTGCCCGAAGGCTCGCTCGGGGTCGACGACGAGAAGCTCTTGTTCCGTGATCGGCAGTATCAGCTGCGACGCGAATCCATCCGGCCCGTACGTGATCCTGCTGAGGTACCGGTCGATCACCTCGTGGAAGACGCGCTGCCCCGACGACACGACCGTAAGTAGCCTGAGCGCCTTGTCGTCATGTGCGCGCGCGTAGTCGTACAGCACGTTGGCGCCGTCCGAATACAGCTCCTGCGACGCGAGCGCGTACTGGAGCTCGTGCTCCGTTCGCAATCGGTCGAGCGCAGGGCGTATTCGTTGCAGCGGGAGGCCAGTCTCCCGGAACGCCGCGAGAACCATCCCCTCAGCCAGCCCGATGAACGGGATCGTCAAACCGGTGGTCCCCGTCACGGTCAGCAACGGCTCACCGTGAACGGGACGCCGACCATGGGGGCGTCGCTCGTAGCCGCGGGCCCACGTGTCGAAGGTCGAGCGCGGCACGCCGACGTAGGCCGCGGCCTCCGTCACGGTGTACAGAGGCATCGTGAATCGGCTCTCGAGGGCTGTGGTCAGAACGGGCTCCTCACGCATAGCTGACGTGCTCGACGGTAGTCGTCGGCGTCTCGCGATCCTCTGCTATTCGTACCGCCGAGGTGCGCCATTTGCTAACGCTCTTGCTAACGAGCGCGCGAACGCTGGCGGATGACGCTGGACGCTCCCGCGGTAACGTGCCTGATCAGGAGCACTGCGGAGCACGAGGCAACCGGTCTCGAACGTCGCTGAGTGCCCTACGGATCAGAAGGTTGGGGGTTCGACTCCCTCCGAGCGCGCTGAACGTCTTGC
>JBEPUZ010000051.1:0-21177 GCA_041691275.1 Actinomycetota bacterium | reverse complement strand
ATCTGGACCCAGGCGTGCGACCGACCGAGCACGGCCGCACGACTTCCCGCGGCCTCCGCCGCGCACCCCTTCAGCGCGACAACCGCCGGGCTCGTCGAGGACGGCGTCGTCGGTCGGCTCGTCGACACCGTCGGCCCCGGCTTCGCATCGTGGTGCGAACCACTACTGCAGCCGGCCGCCACCAACGCGACGATCGTCGCCGCGGTCACCATCCATCGCATGTGCATCCTGTCCAGCATGACGCCGGACGCGCGCGAAACGATGCTTCTCCGAGCCGATTCAGGCGAAGTGCGGGATGACGTGCTTGCCCATCAGATCGATCGTCTGCATCACGGCCTCATGGCCGATCTTGTAAGGATTGACCAGACAGAGCAGCAGATCGACGCCCGCGGCCTCGTAACGTTTGCACGCGTCGAGGCACTGTTCGGGCGTTCCCAGCACGCACGCGCCCGAGTCGACCAGGTACTCGAGCGAGAGTAGATCCAACGACCCGTCGTCGGAGTGCGCCTTCATGTCGGCGGCGTAGTCGTAGTTGCCGAGATCCTGCTTGCGCTCCGCCATCCACTCCGCGACCTGCGCGATCTGGCGGGCGCCGACCTTGGGATACCACTCGAACGACTCCCGGGCCGCACCCCACGCCTCGTCCTGCGTCGGCGCGCACAATGCCATCGTGAAGGTGGCCGCCTGGTTGTTGACGAACTTCCCGATCGGTGTCGTGCACTTGGCGACAGCATCGCGGTAGATGTCGATCTTCTTCTTCACGTCTTCGGGCGACACGCCGACCGCGAAGGAGCAGAGACCCAGGCCGAGCTCTCCCATCTGCGCGTGACCGTCGTCGCTCGTCGTCGCGCCCCAGATCGGCGGATGCGGCTGTTGCAACGGCTTCGGTTGCACGCGGCGATCGGCGAGCGTCCAGTACTCGCTGTCGATCGAGTAGCGCTCGTTCGTCCAACAACCGACGACGTGCTCGATCGCCTCCCGCCACATCGGCCGTGTGTCCTTCGGGTCGACCCCGAATCCTTCCAGCTCGATGCGCGTCGCCGACCGCCCCGTCCCCATGTCGACGCGGCCGTCGCTCAACAGGTCGAGCACCGCCACCGACTCCGCAGTGCGCACGGGATGGTTGTACGGCTTCGGCATCAACCGCACGCCGTAGCCGAGCCGCATCTTCGTGGTGCGGCTCGCGATCGCCCCGTACAAGACCTCGGGATTCGAGCAGTGTGAGTACTCCTCGAGGAAATGGTGCTCCACCGTCCAAAATGCGTGGAAGCCCGCCTGCTCGCCGGAGATCGCCTGTTCCAGCGTGTTCTTGTAGGCGATGTGCTCGCTGTCCGGCGCCCACGGGCGGGCGACGGGGATCTCGTAGAAGAGAGCGAATTTCATGCCTGGAACGCTATGCGAATCAGCGTCGGTCCTGCAGGAAGGGATAGTCCAACCGCACCGAGCGCACTCGCTGCGCGTCGACGTCGGCGGTGATGATCGTCTCGGTGTCGCCGGCCCGGGCGACGACCTCGCCGAACGGATCGACGATCATCGAGTCGCCCGAGTACGTGAGGCGGCCGCCTTCACCCACGCGGTTGACACCCACCACGTACGCCTGGTTCTCGATAGCGCGGGCCCGCAGCAACGACGTCCAGTGCTCCCGCCGCGACGCGGGCCAGTTTGCCGGGAGCACGTAACAGTCGGTCTCCGCCGCGAGCGCCCAGAACTCGTCAGCGAAGCGCAGGTCGTAACACACGAAGAAGGAACACCGCGTGTCTTCGATGTCGACGGTGAGGAAGTGCGCACCCGCCGAGTAGTGCTCGTGCTCCCGCCCGAACGTGAACGGATGGATCTTGGCGTAACGATGCGTCGTACCGTCGGGGGCCGCGACCACGAGTTGGTTGAACGGGAGATCGTCGGCATCGACCCGCTCCGGCAACGAGGCGCATACCCACACACCGTTTGCCCGGGCCTGATCGACGAGGAACTGCGCGCTCGGCCCGTCGGGGTCTTCGGAGACGCGGTCGGTCTTCATCGAGAACCCGGTCGCGAACATCTCGGTGAGCACGACGAGCCGGGCGCCCGTCGCCGCGGCCGCCTCGATCATCGGCGCGAGCCGGGCAAAGTTCTTCGCCGGCTCCTCCCAGACGATGTCGTGCTGGATGCCGGCGACGATCATCGGGCCAGGCTCTTCAGCCGGGTGCAGGCTTCGTCGAGCACGTCGCTGCGCTTGCAGCACGCGAACCGGACCAGCGGCGCGCCCGCGTCCAGATCGTCGTAGAAGACGACGCTCGGCACCGCGACCACGCCGCACCGGTGCGGGAGCGTTCGGCAGAACTCGAGCCCGTCCGTCTCGCCGAGCGAACGGATGTCGACCGTCGCGAAGTAGGTGCCCTGCGGTCGGAGCACGTCGAACCCGGCCGCACTCAACCCTGCGCAGAGTCGGTCGCGCTTGTCCATCATCTCGGCCCGGAAACCCGTGAAGTATTCGTCGGGAAGCTGCAGCCCGATCGCGATCGCGTACTGGAACGGCCCGCTGCTCACATATGTGAGGAACTGCTTGGCGGTCTTCACTGCCGTCACCAGCTCCGCCGGCGCACACACCCAGCCGACCTTCCAGCCGGTGAACGAAAACGTCTTGCCCCCGGATCCGATCGTGATCGTACGGTCGCGCATACCGGGCAGCGTCGCGAGCGGGATGTGCTCTCCGTCGTACACGAGATGCTCGTAGACCTCGTCAGTGACGACCAACAGATCGTGCTCTTGCGCGAGGCCCGCGATCGACGTGAGCTCGGCCCGACTGAACACCTTGCCGGTCGGATTGTGGGGCGAGTTGAGAAGTATCAACTTCGTCTGCGCGGTGATCGCAGTGCGCAGCTCGTCGGGATCGAAGGCGTAGTCGGGCGTCCGCAACGTGACGACGCGACGCGTCGCGCCCGCCATCGCGATACACGCGGCGTAAGAGTCGTAGTACGGCTCGAAGGTCACGACCTCGTCGCCCGGTCCGCACAGCGCGATGAGCGCGGCCGCGATGGCTTCGGTGGCTCCCGCGGTCACGAGGATCTCCGCGCCCGCGTCGTAGTCGAGGCCGTAGAAGCGCTGCTGGTGCGCACGGATCGCGGTTCGCAATTCCGGGATGCCGATCCCGGGCGGATACTGGTTATGCCCCGCGGCGATCGCGTCGAGCGCGGCTTGCTTCACGACATCCGGACCGTCGGTGTCGGGAAAGCCCTGGCCGAGGTTGATCGCGCCGGTCTCGACCGCGAGCGCCGACATCTCCGCGAAGATCGTCGTCCCGAACGGCTGCAGACGGTCGACCAGGTACCGGTTCACAGGCCCGATCCTAGGAGTCGGCCCGCGGGCGTCCCGCGGCCCCTGCCGACCGACCGAAGACCGAACACGGTCGCCACGAGCGCACGACCCTTACGCCGCCCGATGTCAGCGCCCGAGCGCCTGGCGGATCACGCGTTCCACCGGATACGGCTCGGTCCCGGTCAGCCGGAAGGGCTCGTGCAGACCGACGCCAGGTTGCGCGAGCAGCCGGGGCGCGACGCCCCGGTGCGGCCACGTCGCGCGGTGCACGAGGAACGGATGGCAGTCGAAGACGTCGCCCGCGTTCCCCGTCGCGAACACCGACCTCCGCTCGAACGTGGCTTTCGGGAGCAAGGGCGAGAGCGCGAACCCCGACATCCCCGTCGCGCCCGCGGGCTCGAGCACGCGGGGGAGGTCGAGGTGCGAGCCGACCTTGATCTCGGTCGGCGCGTCGTCGGCGGTGACGTCGGAGAAGAGGAACAGGCACAGGAGACCGCGACCATTGCTCGCGACGTTCAGCCACAGGCCGCCATCGGGACCGTTGTAGCTCGAGTCCGCGTGCCAACCCGCGTCGCCGGGGTCGGTCTCGGATGGGAACCGAACTGCGACCGAGCGGGAGCATCGCCGCCGCGATCTCGGTACGGGCGCGCTCGACCAGTTCAGCCGGCACCGCCGCCCGCAGCACCACGAACCCGTCCCGCACGAAGTCGTCGACCAACGCATTCATCGCCGTCAGATTGCCCCGGGCGCAACCCGATCGAACTCGATTTTCCGGGTTCGGTGCCGAACCGGAGCACGGCGCCTCCCGTCACCCCGACCGGGCGGTCACCGGGACCCCGGTTGCCGCGGGCGGACCGGTCGTCGGCACGGCCGGAATTGCACGCGGGCGGTCGAACAGGACGATGATCGCGCCGAGGATCGGGAGCGACAACGAGACCACCATCCCGACCTTGTCGACGCCGGGCATGACCATCGTGAGATGGCGCAGGTGGTACACGAGGTGGGGAACCGAGTAGACGATCCACGAGACCGCAGCGATGCGGCTGATCGCTCGGGTGCCGACGAAGATCGCGCCGATCGTCAGCACGAGCAGAGCGAGGTTGAGAGCGCCGAAGTCGCGGATCAAATGCTCGTTGTAGCGGCCGTCCATGGCGACCCATCCGCGTCCGATAGGAAAGTCGTCGTAAAAGGATCGGGGAAAGAATTCGGCCTGGGCGCCGAGCACGAGGGCGCTCACGGCGAGAAGCCACAACACGATCCGGGAATGGGTCCGAAGCGCAGGCTCGACCCTGAGCTCGCGCGCGAGCTTGCGGTAGCCGACCCGCACGTTTGGAGACATGGGTCGCCACCCGGTTGCGTCCCGGAATGCCGCGTTCGACACGCGCTGCGATGCGGCAAGCTCAACGGCGCTCTTCGGCATCACCCACTTGGGTGCGCTGCGGAGATGCGTGCGCCCGACCGCAGTAGCCATCGCGTCACCCCGTTCGGCCCGGGTCAACGGTTCGCTGTCGACGATGTCGTACGTGCCGCCCGGCGCGTCGAGCGCTGCGAGCACCGCGGCGGCCGCGTCGTCGACGTCGATCATCGGGGCGTAGGCGTCTCGGTCGCCGCCGTCGACGGCGAGGCCCCGGCGAGCCGCTTGTACCGTCGCGAGCGCCTGGTCGCTGTCGGACGCGTAGAATCGACCGAACCGCAAGACCACCCCCCGGCCTCCCGCGGCCCGGAACCGGGCAACGTTCTCCTCCGCCACTTGGACCGCGCCGGTGAACGAAGCCGAGCCCAACGACGTGGACGCCGCGTTGACCCAATCGGAACCGTGCTCGCCGTACATGAAGGCGAGCGACTCCTGCACGAAGACCGTCGCGCCCGCCGCGATCGCGGCGTCGACGAGGTTGCCCGACGCCACCCGCCGGATGCGGTCGTTCTCGGCCCAGGCGTCGGCCCGTGCCATCTGTGCGACGGGCGGGATCTTCGTCGTCACGTTCACCACGGCTTCCGCACCCGCGACCGCGTCGCGGAGGGCGTCGCGGTCGAAGATGTCCACGCGCACCGGACGAGCGCCGAGCGCCTCGAGCACTGCGTCCTTCTCCGGCGACCGGGACACACCCGTCACGCCGTGGCCGGCGGCGACGAGCCGCGCCACCGTCCGATGTCCGAGCACGCCCGTCGCGCCCGCTACGAAGACCCGCATGTCGCTCTCCTCTCGGCCACTTCTAATCCGGATACTACATATCCGAGTTCTCGTTGTCGAGGCTCCGGGCAGAATGGAGCCCGACCCGACGCGGAGGGCAGCACGTGGCAACGATCGACGGAGTCGAGGCCGACGACGGTCTCGCACACACGCCGGAGCCGCCGTACTGGGCGGTCATCTTCTCGACCCGGCGCAACGAGCAGCCCGGCGACCAGTACGACGAGACCGCGCAGCGCATGACGACGCTTGCCGCTCGCCAACCGGGGTATCTCGGCGTCGAAGAAGCGCACGCAGGAATCGGGATCACGGTTTCGTACTGGTCCGACGAGGCATCGATCGCGGCGTGGAAGCGCGACGCCGACCACGCGTTCGCGCAGTACGAGGGGCGCACCCGTTGGTACGACGCCTACGAGCTACGCGTCGCCCGGGTCGAACGCGCGCACAGCTTCGTCCGCGAGGGCGCATGACCGCGGTTCCACCCGCGCGCCTCGATCTCGAGAACGACACGTACCTGCGTTGGCTGACCGTCGATGACGCCGATGCGGTTGCGCGTGCCGTGGGCGAGAGCCTCGAGCACCTGAAACCGTGGATGCCGTGGGCCGACGCTCGATCGGCCGATCCGAAGTTCCAGCGCGCCCGCCTCCGCAACCATCCTCACAACCCGGGACAATCCGACGAGTGGCAGTACGGCCTGTTCGACAAGTCGACCGACGCGCTCGTCGGCGGGTTCGGGATGATGACGCGTCGCGGGCCCCGCACGTTCGAGATCGGGTATTGGCTCCACGTCGACGCCGGCGGCCGCGGGCTCGCGACCGCCGCGGCACACGCGCTCACCGAAGCCGGTCTCGAGCTCATCGGTATCGAGCAGATGATCATCGTCTGCGACGAGGCGAACGCGCGCAGCGCCGCCATCCCGCAGCGGCTCGGTTACACGCTCGACCGCGTCGAAGCCCGAAAGCCCGAGGCGCCGGGCGAATCCGGACGCATGATGTTCTGGGTTGCCGAGCAGACGAGCGTGCCGCCGCCTACGACTACGCGGTGAACGGAACCGCTTCCTCGATGCGCGCCATCACGTCGCGATCGAGGAGCTTGGCGACCTCGAGCGCTTCCATGTTCTCGTGCACCTGCGACACCTTGCTCGCGCCGGTGATGACCGTCGACACCCGCTTGTTCTTGATGCACCACGCGAGCGAAAGCTGTGCGAGTGTGCATCCGAGATCGTCGGCCACGACCTTCAGCGCCTTCACCTTCTCATTGGTGCGAGGATCGGTGAGCATGCCTTGCAGCCACTCGTAGCCGGGCAACAAAGCGCGTGATCCCTCGGGCATGCCGTCGAAGTACTTGCCCGTGAGCAGACCGGAAGCGAGTGGGCTCCACACGGTGAGGCCCAGACCGATCTCTTCGTAGAGGCGCGCGTACTCGAACTCCACCCGCATGCGGTGCAGCAGGTTGTACTGCGGTTGCTCCATGACCGGCTTGTGCAGGTGATGGCGCTCGGCGATCTCCCACGCGGCCCGGATCTCGTCGGGGGCCCATTCGGACGTGCCCCAGTAGAGCGCCTTGCCGCTCGAGATGATGTCGCTCATCGCCCACACGGTTTCTTCGATCGGCGTGTTGGGGTCGGCGCGGTGACAGAACAACAGGTCGACGAAGTCGAGGCCCATGCGGTCGAGCGATCCGTCGATCGCCTGCATCAGGTACTTGCGGTTCAACGTGTTCTTCATGTTGGGCTCGTCGTGCAGGCCCCAGAAGATCTTGGTCGAGATCACGTAGCTGTGGCGCTCCCACCCGAGCTTCGAGATCGCCTGACCCATGATCCGTTCGGAGTCGCCCTCGGCGTAGCCCTCCGCGTTGTCGAAGAAGTTCACGCCCGCTTGGTACGCCGCGTCGAGACACTCCATTGCGGTGTCGACGCCGAGTTGGTCGCGAAACGACACCCAGGACCCGAAGGACAACACGCTGACTTGAAGGCCGCTGCGGCCGAGACGTCGATATTCCATGGCTCCGACCGTACCCTGACCGCAGTGCTCCTTACCGTCGTCGTCGACACTTCCACCGCGGTCGGCGCGACACGTTCGCGCAAGACGAAGACCGACGCGCTCGCCACGTTGCTGCAGACGTGCGAGCCCGACGAGGTCGCAACTGTCGTCTGCCTGCTGACCGGCGAGCCCCGGCAGGGTCGGATCGGCGTGGGCTGGTCGACGCTTGCAAGCGCGCGCGGTGAGATTCCGACGCCCGCCCACGAACCGAGCGTGACGGTCGCCGACCTCGACGACGCGCTCGACCGGGTCGCGGCGACCAACGGGCCCGGATCGGTGTCGGGCCGCCAGACGATCCTCGGCGAACTCTTTGCCCGGGCGACCGCACCTGAAGCCGACTTCGTGGTGCGCCTGCTGACCGGCGAGCTGCGCCAGGGTGCGCTGGCCGGCCTCATGGCCGACGCGATCGCGCGCGCCGCCGACGTTCCCCCGGAGACCGTCCGCCGGGCCGCGATGCTGGGTGGCGACCTCGCCGCCACGGCACGCCGGGCGTTGTCCGGTGGCGCGGCGGCACTCGCCGAGGTCCGCCTCGTCGTGCTGCGCCCCGTGCAGCCGATGCTCGCGGCGACCTCGGCCTCGGTGCGGGATGCGTTGACGGAGATCGGTCTCGCGTCGGTCGAGTGGAAGCTCGACGGTGTTCGCGTACAGGTGCATCGTCTCGACGACGAGGTGCGCGTCTTTACTCGCAACCTGAACGAGGTGACCGGCCGGCTGCCGGAGGTCATCGAGGTCGCGCGCGCCTTCCCGGCTCGCAGCTTCGTGCTCGACGGCGAGGCGATCGGGCTCGCCGACGATGAGCTCCCCCGTCGCTTCCAGGACACGATGAGCCGGTTCGGCCGCGACGACGCGACGTCGCACACGATGACGCTCGCGCCCTTCTTCTTCGACGTGCTCAACCTCGACGGAGAAGACCTCCTCGACCGTCCGCTCCGCGAGCGCGCGGCAATCCTCACCGAGCTCGCCGGACCGTGGCGCGTGCGCGCGCTCGAGACCGACGATGTCGGCGCGGCCGAAGCGTTCCTCGCCGAAGCGCTGGAAACCGGACACGAGGGCGTGATGGTCAAGGCTCTCGACTCGCTCTACGAGGCAGGGCGGCGGGGCTCGTCGTGGCGAAAGGTGAAGCCGGTGCGCACCCTCGATCTCGTCGTGCTTGCGGCGGAATGGGGACACGGCCGCCGTCGAGGTTGGCTCTCGAATCTGCATCTCGGTGCGCGCGATCCGGAGTCGGGCGAGCTCGTGATGGTCGGGAAAACCTTCAAGGGCCTCACCGATGAGCTGCTCACGTGGCAGACGGAGCGGCTCCAGGAGATCGTGACCCGGCGCGACGACTACACCGTCTACGTCGAGCCGGAGCTCGTCGTGGAGATCGCGCTCGACGGTGTGCAGCTGTCGACGCGGTATCCCGGCGGGGTCGCGCTGCGCTTCGCCCGCGTGCGCGCGTATCGCCCGGACAAGGCGGCGGCCGAGGCCGACACGATCGACGCGGTACGCGCGCTGCTCGCGCCTTAGGACAGCTGGTTCATGTACTGATTGAGATCGAAGTAGTCACGCCACTTCGAGATCTTGGCGTCGCGCACCTCGAACGTTCCCATGACCGGGAGCTCGATGGTGACGTTCGGCAGCACGAAGACGTCGACACGTTCGGTCAACACGACGTCGCCGTCGGCGCAGATGTTGAGAATCCGGAACTCGATGCGTTCCACGCCGGTGGTGAACATCGCGAACGTCTCCTTGATCGCCGCCTTGCCGACCGCGGGATCGACCGGGATGTTGTGGTAGATCGCATCGTCGGTGAAGTAGTCGACGATCTCGTCGACGGTCGCCCGGTTGCCCCAGTCGTCACAGAACCGTCGAATCAAATCAATCGCGTCGCTCATGCCCAGCGACGATAATGACCCGCTGTGGGCACGTCACTCTTCAGCCGCGGAACCGCAGTCGAGATATTGGGCGACGGGCGGGTCGCAGCCCATCTCGGCGAGGAGTGGAACTGCCCGATCGTGCCCCAGGGCGGCATCGTCGCTGCGACCGCGGCCCGGGCCATGGAGACGGCGCTCGCCGAGCCTGCGTTCTCGTTGCGCAGCATCAACGGCGTGTTCGCCGGTCCGGTGCGCGACGGCGCTATCGAGATCGAGGTCGAGGTGCTGCGGCGTGGTCGCTCGATGTCGCAGGTTCGCGCCTCGCTCCGCAATCCCGGCACCGTCGCCGGCTTCGATGCGCTCGCCGTGTTCGGCTCCGAGCGCGAGGGCTTCTCGTTCACCGATGCCGTCGTGCCCGACGGCTTGATACCGCCGCTCGAGTGCCCGTCGTTTCGGGATCCCGGTCCGGAAGGGTTCGAGGATTTCGTTCCGTTCCCGTTCTGGCAGCACGTCGAGGGCCGACCGACGCTCGGGCACGCACCGTGGGATGACTACGAGCCCGCCTCGTCGCTGCGGGCCTCCTGGTATCGCTTCGACGACCCGCCGCGCGCCGACGACGGCACCTGGGATCCGCTCGCGCTCGTCGCGTTGTGCGACACGATGCCGGGCGCGGTGAGCGAGCGGCTCGGACCCGAGGGACGAGGCCGCCAGTGGTTGCCGCCCAGCGCCGATCTGACGGTTCACGTGCTCGATCGCGCCCGTTCCGACTGGGTTCTCGGGGTCAACCGGGCCCGGCACGCCGGCGACGGATACGCCTCGGCCGAAATGGAGCTCTGGGACGTCGACGGCGACGGACCCCGCCTCGTCGCGTACGGGACCCAGATGATGGTGTTCACCTTTCAGAAATGAGTACACCGCCGTCCGGGATGACGATTTGCACCCTTGCCACCGAGAGTGAGACCGGTGTTCACTTGCGCACGGGGTAGGGGCTCAGTGGCGGCCCCCGGCGTGACGCATTGCGAAGCGCGTCGGGGTCTGTCGGCCCCTCCCCTCAAGGGACGGATCGGGCGTCACGATTCGTCCCTCGAGGGGAGGCGGCAACCTTCCCCCGGCCCGGACCGCGTGTCAGTCTTGCTGTGAGCCGGGGGGCCGGAGCATGACCATGACGATCGCGTCTGCACCGGACGAGCACGAGCTCGATGCCCGGCGCGACCGAATCAGGTGGCGACGTCTCGTCGTCCTTGCGATCGCCGTCGTCGTCATGCTCGCGTTCGTCGGCGCGGGGATCGGATGGTGGTTCCTCGGCGGTGCGCACCTGCAGGTGGGCGCGCCGGACGGGGGCGCGACGACGACTGTCGGCATACCGAGGAACTTCGGGATCGAGCTCAACTCGACGGGCGGCGAGGTGCGGCTCGTGACAGCAAAAGTCGCGTCACTCCCCGAAGGCCTCACTGCGTCATTCGTCGCGTCAGATCTCATGGACGTCGAAGACGGTAATCTGGCCGCCACCAGGATCGCGTCGCAACCGCTCCGAGGATTGCGCGTGCGCGGGCAAGGGCTCGACAACTCGCGGTTCCTGACGCTCGTGATCAACGCTCGGCACGAAGGCATGTTCCATCTGCACGACATCGAGATCACGTACAAGGCCGGCGCGCGGACGCGACACGTACGCGCGCACATGGATCAGTGCATCCTCGCGTTCACTCCGGCGCACAAGGCTCGAGGGACGAACGAGATCACCAGGGCGATGGAAGGAATCAATCCGGTCCCGCCGACCGACCTCCTCGTCGCCGAATACGTGGACTGCATCCAGCACTGATTGCGGAAGCGGTCAGCTCTGCTTGGGCGGGATGGTGCCGAGCTTTCCGCTCTCGAACAGATCGAGCGAGTCGAGGATCTCCTGCTTCGTGTTCATCACGAACGGGCCGTACCAGACGATGGGCTCGTGCAGCGGACGTCCGCCGAGCAGGATCACCTCGGCCGCCTCGTCGGCCTCGAGCACGACGCTGTCGCCGCTCGACCCGAGCACTGCAAGCTGGTGCTCGCCGACTCCGCGGGCGTCGGAGTCGATGCGCACACGACCTTCGAGCACGTAGACCAGCGCGTTGTAGTCGGAGGGCCATGCGAGCGCAAGCCGTCCACCGGCTTCGATCGTCGCGTGCGCGTAGACGATCGGCGTGTGCGTGCTGCCCGGACCCGACTGACCACCGAGGTCGCCCGCGACCAACCGCAATACCGCGCGTCCGTCGGCGCTGCGCGCGAGCGTGAGCTTGTCGCCGTTCAGATCCTGATAGCGCGGCGGAGTGAGCTTGTCGGCGCGCGGCAGGTTCACCCAGAGCTGCAAACCGTGCATCAATCCGCCGTCGCGCAGCATCGCCTCGGTCGGCTCCTCGGAGTGCACGAGACCGGCGCCCGCGGTCATCCACTGCGTGTCGCCACCGCGCAGTACGCCGCCACCGCCGGTCGAGTCGCGGTGCTCCATCTCACCGTCGAAGAGGTACGTGACGGTCTCGAAGCCGCGGTGCGGATGATCGGGCGCGCCGATCGCCTCACCGGGGCCGTAGTTGATCGGGCCCATCTCGTCGAGCATCAGGAACGGGTCGGTCGCACTCGATTCGGCTCCCGGCTGCGGGAACGGCCGGTACACGGGGAAGCCCGCGCCTTCGAACGACGCCTGCGCGGTGACGATCGACTGCACCCGACGAGCGGTTCCGCTCGACTCCTCGAGCACGGGCAGAACCGACGCGTCGACCGGCGTGATGGCGGGCATGGTGACCTCCTAGGTACTGGACGAGATCCCAAACCGTTGCGGTCGCAACTATATTCCCGCCGCGACTCAGATGCCCCGCAGACCTTCCAGCACCGAGGGCTCGAACGCATAGGCGAACATCACTTTGGGTTCGATGCGGGCGTAGGGCGGCTTGTCGTCGGCGTACCACTCGTCCCAGTCGGGATACACCTCGTGGATGTACGCGAAGAACTCCGCCTGGTCCGCCGCGAGCACGTCGATCTCGACCGCCACTCCGTGGATGATCGTGGCGAAGGTCTCGCCGATCGTGTGGCAGGCGCTGACCGAGGGCCGGGCCCGGAGATGACGGAAACGCATCGAGTCCTGCCCCGAGCCGAAGTAGAAGTGACCGCGGAAGAACAGGCCGTCGACCGGGCTGACCCGAGGCTCGCACGCCGCGGTCACGGTCGCCAGGTCGAGCACCCGCACGCCCCGCAGCACGCGAGCCAGATCCGACGCCGCAACCCGCCGTTCGGGCGTGTGGATCGACCGCATGTGCGCACCGATGTGCGCGTAGGAGGCATCGAGCAGCTGCTGGAGCCTGGCGATGTCGGCCGCGGTCTCGTGCACCCGAAGAGGCTACCGATAGCAAATCCCCGGTTCTGAGCGCTGAGAACGCGGTTCCAACCGCCTCCTCCGTCACCGCCGCGTGACATCCACGTGTTCGCGGACCCGATGTGCTATTTGCCTCTCGCTGCCCTAGCGTCGGCGCCGTACCGACGCGAGAGGCCTGCCCGTGCGACACCGCCGCACACGCTTCCATTGGTCGGGTGGAGTGCTCGCGACCCTGCTGGCGTGCGCATTCTGCGCCGGCATAGCAGTGGCAGTCGCGCATTCGGCGCGCTCGAACCACTTTCCCTCGGCCAGCACTCCCGCGGGAGCAGCCGAAGTGCGACAGTCGCCGTCGGCGGAGCGCGCCGCGCTCGCGACATCGGTGACCTACACGCCGAAGGCGGGAACGAGCGGCGTTGCGCTTGACATGCCGGTCGAGGTGACCGCCGGATCCGGTGAGCTCATGTCGGTCCGGCTCTCGGCGAGTAATGGCACGCTGGTCGCGGGAGGGCTCGTTTCCGGATCCGCGTGGCTATCGACAAGCGCGCTCGCCGCTAACACCGACTACCGGATCGACGCGAGCGTGACCGGACCGACCGGTGTGACCGCGCAAACGACCTCGACGTTCCACACACTCACTCCGGCTGCGACCGTCACCGGCACCGTGTTCCCCAACGGGCTCACCGTCGGCGTCGCGCAACCAATCGTCGTTCGCTTCGACCACTTCATCTCGAACCCGTTGTCACGCGCGGCGGTGCTGTCGCACTTCACGATCATCGAATCGAAGCCCGTACTCGGCGGCTGGCACTGGTTCAACAACAAGGAGCTGCACTTCCGTCCGCAATCGTTCTGGCCCGCAGGCGAGCAGGTCACCGTCGTGTCGAATCTCGATGGTTGGAGCGCAGGCGACGGACTCTGGGGCGGCGGTCAGGTGACGGCCAACTTCGCGATCGGCGACTCGCACGTCTCGGTCGCGAACCTTGCGACCGACGTCATGACGGTCACCGACAACAACAAGATCATCGCCATCTACCCGTTCAGTGGCGGGAAGGCGACCGATCCGACGATGAACGGCACCCACATCGTGCTCGATCGCGAGAGCGTCGTGCGGATGATCTCGTCGTCGAACGGTGTCCCGGTCGACTCTCCCGACGGGTACGACGAGCTGGTCTACTCCGACGTGCACATCACCGACACCGGCGAATACGTGCACGCGGCCCCGTGGTCGGTCGCCAGCCAGGGCCACGAGAACGTCTCGCACGGTTGCATCAACCTGAGCGCGTCCGACGCGCTGAAGTTCTTCGGCTTCAGCCGCGTCGGCGATGTCGTGATGGTGACCGGCGGACCCCGCCCGCCCGCGCTCGGCGATCACGGCGTCATGGACTGGGACACCGCCTGGAACCAGTGGACGCCCGGCCCCGTGTACGGCATCCCCGTGCCGCACACGCCCGCCGTCCATCACACCGCCAGGCACACCGCCAAGCACAACGCCAAGTCCTCGTAGCCCATCGGCGACCGAGCACTACGCTCGAACCGGTTACCCACCGGGGAGTGGCGCAGCGGTAGCGCACGTGCTTTGGGAGCACGAGGTCGGGGGTTCAAATCCCCCCTCCCCGACCATGGCGGATCGGAGCGGCGTGGCGGCCAGAGGATGGTGACGTGCCGGCCGATCTCGTAGGACGCGAGAGCGAGCGCGCCGCATTGCGCGCGTTGGATTGCGCAGGTGTTCTGCTGCTGCTCGGCGATGCCGGAATCGGCAAGACCGCGGTGTGGGAATGGGCCGTTGCCCACGCGCGCGCGGCCGGCGACACCGTGCTGGTCACGCGTGCATCCGCGGCGGAAGCGCGCCTGCCGTGGGTGGGCCTCTCCGATCTGCTTCGCGACATACCGGGGACCGTGTTCGACGAGCTTCCCGTCCCACAACGGCGCGCGCTGCAGACGGTGGTGCTCGAGGCCGATCCGAGCGAGGGACTCGACGACGAACGGCTGGTCGCGACCGCGTTCCTCGCGGTGCTCGTCGGGCTCTCGGCAACCGCTCCGGTGCTCGTCGCCATCGACGATCTCCCGTATCTCGATGCCGCGACCGCTCGTGCCCTGTTGTTCGCGGTTCGTCGGATCCCCGACACCGCACCGGTCCGACTGATCGGGACCGCACGGGGCGACTCCGCGCCGCCATTGCTTTCCGAGATCCCCCGCGATCGTCTTGTCGTCCACACGGTTGGAGCCTTGTCGGTGGGTGGACTGTTCGAGCTGCTCGACCAGCGGCTCGACCTCCGGGTTCCGCGCCCGGTGCTGTCTCGCATCCACGACACGTCGGGCGGCAACCCGCTCTACGCGCTGGAGCTGGCCCGTGAGCTCACGCGCCTCGGCGTGACCGCGCCGCCAGGCGCACCGCTGCCTGTGCCGTCGACGCTCGACGCGCTGGTGCACGCCCGCGTCCGCAACCTGGCCGTCGATGTGCGGGCCGTCGCCGCCGGGCCGGCGGCGACGTGGCGGTTCACCACAACCGGGCTGAACGAGAAGGCGCTGGCGCGTGCCGTCGACGCGCAGCTCGTGCATGTCGACGGCACGATCGTGCGTTCGGCGCACCCGATCTTGAGCGCCGCCGCGTACAGCGCGCTGGGTGACGGTGAGCGGTCGGCGTTGCATGCCCGTCTCGCCGCGTGTTCCGACGTGCCTTCGGAACGGGCGCGCCATCTCGCGCTCGCAGCCCACGGCCCGGACCCGGAGATCACGGCTGCGCTCGACGCGGGCGCGGCCTCGGCGCTGCTCGCGGGCGTGCCCGACCTCGCCATAGAGCTCGCGGAACTCGCCCTTTGGCACACCGTCGATGACGCCGCACGCCCGTTCCGGCTCGATCGCCTGGCGGACGCCAAGATGCGTGCCGGCGACACCGCGGGCGCGTTCGCGGCGCAACGGGAGGCCGTCGACCTCACCCCGCCCGGGCCGGAGCGAGCCCGCCGGCGCATCCGCCTCGCCGAAGTCGACGTTGAAGTCAACGGCTGGGCCGCCGCCGAATCGGAGCTCGACGCCGCCGTCGCCGAAGCCGAGGTCGACGCGACCGTCACCGCCGAGGTGCTGCTCTCGATTGCCGCTGTGACCGACGACATCGCCAAGGCCGACGACGCGGCGACGCGTGCCGTGGCGTTGCTCGACGCGCTCGCAGCACCCGACCCGGTGATCCTCTCCGGGGCGCTGTGCCAAGCCGCCGGCGCGAAGTTCCGGTCGGGGCGCGGCCTCGATCACGAACTGTTCGAGCGCGCGATCGCCCTCGAGCGCGCGTACCCGGCGCGCCGCCTCTCGGATCGCGCCGACGCGAGTTATGCCGCCCTGTTGAAATACGCCGACGACCTCGACGGCGCGAGCACTCGGCTGACCGCCCTCCTCCAAGAGGCGAGGAACACCGGTGACCTCACGTCGATTGCGTACGTGCTCGCCCACCTCGCACACATCGAGGCGTGGACCGGGAACCTCGATGCAGCCGAGCACATCGCGGCCGAACACCTCGCCCTCGCCGAGCAAGGATCCCTGCGCGGCCAGGGAACGCAGGCGCGGTACAACTGCGCGTACGTGCTCGCGCACCGCGGCCGCCTCGACGAGGCCCGCTCGATGCTCATCGAGCTCCGCGACGATCCGGCTACGGGTGCCTGGGCCCGCCACCGCTCGCACGGCGCGCTCGGCTTCGTGGCGCTATCGGCGGCCGATCCGTCGACCGCGATCGAGCATCTCGACGAGTGGGACACGATGTTGCGGGCGATGCACTTCCGTGAGCCAGGCTACAGCCGTTCACACCTCGACCGCCTGTGCGCGCTCGTCGGCGTCGGCCGGATCGATGACGCATCGACCTTCTCCGCCGAGCTGCGCGCCCAAGCCCGTGCGACCGGTCGCGCGTCGGCGGCCGCCGTCGCGCTGACGGGCGAGGCCCTCGTGGCGGCCCACTCCGATCGCGTCGAAGACGCGCAGCGCATGTTCGACGACGTGCTCGCGTGGTACGACACGTCGCGCCTCCGCTTCGACCGCGCCCGAACTTTGTTGCTCGCCGGACAGGTGCACCGGCGGGCGAGAGCCAAAACGCGGGCCCGCGACGCGATGGTCGAAGCCCACAAGGAATTCACGATCTTCGGCGCGGCCGCGTGGATGTCGATCACCGCCGACGAGCTCAGACGCGTCAACGTGCGGCCCCGCGCGTCCAACGAGCTGACCGAAACCGAGCTCCAGGTGGCGATGCTCGCCGGCGCGGGTCTGACCAACCGCGAGGTCGCGGCGCGCTCCTTCCTCGCGGTCAAGACCGTCGAGGCCAACCTCGCCCGCGTATACCGCAAGCTCGGGATCCGTTCGCGGGCCGAGCTCGGCGCCCGGATGGCGAGCGAGTAACTCCAAGGTCGAACGCGGTCAGCCGAAATCGGCCGCAACGATCCGATCGCAGCGCAAGCCGACCGCCGTGGCCGCGGCGCGCACATCGGTTTCGTTGCGGGCCCGGAACCCGAACAGCGCCACCTCGTCGTCGGGGATGAGCACGCTTCCCATGTACGTCACATCACCGGCGGCCGCGTGGAGGCGCGCGTCGAGACGGCGGACATCGGCCGCGGTGACCCCCGGCCAGTAACGCTCGACGAGATAGTCAGCCACGCGCCGACGGTACGGATCGCCGGCGGGCATATCCAGAGCCGACGCCCAGATCGAGGGTTTCTCCCGATTCCTCCGAGGGCTCCCAGTCGTACGTTCGACACGAGCCGGCTTCGGCCCATACCGCAAAGGATCGATCACATGAACGCGAACAGCATCCGCACGCGCACTGGGGTCGCCGCAGTCGCCCTGTTGGCGCTCGGTGCGACGGCCTGCGGAAGCAGTTCGGCGAAGTCGACATCGGCCACCCAGCCGCAGTCGACGAGCGCGGCCGGGTCCGACTCCGGCGGCGACACCTCGACCACCGCCGGCGGCGGTGCGAGCACCACAACGCCGGTGGCGGGCGGTACCCGGACCGGGCACGTCGGCGACACGCTGAGCGATCCCGATCAGTATGTGGCGTCCGATGTCGCGACCGTCACCCTCGTGAAGGTCATCGACCCGGTCACACCCGTCGACGCGGGCACGATTCCGGATCCCGGAAGCCGCTGGGTCGGACTCGACATGACGATCGTCGACAACGGCGGCAACGCGGCGGTCGTCACCGACGAAGCGCGCGTGACCGGATCCGACGGCAAGGAATACTTCCTCAACGCCGACATCGAAGGAAACTTCAAGGAGTGCACGTCGACGCTGCATGATCTGCAACCGAACCAGAAGGCGACCTTCTGCCCGGGGTTCCTGCTGCCCAACGGTGTGACGGTGACGAAGGTCGGCTACAGCACGCGTGCCGTGGACAGCATTCCGTCCGAGATCACCTGGACAGTTCCCTGAGCGCGCTCGAGCCTGCGGCCGGTGCCGTTGCGGGGCCGCGCCGGCGGGGCATCGCGCTGTTGCTCGCAGTCGTGGTCGTGGCCGCGGGCTGCAGCGGGAATAACGGTTCGGCGTCGCCCTCGACGGGCTCCACGTCGACGGTCGGAAAGCCGGAGTCGACACAACAGACCGTCGCCGCGCTAGCCGCGGTTGGCGTCGCGACCGTGGCCGACGAGAAGGCGACCGCGCCGCAGGTCGCGGTCACGGGTCCGACTGTTTACACGGTGACGGCCCTGCAGGCCGCGAACATGACCCAGGAAGCTGCTGCGGGCGGCGGTATCACCGGAACCGATCTCGACGCCGTGGTCCCGATGCACGGCGCCCCGCCGATGGCGTACGTCGTCGGCGGCTGGGTGCTGGAGGCGAACGACCCGGCGGCCGCGGCCGCGGCGCGACTCGTCGGACCGGTCGACTGGAACCACGCCGCGGACGTCGTGTTTCCGACCGAGGTCTTGACGCTGTTCGTCGGCGATGTCGCGCAACACATGGCGACTCCCGGCTCCGACAGTCCGACAACGACAGGCCCCACCTCGACAGGCTCCACTACGGCGGCCGGGTCGGCCGCGGGCACGCCGGGAGCCACCCCCGCCCGCTTGGAGGTCGCCCGCCCAGACGCGGCGCCGATCCTGACCTCGCCCTGCAGCACGATCGCGAACTTCTTCAACGACATCTTGAACCAGGTGTTCAACGCGTTGAAGCTCGACCCGGCCGCGGTTTCGGACTGGGTGAGCGGCAAGCTCGGGGGCGGCACGCTCGGCGCGATCGCGGGAACCTTCGCGGGTTGGTTCGCCTCGGCGTGGAACCACGCGGTCGACCTCGCCCGGACCGCGGTCCAGACGGTGTTGACTCAGCTGACCCAACCGGTGCTCAACATCCTGCGGCTCGCGATCGGCGCGATCGCAACGCTCACGACCTTGGTGTCGTACCTGAAGCCGTGGAAGGCGCCCATCACCGCCGATCCGCCGGCCAACCAGTTCGGCATCGTCGGCGGCGCGGCGCGGACCGGTGCGGCCACGGTCGCGATCGACAAGAACGCGGAAATCGCGCAGTGGCCGCCACTACTTGCCAGCTGCGCGCAAACCTTCAACATAACGCTGCCGACTCTCTCGCGATCCGGTCTTCCGGTGACGTGGGAGGTCGACGAGCCCGAATCACTCGTCACCGTCGACCACCCTTCGGGGCCGTCGTTCGCGGGGACGTTGAACGACGATCTCAAGAGCACGATGCAATACACGACGCAGCGCGAAAGCGCGAAGCTCGCGAAGACGGGCGATCCGGTGGTGTCCGACATCACCGTGGTCGCCCGGGTACGACGGACCGAGGTCGACGACCTGCGTCAGATGGTCACCGATTTCGTGACGGCCCAGGTCCCGGGCTTCCTCAAAACCGTCCTCGACCCGATCATCGCCTCGTACCTCGAATGGGCCACCAAATTCCTCGACATCCTCATCAACGTCGAAGGTTCGCTCGAGATCCCGATCACGCATCACGTCCCCAAGCCCCCCAAACCCCCCGCGCCGACCACGGCTTCTTCGGCGCCGCCGCCGACCTCCGGGCCGGGCCCCGCCGAGAGCAACGCGAAGTGCACGGACCTCACCGATGCCGCCGCCAGTGCGGCGGTGGGCCAGGTGACGACCGTGACGCTCGACGGTCCGGTCACCCTCGCGGGCCTGACGATCTGCAAGGTCACCGTGGCGAACCTGATCGATCCGATCCAACTCGACGTCAACACCCACCAGGCCGCCGCCTACTACCGCGTCGAGAAGGGGATCAACTACGAGGCGGTCGTCGCTGGAATCGGAGACGACGCCTTTCAGAGCGCGATCGGGATCGAAGCCCTGAGCGACGGCGTGGACGTCCGGGTCGTCGGACCGGCCGAACCCATCCTGTTGCACCACGACTTCACGATCCCGACCGCGCTCGCGAAGGCGATGGTCGCCGCCGTGAAGTGACCGCCGAACTACCCGGCGCGTGGGTCTCGCGTTCGTCCGCTACGGGCGTAAGCGGGACCCGCGTACGCACTCAAGGTCACACCGTCAGCGGCGGTTGGCGAAGTACTTCTTGTAGCCCTCAGCAAGCGCGCGGAGTTCAGGGTCCGCTTTGAACCGGGGCTCGAATCGTTCGAGCGCGGCTTCACGCTTGGCGGGGAAGTACTCGGTCGGCCAGTTGCCTTCGTGGGGCCGGTAGCCCTTCAGCACGTTGCGCGCGACCGTCGCCTTGTGCACTTCGTCGACGCCGTCGGCGATGCCCATCGTCGGAGCACCGGCGTACATCGCCTGGAGTGGTGTGAGGTTGGTCGTACCGAGCGAACCGAGGATGTGCAACGCGTTGAACGACACCTCGCGCAGCACCCTCGCCATCGTGTACTTGACGGCTGCGATGTCGGTGCGCGTCTCCTGCGTGCTCGTGTTGTCGATCTTCCACGCGGTCTCGAGCACGAACAGGCGCAGCATCCGGATCGATGCGTAGGAGTCGGCGATCTTCTCCTGCACCATCTGGTGCTCACCGATCGTCTTGCCGTGCGACTGCCGGCTCAGTGCACGCTCGCACATCATGTCGAACGCAAGCTTGCACTGCGCGATGGTGCGCATCGCGTGGTGGATACGCCCGCCGCCGAGCCGCCGCTGGGCGAGCACCTTGGCGCCGTCCTCCGGACCGAGCAGATGGTCGAGCGGGATCCGTACATCGTTGTAGATGATGTGGTTGTGGTTCCGGGGCTCGGGCATGATCTCGACTCCCGGCGTCGTGCGCGGCACCACGAACATGCCGTTCGTGCACATGACGAAGAGGATGTCGGCGACGCGCCCCGCGCTGGTGAACCACTTCTCGCCCGTGATGACCCACTCTTCGCCGTCGCGCGCTGCGTGCGTCTTGAACAGGTTCGGGTCGGAACCACCCTGCGGCTCGGTCATCGAATACGCCGACCACATCTCCTGGTTGAGCATCGGCTTCAGCCAACGCTCCTTCTGCTCGTCGGTGCCGTACGCGGCGAGCATCTCCATGTTGCCGGTGTCGGGC
>JBEPUZ010000050.1:0-21271 GCA_041691275.1 Actinomycetota bacterium | reverse complement strand
GTGACGCCGGTGGCCTCCTCACCTACTGCAGCCCGGCGGTCTTCGAAGCGCTCGGCTACCAACCCGCAGAACTCGAAGGCACACCCGAACGCGACCTGATCCACGCCGGCGACGTCGACGCTCGCGACGATCTCGTGTCCCGGTGGGTGCTCGCCGAAGGGCCCCTCCCCGCGATCGAGCTCCGCCTGCGCGACTGCTCCGGCGCGTGGCACTGGTTCGAGGCGATCGACAACAACCGGCTCGACGACCCCGACGTGCTCGGCATCGTCACGACCGCGCGCGACATCACCGAGCACAAGGCCGAGCACGCCGAGCTCGTCGAACGCAGCCGGCGCGATCCGCTGACGGGTATCCCGAACCGGCTCGCGCTCGCCGAGCAGCTCGAGATCGCCTTGTCGCGCGCGGCGCGCACGCGCGACATCGTGGCCGTGCTCTTCTGCGATCTCGACGACTTCAAGCTCGTCAACGACGGATACGGACACGAGTACGCCGACCGCGTGCTCGTCGAAGTCGCAGAACGCCTGGACCGGTTGCAACGGAAGTCCGACACCGTTGCCCGGATCGGCGGGGACGAGTTCGTGGTGGTCTGCGACGGCCTCCATGACGTCGAGGAATCGACCGCGATCGCGTCGCGCATCCACCAGGCGATCGAAGAGCCCATGGTGTTCGACGGTCGTCAGTGCATGGTCACCGCGAGCATCGGTATCGCGACGATCAACGGCGGCTCCGACGAACACGTGGATCCCGCGATCCTGATCCGCAACGCCGACGCGGCCATGTACCGTGCCAAGCGGCAAGGACGCGCGCACTGGCACCGTTTCGACGACGCGCTCGTGCGCGAGGCGACCCGGCGATTCGAGCTCGAGGCCGACCTCGCCCCCGCATTACGGCGAAGCGAATTCGTCCTGCACTACCAACCCATCTACGAGCTCGTCAGCCATTCCGTCGTCGGTGTCGAAGCCTTCTTGCGCTGGGAACACCCGACGCGCGGATTCCTCCAGCCGAGCGAGTTCCTCGAGATCGCCGAGCAGAACGGCATGATCGTGCCCATCGGCGCCTGGGCGATGCGGGCCGCGTGCCTGCAGGCGTGCCGCTGGACCGAGGCCGGCTGGCACGGATGGATGTCGGTCAACCTCTCCGGTCGCGAGCTCGCCGAACCCGGTCTCGCACAGCTCGTCACCGCGACTCTCACCGACACGGGCATGGCGCCCGACCGTCTGTGGCTCGAGCTCTCGGAAAGCGTGTTCATGCGCGCCGGACGCGCTGCGACCACCGAGCTCACGACGCTGCAGGCCCTGGGCGTGCACATCGGCGTCGACGATTTCGGGACCGCGCACACGCCACTGCCGAGACTGCAGCAATTCCCCACCGACTTCTTGAAGATCGGCGGCGGGTTCGTCTCCAATCTCACCCAGGACGGCGTCGTCCAGCCCGCAGGCCGCGACATGATCGCGGCGTTGGTTCAGGTCGGAACGAAACTCGGGCTGTCGGTCATCGCCGAAGGCATTCAGTCCGACATCGAGACCGCGTTGCTCGTCGAATGCGGTTGTCAGTACGGCCAAGGCGAGCTGCTCGCACGGCCGACTCCCCGACCCCGAATGATCAAGTCGCCATGACCCGCCGCGAACGGTCGGCGTTCGAAGGAGGTCCGGAAACGCGCCGCGCCTCGACGGCGGGCATCCATGTACGCCTCGAGGTCGACCGCGAGGGTCGGATCCTGCAGTCGCGACCGCGCGCGCTCGACGCGTTCGGGCGCCGCGCGTCCGACGCCGTCGGCAAGTTCGCCAGCGACCTGTTCGTTGCGGACGACGTGTTGTCGGCGCTCGCACTCCTCCATCGCGCCGGGCGCGGCGCGAGGACCGATCCGGTGCGGCTGCGCGTCCGCGGCGCCGACGACAGCGAGATCGTCGCCCGCGTCTCGGCCAGTACTTCGGGCACCGTCGTAAACGTCCGTATCCGCGCCTGCGACGAGCGAGAACGGGAAGCCTTTCGCGCTGACGCCGGCAGAAGAGCTCGGTTCGATCCGCTGACGGGTCTCCCCAACCGCCTGCTCCTGCTCGAGCGCGCTCGATCCGCGCTCGCACAGGAGCCGCAGGCACTCGTGCTCCTCGACGTCGACCGGTTCCGCAACCTCGTCACCGCGCTCGGTACCCGGATCGGCGACCGCATCCTCGTCGAGGTCGCCGACCGGCTCGTCGCCGCGAACGGACCCGCGGGGATCGTCGGGATGTCGGGAGGACAGTTCGCGGTGCTCGGACCGAGCACGCGACGCCAAGACGAGATCGAAGCACTCATCACGCGCACGCACCTCGCGATCAGCGCGCCGTTCAAACCGAGCGGCGACCCGATCGAGTTGAGCGCATGCCTCGGTGTGGCCACCGCGGCGGCCGCCGCCGATGCCGAGATCCTCTTTGCGGACGCCGAGTCGGCGCTGGCCCAGGCCAAGTCGCTCGGTCCCGCCCGCAGCGCGGTCTACGACCCCGAGTTCCGGCGGAAGGCGGTCCGCCAGGTCGAGCTCCAGAGCGATCTCTCACGCGCCGTCTCCGACAACGAGCTCCGTCTCGACTTCCAGCCCATCGTCGAGCTCGAAGCCGACACCGTCGTCGGGTACGAGGCGCTCGTCCGCTGGCAGCACCCGAGCCGGGGTCTGCTCGCGCCGCGCGAGTTCCTCGGCATCGCCCAACGGACCGGCGCGGGTGCCGCGATCGACGACTGGGTGCTGTTCGAAGCGTGCCGTCAGGCCGCGGGCTGGGCGTTCGACGGGAATCGCAGCACCGTCTGTGTGAACGTGACGCCAGAGCGGTTCGCGATCGGCGGGTTCGTCGACCGGGTCGAACAGGCCCTCGCCGCGACCGGCCTCGATCCCGGGCGGCTCGTCATCGAGATCACGGAGTGGAGCATCCTCGTCGACGTCGCCGCCGCGCGCGCCACGCTCACGGCCCTGAACGCGCTCGGTGTCCGCGTCGCTCTCGACGACTACGGCACCGGCTATTCGTCGCTCGCCGACGTCGCCGCGCTTCCCGTCGACGAGATCAAGATCGACATCAGCTTCGTCGCCGGTCTCGGCACCGACCGGGCCCGCACCGCGATCGTGCACGCCATCGTCGGACTCGGCCACGCGCTCGACATCGCGGTCGTCGCCGAAGGCGTCGAGACGGCGGCCCAGGCGTTCGCACTGCGCGCGCTCGGGTGCGACTTCGGGCAGGGATTTCATTTCGGACGGCCGGCGCCCCTTCCGGCTCTGATTGCGAGGGTGGGATGACGACCAGCAAACTCGACGTAGCCGTAGTAAGCGGTGCGGGGCGCGATCTCACACTGGGAGTGCTCGGCAGTTTCCAGTTCCGTGCCGGCGATGACTCACCGTCGTTGCCGAGCGGGTCGCAACGGCTGCTCGCGCTTCTGGCGCTGCGGGACCGCTCCGTGACCCGGCTCATGATCGCGGGCACGCTGTGGCCGGACTCGACCGAACAGCACGCGTCGGCGAGCCTCCGTTCCGCGCTGACGCGCCTGCGGGGAGAGGCACGCGCCGCGGTCGACGTCGCCGACCTCGACCTCAACCTCTCGTCCGGTGTCGTCGTCGACATCCGCGAGTCGAAGCGGTTCGCGCACCGTCTGCTCGAGCACGACGCACCGCACCTCGCGCCCGAGGCAACCGCGGCCGCGGTGCTGTCGCTGTCGGCCGATCTCCTGCCCGACTGGTACGAGGACTGGGTGCTGATCGAGACCGCCGAGTGGCGACAGCTCAGGCTGCACGCGCTCGAAGCGATGGCCGACAACCTCGCGGCCGAAGGCAGGTGGGCGGAGGCCATCTCCGCGGCGCAGGCCGCGATCCGGGGCGAGCCGCTGAGGGAGACGTCGCACGCGGCATTGATTCGCGTGTTCCTCGCCGAAGGCAACCAGACCGAGGCGCTCAGTCAGTTCGAGCGGTACCGCACGCTGCTCAACAACGAGCTGAGTCTCGATCCGACGTCGAACATCTCCGACCTCGTGAGCACGATCGGGCGCCGCAGCACCGATCCGTAGATCGGTGGCAGCGGCAACTCACTGGCCGACGAGCACCCGCTCGAGCTCGGGACGGATCTCGAAGAGGATCTGACTGACGCGCGACTCCGAGATGCCGAGCTCGGCGCCGATCTCGTCCATCTTCACGCCGGCCATGCGCTGCGAGATGATCCAGCGCGTGCGCTCGGGCATGCGCTTCGTCGCGTACAAGAACGCGTCGGCCGCCTCGATCTCGGCGAATGCGGGATCCCCGGCACCGATGGTCTCCAGGCGCAGGTCGAGTACGTCGGCGTCGTTGATGTTGGAACGACGTTCGTAGTTCTTCCCGCTCGGTCGACCCGAGCGCCGCCGCATCGCGTCGATCAGGCGGAACTTCAGGTTGCGATTCACGTACTTGAGCCACGGCGACTCGGGACGGTAGGTGTCCGCGAGATTCAACAGGCCCGCGAGCGCCTCGGCCTCGATCTCCTCGCGCAGACCAAAGATCCCATGGTCCCGGCAGTACGTGCTGACGATCAACTTGGCGAGGGGGATGGCCTCCTCGACGAGCTCGTTGCGGCGGGCGATCACCTCGGCCGCGGTCAGCGGCGCAGCGGGGTCCGGAGCCGCGGGGTCCGACGCGGCGGAGTTCGCGTCGGGCGTTTCGGCTGCATCGATGTCACGGAGATCGGCGACGGGCGGGGCGAATACGGCGGTCATGTCAACGATGCCTTCGGCGCGGGTACGGGACGCTCGACGGATGCGAGCTCGTATCCGCCACCGTCGTCGGCCGCGCGTGACCAGCGCGTGACCCGCCCGTCACATCGCGCATCGTGGCGCCCGCGCAGGGCGGTTGAGGCTCGAAGGGTGGAGTGCTCGCCGAGCCTCCGAAGCTGCCTAGACGCTCGTTTTGTGCCGCTCTCGCCTCAGTGTGCGGCGCTCGCGTTCACTGAGACCGCCCCAAACACCGTGCGCGACCTTCATGCGCAGCGCAAAATCGAGGCACTCGCGGCGTACGCCGCAGCTCGCGCACACCTCTTTCGCGTCCCGCACCGATTCACCCCGGGCCGGGAAGAAGTCGACCCGACCGGCGTAGCTCACGCATTCGGCGAGCTCCTGCCATGCGGGTGAGCCGGATTCGCCGGTCGGGAGAACGGGCGATTCGAGGTCGATCTCCGCGTGCGTCTGCATCTCTCGATTCTCCGCCTCGCGGCCTGTGCGAAAAAAGGGGACAAGGGTGTGAGTTGTCTGTTGATAACCCGGCGCGCCGTCCACAGTCGCCAGTAGCAGGGCCGATGCCGAAGTCGCGCGTACGGGAAATCGCCGTCTACACACTTTCCTCACGTTTTTCACAGCTGCCTTTCATGGATACGGTGAATACTCCCGGGCAGGTCTCGGGTCTCGGTCGGCTTTTTCGCACCCCGCCCCGCAAGGAGCTGACCGAGGCCGAGCTCCATCACCAGCCCATCGCCGAAAGACCACGCCGTGCACGAGATCCCCGAGGAATACGCATGGATGCTCGACGGAAGTTGCCGCGGGGCCGACACCCGCGCGTTCTTCCCGTCCAACGGGCTCGGCGTCGAGGCGGCCCAACAGACCTGCCGCGCGTGTCCGGTCCGGGAGGCCTGCCTCGAGTACGCACTGCAAAACCACATCGAGCAGGGCGTGTGGGGCGGTGCGTCGGAACGGGAACGCCGCCGCATCCTCCGCCGGCGCCGGAAGGCCGGCGCACTTGCCGCCAACGAATCGGCTGAGTCGGTCGGCTGACCGCTAACCCATGACTGCGGCTTGCGCGAGGACGCGTCCGAAGCCGCGTTTCAGCGCCAGCGCACGCGCCCCGCGCAACAGGCGGTCGATCTCGGGTTGGTCACCAGCCCGGTCGCGAACGTGCATGACCCGGGCGCTGAGCACCATCGGCGCCGCGACCCAGAACGGCGCGGCCATCCGCTGACCGATGAGCGTCGCCTGGGCGAAGTGCTCGAGCGCGGCTTCGCCGCGGCCTCGCGCACCGTCGATGCAACCGAGCCAGTAATGCGCGGGACCGAGCACCGCGCCCCCGACGCCGAACACGACGATGTGATCGGCGCACGGGCTCATGAGCTCGTCGACGAGCTCGAGGAGCTCACGGTCCTTGCTCGCGGCGGCGACGCCCGCGAAGAGCGCGACCGCGGCGAGCCAGAACACGTCGCGTGTCAGCCCGTCGCCACCGGGACCGAGCGTGTCGCGGGCAATGATCGCGCCTCGCTGCGGATGTCCCATCTCGGCGGCCGCCACCGCAACGAGCGCGGCCCCGGCGCGAAATACCGAGCCCGCGCTGCCGCCCACGACCATCCTCAGGTTCGGCATCTCCTCGGCAAGGCGCGCCTGCTGGAACCGGACGACGAAGCGCTGCAGGATCGCGGCGCCGACCGCGGTGGGATCGAGCTGGCGGCCCCGGAGCTCAGCCCCTCGTGCGAGCTGCTCACCAACCACGAGATCGCCGTGCAAGGTCGCCTGCGTGGCGCGCAGGGCCATCGCCCAGTAAACGTCGCGGGGACTCCCGGCCACGGCTGCGGCCTGCTCGTACTGGACGAGACTGGCGTCGAACTCCGCGATCATCGAGTTCTCGATGAGATCCGAGAGCAGTGATCGATGGATGAGCAGCTGCAGATCGCGCGGGCCCGACGTCAGCACCAGGTTCTGCAACGCGTTCGACCCGATGCGCAGCCGTTCCCGGCGGGCCTCGGGCGTATGCGTGTACCAGCGGTGGAGCGCGAGCTGCGCGGTCGCGCGCGCGCCCGGATCCTCGAGGTCGTCGGCCAACGCGACCGCCTCGTGCGCGCACACTCCCTCGCGCACGGGGTCGGTGTAGTACAGGTCCGACGCGATTCCGTTCAGGACCTGGACCCGGCGCACGGCGTCGTCACCGATGCCGAGCAACGCCTCTTCGAGCAGCGGGAGCGACGCGGGCTCGTACTCCGCGCCTTTGCTCCACGGACCGTCGGCGGCGAGCGCGACGTCGGCGAGGAGCGCGGGGTCTCCGGTATCGCGCGCGTGCTCGGCCGCGGCCGCGAACGTCGCTCGCGCCCGATCGAGCCGACCGTCGTTCGCGAAGGTCCGCCCGAGCGCGAGGAGCACCCGTCCCATTCCGGTGTATCTCGGCGTCTCCCGCTCGCGCAGCCGGGCCGCCTGCTCGTACCAGCGCGCCGCCTCGCCGAACGCGAATCGCGCCGCGGCATCGTCGCCGGCCTGCTCCGCACACGCCGCCGCCTTGCTACCGAGCCCGAACGAAGCGGCCTCGCCGAAATGACGAGCCAGATCGACACAGCGGCGCGGCGTCACGACGCCGGAGTGCTCGATCGCGTCACCGGCCCGCTGATGGAGCTGCATCCGCCGGATGGGTTCGATGGCTGCGTACACGGCGTTGCGCGTGAGCACGTGCGGGAAGAGGTACACGTCGACGTCGTTGGGATCCTCCACGAGCAGGCGCGCACCGAGACTCTCCTCGAGCGCGTCGAACACGACGTCGTTCGGCACGTCGCCCATCCTCGCCAGCAGATCGACGGAGACGTCGCGACCGAGCACCGCCGCCGAATCCAGGACTGCGCGGGCCCGGTCGCTCAGCCGATCGAGCCGACGATCCACCAAGGCGCGCACACCCGCGGGCGCGATCGTCGCCAACTTCCGCGCGATGTCGCGCTCACCTTCGAGCTTGGCCGGTTCCTCGTCGAGCTCGCGCAGCAGCTCACGGAGGAAGTACGGATTCCCGCCCGTGATCTCGTGCAACGAGTCGGATGCCTCGATGATGGCCGACATGGTCTCCGGCGGCGCCGCGGAACGGATCAAGGCGCGCACCTCGTGATCGCCGAAGCCGTCGAGCGGGAGCGCCGTCGTGTTCGCGCGCGGCGCGAGTCGTTCGATCAACTCCGCCCGCTCGCCGACGATCTCGTCGTCGCGGAGCGTCGCGACCAAGAGGAGGTGGCCGAGCCGGGGGTGGCGCACCAGGTAACGGAGCAGCGCGAGCGTGGGACGGTCGGCCCAGTGCAGGTCCTCGACGACCAGGACGCCGGGCACATCGGTGAGGCGCTCGAGCGTCGTCGCGACTGCGTCGAACAGCTGCAGATGGGCGCCGGGCGCGTTGACGTCGGCGAGGTCGGAGACGTCGCCGACGAGAGACTCGGGCGTGAGCTCCGGGAGCATCAGCCGGAGAACCGCGGGGAGCTCCGACAATCGCGCGGCGTCGACACCGCGCAACAACGAGCGCAGGATCTCCGCAACGGGTCGATAGTCACCGGCCGAGTCCGGGTCGCAGAAACCAATCAACGGCGTCACGCCGTAGCGGCGCAGCCGGGCGCAGTACTCGTCGATCAGGGTCGACTTGCCAATTCCAGGGGGCCCGACGACGAGAGCCAAACGCCGCTGACCGTCGCGCACCTCCTCACAGAGCTCGAGGAGGCGGCGCAGCTCACCCCGGCGCCCGATGAACCGTACGCTCGACCAGCTCTGCGAGCTGGTCGATACCGCGGTGCGGGGTGCGACGAAGTCGAGTGCAGGCCGTTGCAGCAGCACGTCTTCCTCGAGTCGCCGCAGGCGAGGTGAGGGCGTGAGCCCGAGATCTTCGTCGAGGCGGCGCGCGAGGTCGGCGAACGCCCGCAGCGCGTCGGCCTGACGTCCGCTCCTGTACAGGGCGCGCATGAGGTTCTCGGTCAACCGCTCGCGCAGCGGATACTGCTTGAGCGCCGCAGTCAGGGAGTCGATGGCGAGCGCGTGCTCGCCGAGCGCGAGGCGCACGTCGGCAAGCTCCTCGACCGCCACGACACGGAGCTCCTCGAGCCGAGCGACCTCGGATCGGGTCGCACTCAGATCGCGGGCGTCGGCGAGTGCGGCCCCCCGCCAGAGATCGAGGGCCTCGGTCAAGAGCGGGACTGCGGCCGCGGGCTCACCATCGCCGGCGGTCTCGCGGGCGAGCACCACCAGGCGCTCGAAGCGCTGCACGTCGAGCTCGTCGGGTTCGACCCGCAGGAGGTAACCGTGAGGACCGGCCGGGAGGCGCCCGCTCGGGGCCGCGGGGTCACGGTCGAGCTCCAGCACCTGACGGACCCGGGCGACGTGGACCCGCAGCGCGGTCGCGGCGCTGGGAGGAGGATCACCTTCCCAGAGCTCTTCGATCAGCTCTTCGGCGAGGACGGGCCGGTTGGGGCGCATCGCGAGCAGCACCAACAGCTGCCGGGGCTTGGCTCCGGGCAGCGAGACCGGCGATCCGGCGTGCCGGACCTCGGTAGGACCGAGAATTCGAAGCTCCACAGGCGCCCCCGCGCGGTTGCAGCCGAAACCGACCGTACACCGCAACCTCCACGCGTGGCATCTGATCTCCGCGTGGAATCTCCCGGCGCTTTTACTGACCCTTTACGGAACTCCCGTAAGAACCGTTCATACAAAACGACGGATTTTCCCGAGTTCAGACCAATTTGCCGTAGCGGCAACCAGATCGAGATCGGCCTCCTAGATGGTCCCCAGCAACTCTCTCGTGATGGCGGCGAATCGGTCGCTCTCGAATCCCGACTTCCGAGCCAGCGTTCGCCAGATGCACGCCGAGGGCTATCCCCTCGTCGACATGGTCGAGGCGCTCGGGCTCGACGACGATATGACGGCCCGGATCCGGGCGATCCTCGTCGACCTCCCCCCCGAGGCCGTCGCGGGAATCCGCAAGGCCACGCTCGAGATGCTCGATTCGGGCAACTTCGTGATGCCCCTCGAGTGCAACGTCACCGATGCCGAGCTCGACGCAGGCGTCCCCGTCTCCATCGACGTCGTGCCCGAAAAGGGCACCGAGACCATCCGTATCCGTCCGATCGCGTCGAGCTGACGTGGCGCTCGCCGCCGTCACCACCACGCCGATGGACCAGCGCGACCAGCCCGAGCCGCAACGCCCCGAACCGACTGTCGACGCCCGCGCCTCGGCGGCGACGAACCCGATCCGTCTGCTCCTCGTCGACGACAAGGTCATCATGCGCGAAGGCGTCCGGGCCCTGCTCGAACAGGAGCCGGGTCTCGTTGTCGTTGCGCAGGCGGCCTCGATTGCGGAGGCCACCGCGCTCGACGTCCGCCCCGACGTGGTGATCGCCGACCTGACGCTGCCGGACGCGCGCGGCAACGACGTGATCGACGGGCTGCACCGACGCTTCGCGCAGGCGGCGATCTTCGTGCTGATCGATCCCGACCACGTCGACCCGACCGAGATCGTCGACGCGCACTCGGCCGGCGGCGTCCGCGGCTACGTACTGAAGACCGCGACGGCCGCGGAGTTCGTGTCCGGTCTTCGGACCGTGGCCCAGGGTGTGCAGTACCTCCAGCCGTCGCTCCGGGTCGGCGCGTCACGTCCGCTCCCGGGGGACGAGTTCCGTACGGGCGACTCGCGGACCTCACCGGGGCGCAGGCAAGAGGACCGGATCCGATCGCAGACCCTCGCCTCGCTGACCGAGAAGGAACGCGAGGTATTGCATCTGCTCGTGCTCGGTCACACCAATGCGGAGATCGCGACCGTGTCGTCGGTCAGCCTGCGCACGGTCGAGGCGCGCCGGGCCCGGGTCCTGCAGAAGCTCGGCGTGAAGACACGCGCCGACCTCGTACGGGTCGCACAACACTCGAACTGAGGCCACCCCGAACACGCTCGCCGTTGTGCGAGTTTTCCGCCCGCCGGACGGATTTCTCGCACAACTGTTGCGCGGTGGGGGGCGGGGTGGTCGACGGCATTCGTTTCGCCGGTCAACTCGCGGGCATCGTGCTTGTCGCGCTTTGCGCATGCAATATACGTTTTCGCACGAGCCGGACATCCGGGCGACGAGGGGGCGTGAACGTGGATCCGATCAGGATTGGGTGGTTGGGTTCTGCTCTCGACGGACCCGGGGGCGGCTACGACCGGATCCATCGTCTTGCCTTCGACGAAGCGGCCGAATCAGGGTTACTCGACCGACCGGTCGAGTTCGTGCTCCATCCCGAGAACGGTCTGCCGAACGGATCCGCGAAGAATGCGACCGACGGGTTCCGTTACCTCGTCGACGAGGGTTGCGTCGGAGTCGCCGGCGCGTACAGCTCCGACAACGCGATCACCGTCGGCCCGCTGGCCAACGAGTTGCAGGTGCCGCTCATCAGCTGGTGTGGCACCGAGCGCCTGCAGGGCGACTACTGCTTCCGGCTCGGCAACGGGGACTGCGGCGGGGATGCCGCGCTCGTTGTCGCCTGGTTGAAGCAGCACGGGCACGAGCGGGTTGCGGTGTTGAGCGAGATCTCACCGAACGGCGAGGAGTACTTCCGGTTCTTCCGCCAAGAGTGCCGGCGCCGCGGGATCAGCATCGCCGCGGTCGAGACCGTGAGCCAGAGCCCGGAGAATCTCGCGACGAATCTCGCGAGCCTGCAGCGCGTCGATCCCGACGCGCTCGTGTACATGGGCTACGGCATGCTCGCGGCGAAGGGGCTGCTGCGCGCCGCGCTCGACGAGCTCGCGTGGGATCCGCCCCGCATCATGGGCACCGCGTTCATGTTCTACCTGATGGGTTTCGACAAGTTCGAGGGCTGGGTCGGCGTCGACCAGTTCGACGAACGCAATCCCCTCGTCGCAGGCTTCCACGATCGGTTCGTCGCCCGCTACGGACAGGATCCGCCGCTGTGGCCGAACGCGATTCCGGTATTGGCGTACGACACCGCTCGCGTGCTGGTCGAGGGACTCTTCCGCGCTCCGATCCTGTCGGGACCGGGACTCAAAGCCGGGCTCGAGACGATCCGGTTCATGCCGAGCACCACGGGCGGCGCGCGCACGCACATTGCCTGTTCGCCGTACGAGCACGGCATGTTCCGCGGCGACTGGCTGCTCTACGGTCGCGTGCGCAACGGCGCCCTGGAGTTTGAAGGCCTGTTCGAGCCGTGAGCGACGCGTCCGGTTGACGCGTCCGCGCTCAGGTGGCGCGACGGGGCTTCGCCGACATCGACTCGCTGTTGCGGGCGATGGCGCGGCGGACGACCGGATCTTCGCGACTGAAGCGGGTCGCGTCGCGGACGGCCCGCATCTCGCGGAGCGCTCCGAACGCTTCGTCGAGCTCCCGCTCGACGACTTTCAGCCGGTTCTGATCGGCGACGGTGAGGCCGAAGCTCTGACCCGAACGGGTGAACAGCGTGGTGCGCTCGTTGGCGAGGCGGTTGAGGTTGCGTTCGATACTGCCGCGATCGGTGTTCATGCCCAGACTCCAAGGTCTCGTCGTGTGCACGGGATGCAGCAGAAGAAGTGCGACTCGAGCACCGCTGCGCGGGGAGTCCGAGAAGAGCCCGGAAGGAAGTCTCCGGAGGAACGGCCGTCGGGACGACGACGAAACAACACTGTACCCGACGTCAAAGTCGGGGCCGCACGGCCCTCGGGCTCGATCGGCGCGCCGGCGCGGACTCGGCCGCGGCGGGACTCGTCTCGGCGTCGGAACGCGCCTCGGCCGACAGAACGTACAGACGCTTGCCGTCGGTAGCTCCGTAGTAAACGTCGCCGGTCCGATGGGCCAGCGTCTGCCCCGATTTCGCGGCGACGAGCCAGCCGTGCGACTCGTGCGCCCAGACGACGTCGTCGTCGCCCTCTTTGAAGAAGTCGCGCCGCCCCGGAGCGTGGGCGAAGAGCTGAT
This sequence comes from Actinomycetota bacterium, assembly GCA_041691275.1. GTDB lineage: Bacteria > Actinomycetota > Acidimicrobiia > IMCC26256 > PALSA-610 > PALSA-610. The sequence goes on along the minus strand of JBEPUZ010000050.1, from coordinate 8,651 downwards.
CGTCATCGGCTGTGTAGAGATAGCGCATGCGAATGTGATCTTAGCACCCGAATACCGGAATCTCATTGCTACCATTGGCTCCCGTGGCGCAGCAGTGGAGCTTCTTGACCAACCACGCCCGCGCCCTCCTGTGCATCGCCCAGGATCCCGGCCTGCGCCTGCGCGACATGGCCGCCGAGTTGGGCATGACCGAACGCAGTGCGTACGCGATTGTCGCCGATCTCACCGACGCGGGTTACGTGTTGAAGGAACGCGACGGCCGGCGCAACCATTACTCGATCCAGCACCACATGCCGCTTCCCGACTCGACCGAACGGCAGCGCACCGTCGGCGAAGTGCTGCATCTCCTTGCGGGCACGCCGCGACCAAAGCGCGGAGTTGCCCGCCCGAAGGCGCGCTCACGAAATTAGGCCGGCCCCGTAGGATGAGCCCAGGCTTCTTCGCCGGGCAGTGGGTTCGCCGACCGGGGCTTGGATCGGTCGAACACCTATGGATGGATCGCTCGCCCTCTTCGCCGACGAGTCGGTGGAGTCCGACGCGGCTGTCGGGGGAACCGAACGGCCGATGTTGGTCGCGGCGCCGCCCGGGGAACGCGTCGCCGGATGCGCGCTGTCGAAGGTGCGGGTGCTCGAAGCGGTCGGCCGGCGCTCGCTCCCGTCGCTGATCGAAGCCACCGTCGTACCCGCGATCCTGTTCTACGTGTTCTTCACCACGCTCGGCCCGACACCGGCCATGCTCTCGGTATTGGTCTGGTCGTACGGCGCGGTCGTGCGGCGTCTGCTGATGGGCCACGGGGTGCCGGGAATCCTGCAGCTCGCGGTGATCGGCCTGACCGTGCGCACCATCGTCGGCATCCTCAGCGGAACGTTCATGTACTTCCCGCAGCCGGTCGCCACCACGCTCGCGCTCGCGCTGGTGTTCTTCGGTTCGCTGATGTTCGGACGACCGATGATCGCCCGCATGGCATCCGACTTCTGCCCGCTCGCACCCGAGATCGCGACCCGACCCGGCGTCGTCCGCCTCTTCAGCGGTCTGACGTTGCTCTGGGCCGTCGTGCATCTACTGAGCGCGGCCACCACGTTCACCCTGCTCGTCAGCCTGCCGACTCCTACCTTCGTCGCAGTGAAGAGTCTCGTCAGCATGGCGATGACCGTCAGCGCGATCGTGCTGACGGTCTCGTGGTCGATCCGCACCGCGCGCGCCGAAGATCTCGTGTTCGCCCGCGTCCCGTCGTAGAGCGATCCACTCAGCCGCCGCCGGCCGCCAGCTCGTAGACGGCGACGTGCGCGGCAATCGTCGAGGCGACGTCGAACTGGCGCGCCCGCTCGCGGCCAACCCGGGCGACATCGAACCCGCGATCGGGTTCGGCGAGCACCGCTTCGATGTGCGCCGTGAGCGCGTCGACGTCGCCGGGTTCGAATAGACGCGCCGCGTCTCCCGCGATCTCGATGTGGGACGGAATTCCCGTCGCCACAACCGACCGCCCGTGCGCGAGACCTTCGAGCACGCTGAGCCCGAAGCCCTCGTAGATCGACGCGTTGACCACGATCGCGGCGTGGTCGTAGAGCGAGTCGAGATCGGCGTCGGGGACCGCGCCGACGGCGACCACACCAGGATGCCCCAACGCCCGGCGCGCGTCCGCAGGAAGCCAGCCCGGCGCGCCTGCGACGACGAGTGCGAGATCGGGGTGCCGGATCCGGACGCGTGCGAACGCCGCGAGCAACGTGGCGTGATCCTTCCTTGGCTCGATCGTGCCGACTGCGAGAAGGTACGGGCGCCGCACGCCCCGGCTCCGCAGGCCGGCGAGGAGTGTCGGCCGATGTAGACACTCCGGGACTCGCACCGCGAGCGGCACACAGTGAAGCCAGCGCGCGTCGAATCCCTCACGGAGAAGTTCGGTGCGCGTGAATTCCGACGGGACGATGACTGCTCTCGCTTCGCGCCGGGCGATATCGAGTCCGCGTTCGTGGAACCGGATGCCATGAGGCGTGGAGGTCTCCGGATGTCGCAGAAACGCGACGTCGTTCACCGTCACGACGAGCGGCGCGGTGGTCGGCGGGACCGCCAGGCTCGGTGCGTGACAGACGTCGACGCCGAGATCGATACGGCCACCGCGGAACCGGTTCCACACCTCGTACTTCCAGCGCGGCGACGTGGATCCGATGCTGCGGAAGTCGACGGTTTCACCGACCCGAGCCCGGAACTGTCGGCGACTGTGGCGCGACGTCGACGCGAACGCGACCACTTCGGCGTGCCGGGGCAGTTCCTCACACAGCAGTTCGGTGACTCGCCCGATACCTCCCGGCACAGGCTGGAACAGCTGACCCACGTGCAATCCGACGCGCATACAGCTAAGACGTTTCGCCGACGGATCTGGGTCCATGCGGTATCGCCGCATCGCGTTCCCCGCGCGACCGGTCTCACGCGATACGGACCGCGAACACCGCCAAGCGATGATCGTGGGTCCCGAGCGAGCGATCGAACGTTCCCGCACACGTGACCAGCGTCAGGTGCGCGAGTCCGTCCTTCGCGCGCTGCGGCGTCGTGCCCGCGACGGGACCGACGCCGTAGATCTGGGTCAGAACGTCGGGTTGCTTGACCTGCGCGAGCGTGAACGACGTCGAACCGGTCACCCGGAACCTGACGTCGAGCGCGCTGCGGGTGTCGTGCACGACGATGAGGTCGCCCGCGCGCAACCGGTCGACGTGACCGAACACACCCGGCGATCCGCGCGGACCGTCGACGTGCCCGGCGACGACCGATGTGCTGACGACACCGGGGACCGCGCTCCCCCGGTACCAGAACGCCTCCTCCCACACCGGGTCGTTCATGGGCCCTTCGGGTGCGTCCATGACGTCGTCGGGCGTGACACCGACCCCGAGCATCTGGGCGTGCACGCCGATGGACGGGATCTCCAGTTGCAACGGGACCGGAACCGGGCCCGCGCGTACGTCGAGGCCCTCCGGGTACAGCGCGCCGGGGACGGGCCGGTCGCTCGGCCGGGTCACGGGCGGGTGGGGAAGTACTCGCGTCTTCGCAGTCGTCGACGACGACGACAAGGGCATCGTTGTGGCGGCGGACGACTCGCGGACTGCAGAACCGCATCCCGCGAGGAACACCGCCGCCGTCAGAACCGAGATCGAGAGGAGCAGTCCGGTGGAGGCGGGCCGCGTCACCGATACCGGCGATACATCAACGTCCCGATCGCGGCGCGTGACGCACCTGCATCCGCCGCTTGGCGACCAGACCGATCGTCGCAGCGCCGCCGAATCCGGCGATCAACACCGCGGCCCACGGGAACTCGTGAGCGGGCAGCGGCGCGACGCCGGTGACGGGCGGACCGACGATGCCCACCGTCAAACCGAGCGTGGTCGTCGTGGCCGGGATCCCAGCACCGGGAGTGCCGGCCCCGGGAGTCCCTGCGCCCGGAGCGGGTGTGCCCGCACCGGGGGCCGGTGCACCGACACCTGGTGCGGTCGTGGTCGGCGGCGTGACCGCAGTCGCGCACGTCGGTGTCGTGAAGTGATCGTTGATCAGCGTCACCGAGCCGTTGCGGGCAAGCGCACGCCCGTGCACCGTCACCGCGGCCTGCATGTCGATCGACGTGAGGGCGAGGATGTTGCCGACGAACGTCGAGCCACTGCCCAGCGTCGCCGAGCTCAGGACCTGCCAGTAGACGTTGCACTCCTGCGCGCCGTTGATGAGGCTCACGACGCTGCCGGAACCCGTGATGAGTGAGGAGTTCGTCTGGAAGATCCAGACTGTGTTCGGGTTGCCCTGGCCGTTGAGGGTCAGCGTGCCCGTGAGGCTCAACGGGCCCTTTGCGGTTGCCGCGTACACACCACCGACGAGGTTGCGACCGGAGAGGTCGGCCGACGTCGTCCCGGTGAGCGGTGTGCGGAGGTGCGCGTTGTCGTACGCGATCGTGAGATCGGATTGGGCCTGGGCCGCGCCACCGTTCGACACGACTCCGGGCGCGATGACCTGCCCCGGCGGGAACCCGGTGATCGCGCCATTGGGGTAGCTGCCGAGGTTCTGGTGCATCGTGCTGTTTCCGACGTTGGTGACGCCCTGGCCCGCGAGCACCGAATAGTTCCCCGCGGTACCGAGCGGAACCTTCGAAACGACGGCTGCGCCGGCCGGGTTCGCGAACAACAGCATGAACGCGGAGGCGAAGGTGAGCGCGGTGAGCGCGACCCCGCCTCGGCGTGCGACGAAGAAGTGGTTCATCCAAGAGCTCGATTCTTTGGGCGCGAAGGACGTCGCCTACCGGCGCCCCGCTGTCCCTATCGTCGAACGCTCACGGAGAGTGAAGAAACCTTTTCCGGCGTCGGACACCGCCAGCGCACGGGCGGTGTACAACCGTCGGCCCGGCGAACTTCAGGCCGGAGGCAGGAAGCCCGCGGCCCCGAGGGCCTGCTGACCGGAGCCGGTCGCGATCTCGTCGACGAACGCTTCCGCGGCGACGAGGTTCTTGGACGACTTGAGCGCCGCGATCGGATAGGTCGCGAGCACGTTCTGGTCGTCGGGGATCGTGATGCCCGTGACCTTGTCGCCCGCCGATTTCACGTCGCTGACGTAGACGACGACCGCGTCTGCTTCACCGAGGGTCAGCTTGGCGAGCGTCGACTTCACGTCGAGCTCGTTCGACATCGGCTTCGGGGCCGCCAGCCCCGCCTTGGCGAAGGCCTGCCGCGCGTACTTCCCGGCCGGAACCGTCGCGTCGGCCAGGACGAGCGTGAGACCATCCTTCTCGAGGTCGGCCAGGCCAGTGATGTGCTTCGGGTTGCCGGGCGCGACCGCGATCTCGAGGAGGTTCTTGGCGAAGGTCTTCGGCGTCTCGACGAGTCCGGCGTCTTGGAGCTTCAACATGTTCGAGGTATCGGCCGAGGCAAAGACGTCGGCCGGGGCACCCTGTTGGATCTGGGTCACGAGGGCCTGGGAGCCGGCGAAGTTGTACGTGAGCGAGAGATCGGGTGCACTCTTCTTCAGGGTCGTCTTCTCGTTGTTGAACGCGCCCGTCAACGACGCGGCTGCGAACACGTCGAGAGAACCGGTCAGCGGCCGGGGCGGCGCCGTGTCGGACGAGGTGGTAGTGGTGGGCGTGGTCGACCCGGGCGAAGATCCCGCCGATTTGGCGTTGCTCCCACACGCCGCCGCGACGAACACGAGCAACACGGCCACCAGGGTGCCGGCGCGGCGAGAGACACGAGACATGAAGAGCCCCCGAAGTAGCACCGATGTAGTTCGCCGGAGCCGTGGCCGCCGACGACACATGGCAAACTAGGCCCCATCAGCGAGAACTTTTCGGAGGTATGCACGTGAGCGTCAAGGTCCACGACAAGTTGTTCATCGGCGGCGAGTGGGTCCAGCCGTCGACCAAGAACGTCATCGAGGTGATCTCACCGGTCACCGAAGAAGTGATCGCCACGGTTCCCGATGCCTCCACCGACGACGTCGACCGGGCCGTCGCCACGGCCCGCGCCACGTTCGACGACGGCGACTGGCCCCGTATGAAGCCCGAAGAGCGCATCGCCGCGGTGCAGCGCTTCGCCGACGCGTACATGGGCCGCCTCGGCGACATGGCCGAGATCATCACCCAGGAGATGGGTTCGCCGATCTCGTTCTCGAACCTCGGCCAGGCGCCCGCCGCGTGGATGATGCTCAACACCTTCATCGGCCTCGCCCAGCAGTTCCCGTGGGAAGACGTACGCACGGGCATGCTCGGCACCGATGTCATCGTGCGTTCCGAGCCCGTCGGCGTCGTCGCCGGCATCGTGCCCTGGAACGTGCCGCAGTTCGTGACGATCGCCAAGCTCGGCCCGGCGTTGTTGACCGGCTGCACGATCATCATCAAGCCCGCGCCCGAGACACCCCTCGACGCGATCCTCATGGCCGAGCTGCTCGAGGAGGCCGGCATCCCGAAGGGTGTCGTGTCGATCCTCCCCGCCGGCCGCGAGGTCGGTGAGCACCTCGTGCGTCACCCCGGCATCGACAAGGTCGCCTTCACGGGCTCGACCGCCGCGGGCCGTCGCATCGCTTCGATCTGCGGTGAGCAGCTGAAGCGCGTGAGCCTCGAGCTCGGCGGCAAGTCGGCCGCGATCATCCTCGACGACGCCGACCTCGCCGCAACGGTCGAGGGACTGAAGATGGCGTCGCTGATGAACAACGGTCAGGCGTGTGTCGCCCAGACCCGGATCCTCGCGAGCAAGTCGCGTTACAACGAGGTCGTCGACGCGGTCACCGCGATGGTCGGCGGGCTCAACGTCGGCGATCCCTCCGAGGCCACCACCGAGATCGGGCCGCTCGTGGCCAAGCGCCAGCAGGAGCGCGTCGAGAAGTACATCGCGCTGGGTCAGGAAGAAGGCGCCAAGATCACGGTCGGCGGCAACGGCCTTCCCGAGGGCATCGACCGTGGTTGGTTCGTCCAGCCCACGGTGTTCGCCAATGCCACGAACGACATGCGCATCTCTCGGGAAGAGATCTTCGGGCCCGTGCTCTCGATCATTCCTTACGACGACGTGAAGGACGCGGTGCGCATCGCCAACGACAGCGAGTACGGCCTCGCCGGCTCGGTGTGGACCGCCGACATCGACCTGGGCATGGATATCGCCCGGCGCGTGCGGACCGGCACCTACGCGGTCAACCAGTACACGATGGACTTCATCGCACCGTTCGGCGGTTACAAGGCGTCCGGCGTCGGTCGCGAGTTCGGCAAGGAAGGCATCGAGCACTACGTCGAGCTCAAGACCATCATCCCGCCCGGTGGCGGTATCGGCGCCGCCGTCTAACCCCGGAGCTCCACGATCCGGCGGGCGTGCAACTCCGACGGGTCGAGCAAGCTGCAGTTGTCGCACAGCTCGCTGCCTGCGGTGCGAAACCACAGGCAGCAGCTCGTGCGATCCCAGTACCAACCCTCACGGCCGTCGTTCGCGACGGCCGTGAACGCGCCCAGCCCTCGGAACACCTCCGCGCCCGCTTCGAAGAAGACGGATGCCCTGTCGCGCACGGGTGCCCGATCGACTCCACTCGACTCGACGGCGCGGAATGCGACCGCGCACGCGGCGGCGACGTTGCCCCAGAGATTGCGTTCGCCGATCGCGAACTGCTCGTGCACCGAGGTGACGAACGGCCGGAGGTGGGCGTCGACCAGCGCCTCGACCATGCCCTTCGCGTCGAGAGCGAGCACGGTGTTGCTCAGGTACGCGACGGCCGGCGGTCTGGGTTTGTCGATGCGCACTGCGACCGACGCGGGCGCAACATCGGGAACGGGAAGATCGAGCGCGAAGGCGGCGAGCGGTACCGCGGCGACCCGGAACGCGTAGGCCTCGGCGAAGAGCGACGCGGCGACGGCGACATCGTCGGTGCCGAAGCCGGCCGCCGTACCCCGTACGACTTCGGCTAGCCGCGCCGGCTCGTCGACGACGGCGTCACAGCGGACCCAGTCGTCGCCCTCGATCGCGGTCGACGCCGCGAGGTACGGCACCCGCTCGGCGACAGTGCGCAACACCTCGTCGAGCGTCATTCGGGATCGATGAGACCGATGTCGTAGAGCACGCGGTCGAGCAGCCCGCCCGCCTCGATCGTCCCGTAGCGCAGCGGGTGCGCGTCGTCGACACAGGTCGCCAGGGGCACGAGAGCGAACCACGGCGCCGGATGGCAGAACTGCACGACCGAATACCGATCGCGGTCGGCGTCGTCATCGGCGACGACGCGGTGCACCCCCGCTGGAATCCGGTCGTTGCTGAGACGCTCCAACATGATCCCGGAATTCATCACGACGTGACCAACAGGTGGCACGACGTCGTGCCAGCCTTCGGGCGTCTTCAGCTGAAGGCCGCGTGTCGTCGCGCGTGGCAACGCGGTGACGAGGTTGATGTCGGTGTGCGCGTCGGACCACACGTGTTCGTCCGACGGGGCCGACGCCATTGCGGGATAGTGGATGGCGCGCGTGAGGTGGGAGCCGTCGGCGAGGATGTCGTCGAAGTAGCCGTCGGCGACCCCGAGCCCGGCCGCGACGATGCGCAGGAATCGCGTCTGCAGGTCGAGCAGCCGCCGGTGGAACGCGGCGAGCACCGCGGCTATCCCGGGCACCGCGGCCTCGGGGAACTTCTGGTCGAGGTACCGGTGCGGGTAGCGGGCGCGGAGCGGATGATGCTTCGGAATCTCGGCGCCCCAGTTGAGCATCTCCTTCCAGTCGGCGAGATCGCTCGTCGCCGCGGTCTCGACGAGGAGTCCGGTGTATCCCGTCTGGCCGTGACTGTTGGGCACGCGCCAACGGTTCTTCTCGTCGGCGGGGAGTGCGAAGAACTGTTGCAACATCGCGTACGCCTCGTCGGTGAGGTCGGGCGGGATGTCGTGACTCGTGAAGACGAATCCGGTACCGAGGCTGCGCATCACACCGTCGACGACCGCACGTCGTTGCGCGCCACCTCCCTGCTCGAACGCGAGCAGGTCGACGTCGAGCACGTCGGTCACGACACGCGCGTCCGGCGGATGATCCGGCTACCCAACGGCATCGCGATCACCCTAACGAGGCGGCATCCGCGATCTGCTCCCAGCTAGAGTCCATTTCGCCTTCCCCCTGACCGCCGCGGGCGTCGATTCGCCCGTGAGTTCCCTCAGGGGGCATCCAATGGCGAATGGATCCG
>JBEPUZ010000049.1:0-21361 GCA_041691275.1 Actinomycetota bacterium | reverse complement strand
GGTTCTCCTCACCTTTCTGTGGGCAGCGTGATGGTGATGCCGCCGCAGCAGAGGTAGATCATCGCGATGATCGCAGCGGCTGAGTGGTGTCCGTAGCCGCGGTGGTTGATGAGCCGGATCTTGCTGTTGATGCCTTCGAGTTTCGAGTTCGAGAGTCCGAGCTCGATGGCGTCGAGGATGCGGCCGCGGTTGGCGCGGACGGTCTTGGCGAGCTTCACGAACGCGGGGATACGCGACCGGGACGCCCACGCGAGCCAGTGGTCGAGGTGCGCGGCGGCGTCGGCCGGGTTGTGCAGCCGGTAGAGGTCGCGGAGGTGTTCCTTCAGCAGCCACGCCCGGAACAGGACACTGCCGCGCTTGCGGAGCGTGTCGAGGGTCTCGAGCTGGTGGTCGGTGAGGTTGTCGGGATCTTTGACGAGCGCCCACCGTGTGCGTTTCACCCACCGTGCGTCGTCGCCGGCAGCTCGTTGTTGGTTCCATGCCCACCGTCTGGTCGTGTCGATCGCGTCGTTGGTGAGCTTGATGACGTGGAACGGGTCGACGCATTGGCGGACGTGTCCGGCTCGTTGATCGGTCGCGAGTTTGTAGGCGCCACCCATGTCCAAGCTGATCGCTTGGAGCTGCGCGATCCGTTCGTCGCCGAGGGTGTCGTAGAACTGGCCGAGCGTCGCGGCGCTTTTGCCCTCACCCGCCCACACGATCCGGCCTTGATGGTCATGGTCAGCGACCACGGTCAGGTATCGGTGCCCTTTGCGGTAGGAGACCTCATCGACACCGATCCGGTACAGGTCATCGAGACGGCTGTCGTCGACGTGTTCGGCAACGACCCGGCTGACGATGTTGCGCACCGCCTCCCACGAGACCCGCAACAGCTTGGTGATGCTCGTCTTGTCGGCCCGTTGCGCGAGCCACGCGACGACGTCTTCGAAGTCGCGGCTGTGCCGCGCACCGGGCCGCGCCCACGGCACCTGCTCGGTGCGCACCCGGCCGCACGCACCGCAGTCGAGGCGGCGGATCTCGGCCTCGAGCCACAACTGCGACGCACCCAAGTCGAGGTGCCGCCAACGGCGCACCGAACGGTCATAGGTCGCGCTCGTCGACCAGCCGCACGGGCAGACCAGACGACGGGACCGGCGCCGCAGCCCGATCACGACTCCTTCGGGCGCGAACGTCACCGTGACGACCGACGCGCCCGGCAACGAAAGAACGCGGTTGAATGCAGTGCTGACGCGCACGTGATCGGCTCCAAGGCTCGGTTGGGTTTCGCAACCCCGAACCTACGGACCGACACGTGCGCGTCGCGCGCTCAGCCGCTCACCACGAAGAAATGCCGGTCAACACACGCCCGAACCGCTCACTCGGCCACGATCGCGCCCACACCAACCCGAGGAGTCCCCCTTTTCCGACTCGGCCGGAACCCAGCCGTAGATGTCGGTCTTAGTCCGGCTCGAAGCGTGTCCCAGACGCTGCTGGCTCACCTGGCGGTCATGGAACGGGACCTCGGTCCGGTCGCCCTCGCACAGACACGCTTCGTGAAGGATGCAGCGACGACGACGTGCACGAATATCGCGCGTCGACCTGGCCGCTCGACCAAGTTTCCACCGTTGCCGCCGCCGCCGCTGCCCATGTGCTCGCCCGTCACCAACAGCCGCCGAACCTAAAAGTCGGCTTGGCGCGAACGTCAGTGACTCCACAATCGAACCAGTTATCCGGGGAGCCTGGCACGCGATGACTCTTGAAGGACGGGTCTGCTGTCGACGCGAAGACGGACGTTGCGCAGATCACCGAGTGCATTTCGTCAAGGCTTCCGCCCCCGACGTGATGAGAGCCGTTTGCTTGCAAGGTGCGAGTAGCCCGGCAGGGCGCCGATGGGTCGATTCGGGCGAGCGCGAGTTCGGGAACCGGCACGGCTTCTGAGGGTAGTGGCCGGTGGACCGACGCATCCGCGACGAACAACATGGTGGAGGCGGCCGCCCCGCATCCCCTGCAATGAAACCTGACCCCTCACCAGGCGCGCGCAACACCATCAGGTCGTCGGCTCGCCTCCAATGCTCGCCGGCGCGGCCATGCCCGCCGATTGCGAGCGCCGTCAGCGCGCTACAACAGACAGAACAACTTCGCGCCTCCGTACGAGGTGAGCCGTGACCATTGTCCTCGTGATTGCTCTCGTCGTCTTCTTCTTGTTGGCCGCGGCCTGGGTGCTCACTCGACGGCGTCGACGGCGGGCCAGATCGTCACGACGGTCGCAGCGGTGGCGCAGCTACGGCGGCCCGGGCTAGCCAGACCCGTTCCCCCGAAAGGCTGATCCCTCAGCCGGGCAGAAGGAATCCTTGTCCAGCAGCTGCCGGGTCCAGTCGCCGCGTTTCTGTGGCAAGCGTCTCATCGGCGCTTCCAGCCCCTCGCTGTACTCATGGAAGCCGCTGCTCCGGCCGAACAAGATGGCCATGGACGGTTCGGTTCGTGTCGCTGGCGAAGCCCAACGTTGGTTTGAACGTCAGCGGTCGGCTGAGCATCGGCTCGCGTACCTGTGCCGAGTAGTAACCGACATCACGCCCGTGATCACGACGGCGCACCATGCGTCGACATCGTCGCCGGGCGGGCCCATCCCTGTTGAACGACCGGAACATCTCGTTGGGCGTGAGGTCTGTGCCTGAGACGCGCGGGTCCGTGCTCCGTCGCTCCGGTCAGGAGCGGCCGAGAATCGCCACGGTCCCCACGCGGGCGCGAGCTACGGTGCCGCCGACCACGAAGCAGAATCTGGTGTTCGCGCACGACGCGCCGTACAGCAGGCCGCGGGTGGTTATCGCACTGGTCGGCACGGTCCACGCCTTGCCGTCCCAGGTCGTGACGGTCGAGTCACCTGTGAGTGTCACCCGCGCGTGTATGCGGTCGCGACGCCGAACGATGCTCGTACACACGACACAGCTGGAGAACCGACCCCGAAAGGCGCGTCGAACGACGGTATCGATGTCGCGGTCCATGACGACCCGTTGAACCGTTCCATGATCCCGTCTCCGCTGACCATGCAAAACGAGCGGTCGACGCACGACACGCCCGACAGCCAGGAAGCGCTCGGGCCGGAGAGGACGGACCAGTAGTCACCGTTCCACATTTCGGCGAGTGCGGTGTACGTCGCCCCCGTTTCATCGGTGCTTGATCCCACGGCGAAGCAGAACCGGCGGCTGGCGCACGACACGCTGTTGAGGTAGCTGTGCAGCACCTCGGAGCGCGGCGCGAGCGGCATTCTTTCCCGTTCCATTTCTCGTTCAGCGTTGGCGTGTCGGCGAGATGAGACTCGGCGCCCACGGCGATGCAGAAGCTGGCATCGGTACACGACACCGACGCCAAGACTGAAAGCGAACGGTTCGTGCGGCGTGGGTTGCAGACTGTCCTTCATTTCGGCCTCCCCGCCATTGCGACGAAACTCCGTCCGGAGGTCGCCGCAGCCCTATTTGCCACGCAGACCGTGTATCCAGGACCTCGACGTGGTGTACCCCTGAAGGCGCGACGGCGTCGACTCTGTCACAGTCCGGGATCGGCGATGCTGAGCGCTGCGAGAACTCCAATGAGGCTGCCCGTCACAATTGCATGGCGGCTGTCGTCAAGTTGGTGGAGGTGGTCGAGATGAACGATCGCGAAACCTGGGATGTGGTTGTGGTGGGTGGCGGCCTGGCGGGTCTGGCGACGGCGGCGCGCTCGTCCACGCGGCACGGCGACCAGTCGTAGGCGCCGACCGCGTGGCCCGATTCATGATCAACATCGCCAAACGCGCGGGCGCCTCATCCTCCGACGAGACCACTTTCTGCGTCGTGAACAGCCAACCGGCCCTCATCGCACGACACAACGGCGCACCCTCCTCGTCGTCATCGCCGAGGTCGTCGACGGACTCGTCCATCGCATTCACCTCGTCAACAACCCGGCCAAACTCGCCGCCCTCGACCACCCCCGTCGCCCTGCGCTGACGGCGCGACGTTCGCGACGTTCGCGATGCGTCAGCCCTGGTCGCTCCACGGACCGTCGTAGTGGCGATAGACGTAGATCGCGACCGCGCATTCCAACGCTCGGGCGGAATCGTCCAACACCGGACCGATGATCCCCTCGATCCGTTCCAGCCGGTTCTTGAGTGTGTTGTAGTGCACGTGCATCAGCCGGGCGGCTTCCGCCATGTTCCGTGTGTCGAGCCATATCGCGAGCGTCTCGACAAGGTCGGTCTGACTCTCGCGGTCGTGCTTGACGAGCGGTCCGATCGCGCGCTGTACGAACTCGGCGAGGTCGTCGATTGGTGTCGCGGCGAGAAGTCGTTCGAGTCCGAGTTCGTCATAGAGCTGGGTGACATGCCGGCCCTTCGCCCAGCGGCCGACCCGCACGGCGTGCGTTGCTTCAACGAAGCTCCGCGACAGCTCAGAGGGCGTGGCGACGCACCGACCGACGCCGATGCTCACCGTCACGGAACGGAGTCGTTCGTCGAGCTCCTTGCGCAAGCCCTCGGCGATTCGCCGCCGCTCGGCGGGCTCGTCGCCATGGGGCGCGACCAACGCCGCGATCGTGGCGCTACGAGTCCACACGATGGCGTCGGGCCCGAGTGTCGCCCGGGCGGCGGCTGCGATCGTATTCAGCGCAGCCGCCGGGATTCGTCCGTCTTCGGGCGGGTCGATCGACGCGAGCAACACTGCGCGTGGGCGGGACAAGTCCCACCCGAAGGTGATCGCACGTTCCGCTACGTCGGACGGATTTCCCTGCGCGGAGACCAGCTCTTCGAGCGAAAGTGCTGCGAAGCGCTCCTGCGCCTCGGCCACCGCGCTGGCCTGGGCCAACCGGACGGCGACTGCGACCGCGGCTCGTTCGAGCGCGAGCATGCCGTCCTGGTCGAGCTCGTCAGTGAACGCGACGACTTCGCCGTAGTCGTGGTCCCCGGCGCTGATGGTCCGACGTACTCCTATGGCGGCAGACAAGTCGACCGGGACGGTTGCGTCCGATGGTTCGACCACGATCAGACGACCTTCGGCGTCGACAACGGCGACGGGTACACCGAGCAGGTCGTACAACGTCGCCGCGACCTCCGTCGTGCCCCCACGCGCCAAGGCAATGCGAGAGAAGCGCTGGTGAATGTCGAGCACGCGGTCCAGCCGGTGCTGCTGCGCATCCAAGAGCGCATCGAGAACGGCCGTGGTGACGTCCGCGAGCGCCGTTCCTTCAGGGAACGTGATGATCGGCAGCGCCAGGCGGTCGGCCGCCGACAAGATCTCGGCGGGGAGGCGATCGGTCTGGTCGAGACGAACGGCCACGCCGGCGATCTGCGCGGCGTCGAGACGGGCGACGAGCCGTTCGCCATCTTCACCCGTACCTAGCAGGGTCGCCGCAGTCGTGACCACGAGCTCGTTCGCGCCAACTCGACGGAGGTGTTCGGGCGTCGCGGCGAGGCTGGCCCTGCTCACCTGTCTCCCCATACCACCGGTTCCCGCTGCGACGAATGCCCCGCGAAAGGGTACGGACTTCGCCACCAAACCCACGTCGAAGGTTCGCCACACGCCCCCACTCTTGCGCGAACGCCGACGGCGCGCCTCCGAACGCCCTGACCGGGCGCCTGTGGGGACTCGACATCCGGCGTCTCCGACCATGTAGAGATCGGCCAATGCCTCCCGGACCGAGCTTGGGCACGCTGAAGAGGTCAGGCCGAACGAAGGAGACCCGATGACTACGGCGTCCACCACGCGCACATTGACCGGCAACTACATCCTCGATACCGCGCACAGCCGCATCGGCTTCGTTGCGCGACACGCCATGGTTACCAAGGTGCGGGGATCGTTCAAGGAGTTCGCGGGAAGCGGCCACTTCGATGACGACGAGCCCGCGCGTTCGCATCTCGAGCTGACCGTTGAGGCGGCCAGCGTCGACACCGGGAACGCGGACCGCGATCGACACCTGCGGAGCAACGACTTCTTCGCAATGGCGACCTATCCCGAGATTCGCTTCGTGAGCACCGCCGTCGCGGCGCTCGCCGAGGGGAACTACCGGGTCGATGGCGATCTGACCATCAAGAACGTGACGAGGCCGGTGAGCGTCGACTTCGTGTACACGGGTACGGCCATGGATCCGTTCGGCAATCAGCGCATGGGATTCGAAGGCAGCACCGTCGTCAACCGCAAGGAGTGGGGCGTCAACTGGAACGCCGCGCTCGAGGCCGGCGGTGTCCTGGTCGGCGAGAGAGTCACGCTCGAGTTCGATGTGTCAGCCATCAGAAGTCCGTAGTTCTCGTACTTCGGGAACTCGAACCGCGCCGGTACGGATCGAACTCGCGTTGCCTCGCGACGGAACCGCGCGCGCTGCCGCACGAAAGGGCCTCGAAATGCCCGTCATTCCGCTGCAAGCCCGATGCCGAAAACTAGAACCGAGACGATCATTCCAATCTCGACGACTGATGACCCACCGAGCGATCGCAACCGCAACGAAAGGAAAGACGATGTCCGACTCGAAGAGTTCCACGTCAACAGCTCCCGACCTGAGGGCCGCCCTCCGGGAACAGCTCGAGCGAGACCGCGCGGAACTGTTCGCACAGGTCGGGGCGGGTTTCGATGACGTACCGACGGCAACGGCCACGACCGGATTCGGCGAAACAGAACACATCGCGAGTGGAATCGACCGGAGTGTGTGGGCCGCGCTCGACGCCCACGCGGGTGCTCGCCTTGTCGAGGTCGACGCTGCTTTGCGCAAGCTCGACACGGGTACATACGGACGTTGTGAACGCTGTGAGTCCGAGATCGCGCCGGCTCGGCTCACAGCGATCCCCGAAGTACGCCTCTGCATGCCATGTCAGAAGCGTGAAGACGCGGAACGCGACCGGCGACAGCGTCGGTGACTTCGAGAGACGAAAGGATCAACCATGCAACTTGTCCTGGTAGGCGACGATGGCTCTGATGCGGCGGCCGGTGCGGTCGAGTGGGCGCGGCGTTTCACAGACGAGCGTGGGCTGAAGCTCATCGGTGTCCACGTGACGTCGGCGCAACGCGACGCCCGACCCGACGATGGGATCGAACGCATCACGCTGCGCGACCGACATCCCGCCGCAGCCGTCATGGACATCGCGGCGGATCTCGACGCGGACCTGATTGTCCTCGGACGTCGCGGCGCAGGTGGATTCCCGTCATTGCCGATCGGTACCACCGCGCACCAGGTTGCCGGCTCGTGTGGTCGCCCGGTCGCCGTGTTACCTCCCGACCTGCGGCTCTTCGGGAAACCTTTGGTTCAACACGTCGACCGTCGGGCTCGACAGCCTAGGGCGCTTACAAACGTGCTCTTGCGCGCATGCAGCAACAATGGTGCGACCCGCTGGTCGATGCCGATATCACGTACGAGGCTGTCGTCGAGGAGGGTGGCCCGGCTGAGGTGCTCCTGCGCACGGCCAAGGACACGGCGGCCGATGTGATCGTCGTGGGTCGTCGCGATCACGGTCCGCTGAGCGGCACGCTCGGTGGTGTGAGCCAGCGGGTGTTGGCGTATGCACCGTGTGCCGCGTTGCTTGTGCCGCCCACTACGACATGCCGCGAATGGTTGTGAAAGTGGCACACGCGACGCGTCGGAATTCGAGTTGTTCGCATACTGACCCGATGGGCGAACCCGTGGATGCTGTCACCAGGAGCCGACGACGCTTTAGGAGTAACGATGACCACCATCGACCATGATTTCAATCGCGATGCGCGACCCGACCACCTCGTTGACGCGGCCGGCCACGATTCCTTCCCGGCAAGTGACGCGCCGGCGTGGTGGGCGGGACAAGATCGTGAAGCTCGAGCGACCGATCACGGCTCGCACTTTCGGTCGATGGACACGTGCTGTCGCCAATGTGGTGCTCCGCTCGACCCATTTGAAACTGATGCCCAGGGTGTTGGCCGGTGCGCGCACTGCGGATGGATCGTCACTCTCTGCCGAACCCGCTAGGCCGGGGGTTCTCACGCGGGCGTTGCAACGACTACGGACCGTCGGATTCAACCGGCGGGAGAGGAGAGACATGATACGCGAACTCGTCGACAGATTGTTGAAGGTCGATTCCGATCTCGTAGTGACAGTCACGGCGCCGTTGGACCGTCGCCGACCGCACAACGATGAGGACCGCATCCGTTTCCGCAACCTGCTGATCGACGCGCACCACCGGGTGCTCGCGGTGCGGGACGATCAGCGTGCTCGCGCGCTCCTCGACCACATGGACGCCGCTGCGGCCGACGTCGAGCTCGGGGCCGGTGCGCACGGCGTGGTCGTCGTCGCTACGTCCGAAATGGCAGAGGCGCACTTGCTTCCCTTTCCGGTGAGCGAAGCCGTCGCACTCGGGACCACGGCGGCGACCCGATCCCTCGTGCAGGGCTTGGCGCACCCTGCGCTATCGCGTGCTTGTTCTGTCGGACCGCGCGACGCGCCTCTATGAGGCTGTGCGTGACGACCTGGTTGAAGTGCTCGATCACGGCTTTCCTTTGCGCGCCAATGTCGTGCGGCGGGATCGCAGAGCGATCGCGGGACCCTTCGCGCTTTCGCCCGGGCGCGATGATCGCGAACAGTGGCGCAGCTTTTACAGAGATGTCGATCGTGCTCTCACGGAGGCGAGCCGCGACGACGTGCTACCGATCGTCCTGATCGGCGTGAAGAACTCCACCGGTCGATTTGAGGATGTCAGCCACAACGCGCAGTTCGTCATCGGTCAGGTCGAAGGTGCACACGAACGTGCGAGCGCGCATGAGATCGGTGTCGCCGCATGGCCGATAATGCGGGAAAGCCTCGAGATGCGGCGGCGGCGGAAAGTCGACGTGCTCAGGGAAGCCTTGCACGCGGGGAAAGCCGTGAGCGGCATCGATGAGGTCTGGCAACTCGGGAGACAGGGGCGTGGCCACCTTTTGGTGCTCGAGGAGAACTACCGGGCCGAACCCTCGAGCGAGATCGATGGGCGGCTCGTCGCCTCTGATACCCGGACCGTTTGTGGCGTCGACGTCATGAACGATCCCGTCGACGAGGTCATTGAGCACGTGGTTCGAGCAGGCGGGTCGGCCGAGTTCGTCGCACCGGATCTGCTCGCCGATATCGGTCGCATCGGCGTGCTCCTCCGCTGACGGGCTTCTCCGCGGGCCGGCGCCGCCGACCATCGCTCGACGTTCGCGATGCTCGCGGCAGCGCTTGTGATACCGACTGCCCCGCACAGCTCGGGAACGAGGCGTCGAGTCGCGTTGGTTCGCCACGTTCGGCGCGCCGGGTCCGGGACTGGTGCAGAATGAACGTGAGCTGTCGAATTTGGTGAACACGCACGGGCAGTCAGCGGCGCAATTCCGGGGGGAACAGTTGACAGATCTTTCGCGACGGTCGTTCTTGGCGGCGTCAGCTGCTGGCGCGGCTTGGCTTGCACTCGGTGGTTGTAGCTCGTCGTCCGATAACGCGAACGGCGGCGGCGCGACACCGACCAGTGGTACCCCGCGCCCGACGACGACCACGTTGCCGGACCCGAAGACGGCGCCGTTCGACACGGTCGTCGTGCTGATGCTCGAGAATCGCTCATTCGACCAGTTGCTCGGATGGGTCCCCGGTGCCAACGGCAAGCAGGCCGGACTCTCGTACCCGGATCTGCACGGTCGCCCCGCCTCGACTTACTCGATGGGGCACGACTTCCAGGCGTGTGGCGACAAGGATCCCGCGCACGACTGGCAGGCGATGGTCACGCACTTCAACGGCGGGAAGCTCGACGGTTTCCTGAAGACGCAGGTCACCGGCGACCACTTTCCCATCGGCTACTACGAAGCGGCACAGGTCCCGATCCTCGGCGCGCTGGCGACCAACTACACGCTGTTCGACAACTACCACTGCTCACTCATGGCGGCCACGTGGCCGAACCGTCTCTACCAGCTGTGCGCGGCGAGCGATCTCGACGAGACCGGCTACTTCCCCGCTGCGACTGCCAAGCGGCCGTCGAACCTCGAGCTCGCGATCTTCGACCGCGTGCACGGTGCCGGACTGACGAGCGGCTACTACCACTGGGGCGAGCCGATGACCGGCCTGTTCCAGTCGAAGCGTTACGACTCGATCACGCACCCGATCTCGAAGTTCTACACCGACGCCAAGGCGGGCACTCTTCCGAACGTCACCTTCGTCGAGCCCGACTACACGACGATCTCCGAGTTCCTCGGTACGTCGAACGACTACCACCCGCACGGCAACATCCAGGTCGGCGAAGGCTTCATCGCGCAGGTCTACGAAACCCTGCGCAAGAGCCCGCAATGGGAGCGGATGGTGTTCGTCGTCAACTTCGATGAGAACGGCGGTTTCTTCGACCACGTCGCGCCGCCGACAGTGAAAGACGACAACGTCAACGCCGTTCCCGGCTCGGAACTCGACTACACCCGTCTCGGATTCCGCGTGCCGTGCATCGCGCTCGGGCCGTTCGCGCCGAAGAAGATCGAAACTGGTGGTCCGTACGAGCACTGCTCGATCCTCAAGATGATCGAGTGGCGCTGGGGCCTCGAACCTATGAGTGCCCGCGACGCGAACGCCAAGAACCTCGCGGACGCGCTCGACTTCGGGACGAGGCGCGCGGCGATCGACCTACCCGCGTTCGTCCCGCCGCCGAACACGCAGTGCACGCACCCGACCATCGCGCTCGCCTGACGCGCCTCGCCCGGCGGGGTGAGGTCCTATTTCGGGGCCTTGACGGTGATGACGAGGTCGTCGCTGCTACTCGTTCCGCCCGCGCCGGTCACCGTGAGCCGGCAGGTGATCGTCGCCGGTCCCGCCGGCGCGTGGAGCTGGGTCGTCGCCGCGTTCTTGTCGTCGATCACCGCGGCCGGGCCGCTGAGTTGCGCCCAGGAATACGTCAGGGGCTGCTGTAGGGGATCAGAGGAGGCGCTGGCATCGATCGTCGTGATAGCGGCCGACGCGACCGACTGGTCGGGCCCCGCGTTGGCGACAGGCGGGGAACGTAGCTCGCTCGTGCCGAACGCGACGTCGTCGTAGGTGACGTTGTAGGTACGACCTGATTGCACGTCGCCGATTTGGACTCGCCCGACGGGCGTGGTGCCGAGGTCGGTGGTGATCGACAGGGTGTCGACGTGTACACCGTCGAGCCAAGCATCGACCTTGCTCGACGGGCCGTTGATCAGCGTGTGCAGCTCGAGCTCGTGCCAGCCACTCCCGGGTGCCACGAACACCGGGCTCGTCGTCGTTGTGCCCGCAGCGTCGTTGCGCAGGCCGAGTTGCCCCGATGCGCTCACGAAGAGGTAGGCGATCGAGCTGTCGGCGGCGGTGCGATGACGGAGCAGATTGACCTGACTCGAAGTGCTCTGGAGGTTGATCCACACCCGGGAGTAGGCGTCGGTAACCGTGGACGTGAGCGTCTTCTTCGCGTACGTGTTGCCGTCCGTGGTAGCGGCCTGTGCGGCGAAGCCCCCCGCGTGGGTCAGCGTGCCCTGCACGGTGATGCCCGCGGACGCGGTCCAAGCAGAAAGACTCCCCGACTCGAAATCGTCGCTGAACAGAGGAGGACTTGCGGCCGGCGTGGTGACAGTCGCGATGGAGCTTGGCGCCGACGTGTTCCCGGCGGCGTCGCGGGCGGTCACGGTGTACTGATAGCCCGTTGCCGCGAGGACGCTGGTGTCGCTGTAACTCGTTACGGTGCCTGCGACGGCGGTCAAGGGCGTGCCACTGCGGGAGATGTCGTATGCGGTCACGCCGTTGGAGTCGGTCGATGCGTTCCAGATCAGGTTGACGAGGGCGGAGCTCGGTGCGTTGGCCATGACGCCGGTCGGCTGAGTCGGAGACTGCGTGTCGATTGTCCACGAGTACGTCGCCGGCGTCGGATCCGTAGCGCCGACGGCGGTGGATTGGACCGTGAAGGTGTGCCCGCCGTCGGACAGGTCGCTGTAGCTCGTCGGGTTCGTGCAGGGCACGGATGCGGCACCGTCGAGGGTGCACGCGAACGTGCCACCCGGCAGCGTGGCGTGGAACGAGAACGCGGCCGACGCAGAATTCGCCGTCGTCGGCGGCCCACTGTCGATGATCGTGTCGGGAAGCGGACTGAAGTCGTACGTCTGTACGTCGAACGTACGCCCGAGCGAGTCCGTTGGCGTGACGGTCACCGACGATCCGTTCACGCTCACCTTCAAGAAATGGATCACGCGCGCCGCGGCGTCGGGCACGGGCGTCGCCGCGCCGCAAGCCGAGCCCACGAGCCGTGTCGGTGACCAGCCGATCCCGTACGCGTCGAACGCGCTGCAACCCGATTCGCCGATCGGCTGCAGCGTGCCGCCGCCGCCACCGCTGACGTAGGTGGGGAACGTCCCCGGCTTCGTCGGTGCATTGCGCTCGTACATGTGTGCGTGGCCGGAGAAGCCGATACTCACGTTGTTCGAAGCGAGCAGCCCTTCGAGACTGTTCGGACCCTGCAGGAACGTGTCGGAGTTCTGTGCCTTCTGGTCGGAGTACATGGGGTAGTGGAAGAACGCGAACTTGAGTCCGCTCGGGTGAGCTGCGAGGTCGGCCGCCAGCCACTGGTACTGAGGGGTGTCGGGAGCCCAGTGTGCGGCGTAGTCGTCCGAGTAGACCGTGCCGGTTCCGGTATTGCCGTCGGCCCAGTCGGCCTGCAGGACGTAGAAGCGCGAAGCGCCCGCGTCGAATGCGTACCACTCGCTCGGGTAGTCGGCTGAGTTCGTGTCATTGACGCAGCAATACGTCTCGCGGGTTGCCCGGCCGCCCGACGTCGTCACCGCAACCGATTGCGGCCAGTTCACTTGTTCGGTGCTCCGGCTCGCCGTGATCGACGTAAAGCCGTGGTTGCCGGTCGTCGGGAACAACGGAATCGTGCGCCCTGCCCCCGGCCAGAACCCGGGGCCGAAGATGGCGCTGGTGTCGGGACCTTGCTGTTGCAGATCGCCGTAGTTCGTCTGGCTACCCGACGGGTACCCGTTGTCACCGACCGTCACCGCGAACTGGACGCCGTCGCCGGCGATCTGGCTCAGCAGGTTCGCTTGATCGGCGTTGTTGCCGTTGGCATCCACTTGGCCCCAATCGCCGAACACGGCGAAGGAGAATGGTGTGGTCGACCCGGCTGGAACCTGCGTCGTGAAGACCGGCGAAGGATCGGAGCCGAGCAGGTCGGTCGCGCCGAGCAACACCCGGTAGCAGTACGAACCCGACGCCGGGAGAGCAAGCACGGCGACCCACTGATACTCCGGCGTGCTGACGACTGTGATCGAGGTACGTGTCGCGGTCTGGTTGTTGGTCGGGTTGCAGCTGCCACTTCCGTCGACCGCACCCCACACTGCCGATGCGGAACCCTGCGAACGATCGGTGGCCCAGTTCACGGCAACCGACGTGCCGACGAGGTCCGTCAGATACGGCGCGCGGGTCAATTGCGGCGTTGCCGCAGCCGCGGCGCGTGCACCGAGCAGGGGCAGTACCGCGCCGAAGGCGAGCACGATCGCGGCGAATGTACCGATTTGCCGACCAAACCGTGCCCGCGTTTTCGCCGATGCGAACCCGCCCACTCGCATCATGAAGGTGGCCTCCGCCTTCGTGCCATCCGTTCCCCGACTATAAGGTCGCAGAACCGCGCTCGCCGCGTTCGATGTACGAGAAGTTCGATGAGGTCGATCGTCCACGATCTTGCGATGCGAGGGTGCGCGCGTCGTCGAGCGCCACTCCGCTGTTCGATTTTGGGTCAGTGATCGCCCAGATCAGGCCTGGCCGGTTTTCCTGGACGCGTTCGCCCGGCGCGATCAGTCGGCGCGATCAGTCGGGGATGGTGATCGCGCGCCGGCGACCGAGGCCGGCCGCGAGCAGACCCAGACCGACCATGCCGATCGCGACCGCAAGCGACGTGTTGCTGCTCGATCCGGTGTTCGCGAGCTGCCCGGTGGGAGTCGTGGGTGGCGCGAACGTCGTGATCGGACCCTGAGGGCTCGTCGTCGAGGTCGTCGCCAGCGGCGTGATCGGGGTGGCCGTCGTCGACGTCGATCCCAGTGGTGTGATCGGCGTCTCCGACGTCGTGGTGGTTGTCGGTTGCGTCGTCGTGGTCACGAGGGTCGTAGTCGTGGGCGCGATCGTGGTGGACGGCCCCACGGTCGTCGGTGTGGTGCTCGTGGTGCTCGTGGTGGGCGGCGGGATGCAGTCGGTCAACATCTGCTGCGCCTGCGCGGAACCTCCGCCGTCGGCCGAATCCCACGCGTCGGTCGCGTGAACGGTGTGCGTGCCCGGGCTCAACGAGAGCGGGACCGTGTCGGTCGCCTGCGCGCCGGTGAAGGTGAACTCGTGTTGTATCGGAGTGTCGTTGTCGACCGCGATCGATTCGTGGGCGGTCGTGGACGCGTCGGCAAAGCTCTGGTAGTTGAACGTGACCTGCGTGCAGGAGATGCTGATCTCGCTCTCGTGCGCGAATGCCGGACGCGGCAGCACGAAGACGACTGCCGCGGCTGCGAGCAGGATCACACCCAGACCGATCGAAACACCACTCGTACGCCGCGCTCGCCGCGCGATTCGTTCGGCTTTGCTCTGCGCGACGTGGCGGTCGTAGACCGACGCGCCCCAGATCATGCGATTGAGAGATCGCAGTTCCGCCGCTTCGCGTTTCCGCTGCCCCATAGTTCGCCTCCGATGCAGGGAACCCTCCGCCCGAGGTCGACGAAACCTCAGAACCGTGAACGTAGTCAGGTGCAGAGGGAAAAACGGTGATACCTGCGTTGTTTTTTGACTGCGCGCCGACGCGGGCAGCAAGTCCGAGGTTTCGAACGCGGGACGAGCGCAGCCGCGCACCTTCGTGCAAGGGTGGGAGCGATGAGCGATCCCGAGACGCGCAAGCGTCCACTCGACGGTTTCGGTCCCCGTTCCTGGACGCGTCCGGAAGCCACCGGGTTCGGCCGCGTACCGATGAGCACGTACTTCGTGCGCCCGGACACGGTGTCGCTCGACGGTCCGTGGGCGTTCGTTCTGCGCGATCGACCCGCCGACGTCACCCCCGCTGACCTGGTCGGATCCGCTGACGACTGGGCCCGGATCGAGGTCCCCGGCTGTTGGACGATGCAGGGCTACGACCGCCCGCAGTACACGAACATCCAGATGCCCTTCCCGGGCCCGCCGCCGAAGGTCCCGGACGCGAACCCCACCGGCGTGTACCGCCGTTCCGTGACGCTCCCCGACGCATGGGCCGGTCAGCGACTCGTGCTGCACGTCGCCGGCGCCGAAACGGTGCTCTACGTGTTCGTCGACGGCGCGCCCGTGGCGATGGGAAAGGACTCCCGCCTCCCGCACGAAGTCGACCTGACGGAGGTGGTCGTACCCGGCCGTCCGTTCGATCTCGCGCTCGCGGTCGTGCGGTGGTCGGACGCGACGTACCTCGAGGACCAGGACCACTGGCACCACGCGGGCCTGCACCGAAGCGTGTTCGCGTACGCGACCCCGCCCGTGCACATCGCCGACGTGCACGCGGTCGCCGACTACGACCCGGCGACCGGCGTGGGCACCCTGCGTACGCACGTCCGGTTGGGCGGCGACGACTACGGACCGGGCGGGTGGCGCGTGCGCGTGCGGCTCGAGGATCGGGAAGCGCTCGCGCCCGCCCGCTTCGAGCACCCGACCGACACCCTCACCAACTGGCTGCTCTTCGAAGGCCGCGGCGCAACGCTCGAGGTGGTCGTGCCCGACGTCGCGCCGTGGAGCGCGGAGATCCCGAATCTCCGTCGGCTCGCGGTCGCGCTCGTCGACGCGGACGGCGCCGAGGTCGACGCGGTGTCACTCGACGTCGGGTTCCGGCGCGTCGCCGTCGTCGGCCACGAGCTGCTCGTCAACGGCAAGCCGGTCCTCGTCAAAGGCGTCAACCGGCATGACCACGATGCGCGGCGGGGTAAGGCGGTCACCGCCGAAAGCATCGAAGCCGACCTCGTGCTGATGAAGCGGCACGGCATCAACGCGGTGCGGACCTCGCACTATCCGAATGACGCGTACTTGTACGACGCGTGCGACAGGCTCGGCCTCTACGTGTTGGACGAAGCCGATCTCGAGGCGCACGCGTACCTCCGCAGCCTGCTCAAGATCTCGCGGTGGGGACCTGCGGTGCTCGAACGCATCAGCCGGATGGCACAGCGCGACAAGAACCATCCGTCGATCGTCATGTGGTCGCTCGGCAACGAAAGTGGCACCGCACCGATCCTGCGCGCCGCGGCCACGTGGCTCCGCGCGTTCGATCCGTCGCGGCCGGTGCACTACGAGAGCAGCATCGGCGAGGCGATCTTCACCGCGCTCGCGCACGGCATCGATCCCGACATGGGCGAGCTGCTCGGCCGGCCCGTGCCCGAGAGCGACGTCATCGCACCGATGTACACGCCCGTCGAAGACCTGATCGCGTGGGCGACGCGCACGACTCCCGATCGGCCGCTGATCATGTGCGAGTACATCCACGCAATGAACAACTCCTGCGGCTCGCTCGTCGACTACTGGGACGCGATCCGCACGTATCCGGGGCTGCAGGGCGGGTTCGTCTGGGACTGGGTCGACCAGGCGCTCGTCCAGAAGATGCCGGATGGTTCCGAGCGCCTCGCCTACGGCGGCGACTTCGGTGACGAGCCGAACGACGGGCCGTTCTGCTTGAACGGTCTGGTCGACACCCATCGCCGTCCGCATCCGTCGCTGCTCGAGCTTGCGGCGGTGATTGCGCCGGTTCGGATCACCGCGATCGACGCCGCGCGCGGCGTGGTGCAGATCACCAACGAGTACGACTTCGTCGATCTCTCGGGGCTCGTGCCCGCGTGGGTTGTCACGGTCGACGGTGTCGTTGTGGCCGACGGCACGCTGGACCCGCTCGATCTCGTGCCGCAGACTTCTGTCGAGCTCGGTGTGCCCGTCCCGGTCGTCGGCCTCGCCGCGGGGGAGCGCGCCCACCTCGAGTTGACGTTCTCGACGATCGCCGCCACCGCGTGGGCGCCCGCGGGTCACGTGGTCGCGCGCAAACAGATGTTGATGTCGTCGGCGCCGGGCGCCAGTACGGCGCCGGTGACAGCACCGGTGACCGCGCCGACGACCGCCGCGCACGAGCTCGCCCTCGCCGCGTTCGAACCCATGCTCGCGCTGTGGCGCGCGCCGATCGACAACGAGACGTTCGGCCCGGTCCTGAATCCGCAGGGTGCGCGGTGGGAACGTCTCGGTCTGCGTGACGCGGCTGAGCGCGTCGCGCTCGCGACCATGACGACAAGTGACGGTGACGGGTTGATGGTCGTCCACTCCGTTGTCGTCCCACCCGAGTTCGACGACATTCCGCGTGTCGGCGTGCGGCTGCATCTCGGACCGGGAGTGCACGCGGTCGAGTGGCTCGGCGACGGTCCGCACGAGGGCTATGCGGATCGGCGCGAGTCGACGCGCGTCGGTCGTTGGACGACTGCCGTCGACGACTGGTCGGTTCCTTACGTGCATCCGCAGGCCAGCGGCAACCGAACGGGTGTGCGTTGGCTCCGCTTCCTCGATGCCAACGGCAACGCCCGTCTCACGATCGATCTGCTCGATGGTGGCGCACTCGACGGGCTCGACGTGACCGTCAGCCGCTGGACCGACGAGGAGGTGGCCGCCGCTGCGCACCTCGAGGAGCTGGCGGTGCGCGACGACTGCTACGTGTGGCTCGACGCCCGGCACCGGGGTGTCGGCTCGGCCGCCGTCGGTCCCGATGTCGACCCGCGCTTCCGGGTCGGGCCGGGTCCGTATTGCTGGTCGTACCGCCTCCGCTGAGATGTTCCGGCGACGCGTAGGTGCGACCCTCAGTGCGGGCGCGAACCGTGCCGACGAAGGTGCCCGCGCAGCCCGCGCGGGTGCTCGCCTCGTGCGAGGCGCGCGCGGAACGCATCGGCATCCGCGGCGGTCATCGAGCCGTCCTCGACCGCGGCGTCGAGACGCGGTGCGGCGTGGCGAGCACGGACACTCGCCACCGCGGCGTCGAATGCCTCGGGGCCGTCCGCGGCCCGGATCGCGTTCGCTTCCCCGTCGGTGATTCGGCCCTTCGCGACCATGCGGTCGAGGCGGGCGAGGAGTCGCGTCGCCTTCTTTCCCAGATGTTCGGCCATGGGGTCCAGGTTATCGATACGGACTGTCTGGATCAATACAATGTGTATCGATCATCCGGGAACCGGTAATCAGGCGCGGAGGCCGTCGAGCACGATACCTACGAGCCGGCGTGAGGCGGCCTTCGAGGGGAGGCCGGTGGCCGCGTTGACGCCGCCGATGCAGTAGGCGGCGAGCTCTGCCGGCGAAACGTCGGTCCGGGCCTCGCCGTCCGCCGCGGCCTGCGCTATGAGATCGCTCACAAAATCCTGCAGGTGGTCGTGCGCCCGGGCGACGTGACCGCCGCGGTGCAGCCTGGGCGCGATGTCGCCCCCGTGTTGTTCGTGCTCGATGAGCGCGTATGCCAGCAGCACGGCTTCGAGTCGCTCGCCCGCACTCCCGGGCCGATCTCTGACCGCGGCGAGCTGACGGATTTGTTCGCCGACCTGCCGCTCGTGCCAGGCCAGCAGGATCGCTTCGACGCCGGGGAAGTACTTGTACAGCGTTGCCCGACCGACGCCCGCCTGCGCGGCGACGGCCGACATCGTGACCCCGAGAAGTCCGTATTCGTCGGCTAGTGCCGCGGTCGCGTCGAGCACGGCGTCGCGCACGTCGCGCCGGTGCGACTCGATCGTTGTGTTCCAGAGCTTGGGCACGAATGAAGCGTACGAGGAAGCCGTTACCCGAGCAGGGTGGCCAACGCACTCCGCTGATCCGTGCGGTGCTCTTCGACCAGCTCCCGCAGTAAATGCGGCAGGGGCGCCGGGAGCTGTACCGGTTGGCGCGTCGTCACGCCCCAGGTCGCCGCGAGCGCGTGCGTCACCTGCATGATCTCCTCCGGTCGACGCGGCTCGCAGACCAACCGGCTCGTGGTGTTGTCGGACGCATTGGTCAGGGAGCGGATCGGGAGGGCGAGGTCGCCGAGCAGGTCGTCGTCGTGATCTTGCCAGGGACGGCGCCGGCGGATGTGGGCGCGCTGACCGATCGCCTCCGCGATCGCCTCGACGGAAGTTCCGAGAGGGAAGTCGGTGAGCACGATCTGTCGACCACTCGGGCCGTCCTCGATCGTCATGCGAGTCGAGAGCATCATCTCGGTCGGCGCACCGGTCGCGAGTACGAGGTAGTCGCAGGTGATGTTGCATCGGGTCGGCGATGCGGGCGGGCCGACGAGCTCGACGAGGTCGTGGTCCGCGAGCTCGATGTCGTCGATGAGCGCGAGGAGGGCGGTGACGACCCGCTTCGGGGAGAACGGCGGCGCGTCGCCGTCGAAGTGCAGATTGCCGTTGATCAGAGTCGCGGGAACGCGCGGCCCGTCGCCGCGCTCGGCCGCAAGCGTCGCCTCCCCGGCTCTCGACAGTCGTACCTCCGTGTACCTCGGGTTCGCGGCGCGATCACCGAACTCTGAACCGCTGTTGCCGTGGAAATCGACGAGCGGAAGATGGAGGAGCCACGGGCGCGCCAAGGTACAGATGGAGTCGTAGCCGTAGCGCGGGCCGACGCCGAAGTCGGCCGCCATGCGCTGCACGATCGTCGCGCTCTTGCGGTGGGGTCGATCGGCGCGGGCGCCAGCTCCGTCGAGGGCTTCGAGCGTCACGTGTTCGACGGTCCCGAGCCTCCAGTGTTCAGACACGGAAGGCATCCTTCCCGAAGCGCGCCCGCAACCGCACGACGTAGTCGATTGCGGCGACGCGTACGGCGTGACCCTTCACGTAGACGAGCACGGCGCGCGCCTCGATGGACGCGTACTCCTCGCGCCCGCGCTCGAGGAAGATGTCGATCGCGCCGATTGGCGTGATGTGGGTCACCATCGTCCCGGTCGCGAGCTCAGCGGTGGTCGGCGGACGGCTCGGACCGATGGAGCCGAGTCCCGCGACTGCGTCGAACAGCAGGCGCAGGTTCGGCAACGACGGTTCGGGCACGACGTCGAGATCCGCAGGAACGTGGTTACTCCCGTGGAGCGTCAGGGCGCACCCCCCGATGACCGCGAACTCCACTCCCTGGCTGACGAGGAACGCGGTAACCAGAACGAGATTGTCGCCCTGACGACGGCGGACATCCGCCGCGTCGATGGGCACCGATTGCGGAAGCGGGCTCGTCGGAGCTCAGATCGCGCGTATGCGGTTGTTGCGGGGGTTGTGCTCGACCTCGGCCAGGCCGAGGGTCTCGAGCACGGGTGGCACGTAGTTGGCGAACCGGCCTCGCAGACCCTTCTTGAACCCGTACCAACCCCCGACCGGATTGTCGTCGGCGCGACCCCAGCTTTCGACCGTCCCGTCCTTCGCCGGCTTCTGCTCGTCGGCGTTGCCGAGCGGCATCCAGTCGCCGTACGCGGTCAGCATCGCGTGGACGTCCTCGATGCACGACACGTGATACCGGAGCTGCGTCTTCCCGACCTGGACCACCAGCGCGGGTGGGTCGGCGTCGGGATCGCGGTACGCCTCGAACGCGCTCGTTCCGGGGGGCGTGGTGAGCTTCCAGGGGTCGGTCGGGATTCCGGTGCCTTCGACATCGTCCATCGTCATGCACCCACCTTTGCACGCCGTACCTGACATCTTCCTTCGTATTCGATTCAACCTCCCGGCATGCGCGCGGCCCGGCCGCTCGACATGTTGTTGCTCCTCCAGCACCGCGGCCGGACCACCTGCCGCCAACTAGCGGAGACCCTCGACGTCTCGGAACGCACGGTGCTGCGCGACGTCGAGGCGCAGTGCCTGTTCTTGGTCGGCCGGCCCCAGGTCGCGCATCGCCTCGGTCTGGGCGCGCTCACGCTCACGGTGCGGAACAAGCTGCTCGGTTCCCTCGCGCCCGCGCTCGCCAAGGAAGCCGACCGCCGTCGTGAGACGAACTACCGAACTCGGACGAACTACATGCACGCGTCGGCGTGCTTACGAGATCTTGATCCACGTTCCACAGTCTTCGGTGGCTTTGAATCCGCGATCCGTAGTTGCGATGCTTACGATCGCAGGCGTATCGAGGAGGTCGTTGGTGATGACGTCATCGAGCGTTCCGCTGAAGCCACTCTCGCGCTCCCAGCAACAATCTGCGCCTCCGCTGCTTCGCCAAGTCCCCGGCGCGATGTCTGTGCCCACGACGTATGTGCCGCCTCCGAAGGGCGCGAATCTCGACTTCGTGATGGGAGACAGAGGTGTCCAGTTGCCGCACCCGGACGTGTGGAACCCCTTGTCGCTGGGGCTGATCGTGACGATCGCGGAGACATTGGTGAAATCATTGGAGATGATGTCATCGAATGATCCACTGAACCCACTGAGTCGTTCCCAGTAGCACCCGCTGACGTTGGAGCGGGTCCGGTAGGTGCCTGCAC
>JBEPUZ010000048.1:0-21524 GCA_041691275.1 Actinomycetota bacterium | reverse complement strand
GCCCTCGTAGCTCAGGGGATAGAGCATCGCCCTCCGGAGGCGTGTGCGCAGGTTCGAATCCTGCCGAGGGCACTCACGAATCGTTCGCCGCGGCCGGGGCCGCACCGCACGAGCCGGTCAGTGACCGGTGGCGTCGACCGAAGCGGGCGTGACCTCGTTGCGGTCGCGGTTCACCCGCACCACGAGGTCGGCCAAGAGCCCGATCGCGATCACCTGGAACGCCGCGAACAGGATCAACAACGTGTTCGTGGCCAAGTGGAAGTCGTACTCGACGAAGTCGTAGACGACCTTGCCCACACCGAGCACGGTCAAGAGCAGGCCGACGGGCAGGAAGATGCCGAGCGGGTTGTACGAGAGGACCATCCGCACGACCTGGGTCCCGTAGCGACGGGTGTCCTTGATCGGATGAAACTTCGACTCGCCGGCGCGCTTGGCGTACTCGATCGGCACGTACTTCACCGAGTACCCGTTCGCGAGGAAGGTCATCGTCATCGTCGTCACGCACGAGAAGCCTGCCGGCAGGAACCGCAGGTATTGCCGCGCGACGTCGGTGCGGAACGCGCGAAAGCCCGAGTTGAGGTCGGGGATCTTCGTGCGGATCAAGAAGCTCGCGAGCCGACGAATGAACCACTTGGCCGGGACGCGCAGCCCCTTCATCGTGCCTTGCTCGGAAGTGCGCGCGCCGACGACCTGGTCGTATCCGTCGAGCTCTTTCACCAGTTGCGGAATGTCGCCGTTCGGATACGTCATGTCGACGTCGGTCCACACCGTCACGCGGCCGCGCGCAGCGGTGGTTCCCGCCTTGCGAGCGGAGCCGGAGCCGCGGTTCGCCAAGAAGCGGATGACGCGTACACCGTCGAGTGATTCCGCGAGCTCGCCGGAACCGTCGCTCGATCCGTCGTCGACGATGATGATCTCGTACGAGTACTCCGACGCGTCCATCGAGTTACGGACGCGGTCGACCTCTTCACCGAGGTGTTCAACCTCGTTGTACACCGGCAGAATGATCGTCACGTCGAGCGTGTTGATCTCGTCAGTGACGACCGGTCCGCCGGACGGGGCATCTGCGATCATGGACCGCCAGCCTACGGGACGCGGCGAAGATTTCCCGGGACGACGTCCGGGGGTCAGCTCCAGATCTGTTGTGACAGGTAGTGCGCCTCGCCCACTTGTCGCAACAGCTCCAGCTGCGACTCGATCCAGTCGGCGTGCTCTTCTGGAGCGCTCCACTCTCGAATGTTTCGGAGTCGGGATTTCGGAGTCAGGATTCCCGGACCGGGGGGTCGGGGCGCGATCGACGCTAGACGTTTGTGAGCGGAACTGCTCCGGATGAGAACCGAACGAGGTCAGACCGCGCTACCGACGAGCGGGCGCGTCCCGGTCGAATCGGCCCCGGCGCACGATCGTGAGGACTCGCAGAGTCGCCGGAGCTCGTCGTGGCAGGAGCCACAGCCCGTGCCCGCCCCGCAGAGCCGACCGATATCCGTCTCGTCCTCTGCTCCCGCGGCGATCGCGTCCAACACGTGGGAATCCGTGACCGCACGGCAGTGACAGACCCACATGATCAGCGGGTCCCCGTCGCAACACTGCCGACGCCGCGGCGCCAAACGTGTCGACACGGCACCTGCTCCATCAGCTCGCAGGCGACCGCAGCGTTGACCTCACGCTCGACCGGGAACCGGTGGCCGACGCCGACGACGTAGAACCGCGGCCGGGTGTCTTCGACCATGCGGACGAAGTCGACGCGCCGCATGCCGGAAGTCGCGGAGGTCACGCTCTGCAGCTTCCTCGTCGACCTCACGGTCTTCATGGCCGAGCTCCTGCGGACGATTCGGGCGACAGGATCGTGATGCGCCCTGGGTCAGATCTGTGTAACTAAGGGCAGCCTAACCTGACCGTAGCGGCGGGTCAACCCCCGATCCCGGCGGGATCAGCCGCTCGGGCCGAAGCGCTCGACCCGGATATCGGCGACGGCGATCCCGGCCGCGACGAGCGCGTCGATCGCGGCGTCGGCGAACCCGGACGAGCCGCAGACGTAGGCGCGGGTGTCAGGCGCGGACGGGACTGGCAGATCAGCGACCGAGAGCCGGGCGGGAGGTCGGGCGAACCCGGGCGGTGTGGCCCGGGTATAGACGACGGTCGTCTCGGGGCCGGAGATCTCGCCGGCGTAGTAGAGGTCGTCGGGCGTCCGTACCGACACGACCGCGCGGACGAGGTCGGTCCGCGCCTCGCGGCGTGCGAGCCGGAGCATGGCCATGATCGGCACCACGCCGGATCCGCCCCCGACGAGCACGGCGGGAAGGTCGGCGTTCCACACGAACCACCCGCCGATCGGGCCCCTCACCTCGAGCTCGTCACCGATCGCGACGTCGTCGTGCAGGAACGACGAGACCTCTCCGCCCTCGAGCCGCTCGACGGTCAGCTCGATCTCCCGCGAGTCGGGCGCCGGTGGCGACGCTACGGAATACGAACGCGACGCGCTGTACCCGTCGGGCGCGGTGAGCCGCACCACGTAGTGCTGACCGGCGCGGTGCGCGGAGGGTTCGGACAGTTCCAAACGAAACGTCTTCGCGCGGGCCGTCTCCGGCCGGATCCCGACGACCTTCACCGTTTGCCACGCCGCCTTCGCGTACTCACCCCGCGGCGCGTTCATTCAGTCGCCCTGGTAACGCTGTTCGAGCCAGGGGTCACCGCGATCGTGGTAGCCGTTCTGCTCCCAGAAGCCGGGTTCGTCGTGGTCGAGCACCCGCAGCCCGGCGATCCACTTCGCGCTCTTCCAGAAGTAGAGGTGCGGGACGAGCAGGCGCGCGGGGCCACCGTGCTCGACCTGCAACGGCTTGCCCTCGTACTCCCAGACGACCCACGCCTTCGACCCGGTGACGTCGGCGAGCGGCAGGTTCGTCGTGTACGCCGTGTGGGAGAACGCGAGCACAAGTGTCGCGTCGGCTTTCACTCCCGCGGCGTCGAGCAGCGTGTCGACCGAGACGCCGCCGAAGTTGACTCCGAGCTTCGACCACGTCGTGACGCAGTGGATGTCGCCCGCGTAGGCCGAAGGTGCCAGCGCGTGGATCTCGTCCCACGACCATGTCGTCGGACGGTCGACGAGCCCTTCGATGCGGAACGACCACGCCGCGGTGTCGAGGCGGGGCGTCACCTCGGCGGTGAGCACTGGCCAGTTACCACCCGTGTCGTACTGGCCCGGCGGCAACCGCGGATCTCGTTCGGCGTGACTGCGCCCGGCGAACCCTCGAGTGAATCTCGCCACTTCGGCCTCCTGAGTGGGGTCTATGCGTGCGTCGCAAGATATTCGTGAACTTGGCGAACCGCACTCGATCCTTCGCCGACCGCCGCCGCGACGCGCTTCAACGATCCGCTCCGCACGTCGCCGACGGCGAACACTCCAGGGATCGACGTCTCGAATGGCAACGGGTCGCGGCCGCCGAAGGCAACGTCGTTCGCGACCGACTCCGGCAGCGAGCGATCGGTCACGACGAAACCCGAACGGTCGAGCACCACGCAGTTCCCGAGCCACGCCGTGGCGGGAACCGCGCCGATGAAACAGAACAGGCCCTGACACGGCACGGTGCGCCGGTCGCCGGATTGATTGTCCTCGAGCGTGACCGATTCGAGATGGGTCGCGCCCTGCAGCCCGCAGATCTCGGTGTGTTGCAGAACGTCGATGCGGTCGTCGGCCTCGATCCGGGAGATGAGATATTGCGACATCGTTTCCTCGAGCGCGCGCCGGCGCACGACGAGCGACACCGGGCTCCCCTGCTGCGCCATGTAGATCGCGGCCTGGCCCGCCGAGTTGCCGCCGCCGACGACAACGGTGTTGTAGCCGCGGCACACACGCGCCTCGAGCTCGGTCGCCGCGTAGTACACGCCCGCGCCTTCGAATCGTTCGAGGCCGTCGACCTCGAGCCGGCGGTACCGCGCGCCCGATGCGATGATGACGGCACGGCTCGGGATTTCGCTCCCGTCGGCCAGCACCACGACGTGGAATCCGTCTTCGAGGCGCAGACCGCCGACTACGCACGGTGCGTTGAGCCGGGCACCGAGCCGCATGGCCTGGATGGCCGCGCTCGACACGAGATCGTCGCCGGAGACGCCGTTCGGGAATCCGACGTAGTTCTCAATACGGGAGCTCGCGCCGGCTTGGCCACCGAAGCCGACGGCGTCGAGCGACAGTGTCCGGAGCCCCTCCGATGCGCCGTACACTGCCGCCGCCAATCCCGCCGGGCCGGTACCGACGACGACGAGATCGCTGATGTAACCGGGAATGTTGCGATACGTCAGACCGAGACCGGCGGCGAACTCCCCCGGCGTCGGACCCCGCAGGACGGCGGTCGGCGTGATCACGACCGGTACGTCCTGGGGTCGCAGACCCAACGCCGCGAGGTACACCCCCGGGTCTCCGACGTCTTCGAGATCGACCCACTGGTGCGGCAGCTTGGAACGATTCGCGTACGCGCGCAGTGCCATCGCCTCAGACGAGTACCGCGAACCGATGATGCGGATCGCGCCCGCGCCTTCCCCCGCCCGCAGGATCTCCCGGCGGGCGACGAGCGCGCGGAAGATCCGGTCGGAGAAGTCGGGCTTCGTGCTCATCAGCTGACGGAAGGTCGCGAGCGGGACGACGAGCACGCGTCCTGACTGCGAGATGCGCGCTGTCAGGAACGCGCTCTGCCCGGTCAGCAGGTTGAGCTCACCGAGAAAACGATGGGCGGTGTGCGTCGCGACGACCACCTGAGCGTGGTCGTCGATGCGGACGATCTCAACCGCGCCGTCGAGCACGACGAAGAAGTCGGGAGTGGGATCGCCGGCCCGGTAGAGGATGTCTCCCTGTTCGACCGACCGGATCTCGCCGACGGCCGCGAGGTCGGCAAGCGTGCCTTCATCGAGCGTGGCCCACGCGATCTCGTTCGGCTCTGCGCTGCTCATGCGGCCATCACCATAGGGGCCGACCGATCCCGATTCGTCGTGACGATCGCGGCGCCAACCGCCAGTATGTCGACGACGACCCGACGCGAGGAGATCATCACGTGACGTCAGAACGCTGGCCCGAGCTGACGCTCTCGACGTGGGGCGACACCCGCGCGACGGCGCACATGTGGACGCAGATCGTCGGGAAGGTCCGCCTCGCGCTGGAAGCGCCTGAGAATCACTGGTGGCAGGTCCCGCTGTACGTCTCGGCCCGGGGCCTCACCACCTCGCTCATGCACGCCGGGGATCGGGGCGTGGAAATCGAATTCGACTTCGTCGAGCATGTTCTCGTCGTGCGCACGACCGCGGGCGAGTGCCGCACGCTTGCCCTCAAGCCGCGTTCGGTGGCGAACTTCTATGACGCGACGATGACGGCTCTCACCGAGCTCGGCGTGGCCGTCGACATCCTCGCCCGCCCCGTCGAGATCCCCGACGCGATCCCTTTCGCCGACGACACGCAGCATGCCGCGTACGACGCGCAGGCGATGCACCGGTTCTGGCTCGCGCTCGTGCAGACCGACCGGATCCTGAAGGAGTTCCGGGGCCGGATCGTCGGCAAAGCGAGTCCCGTCCACTTCTTCTGGGGCGCGTTCGCGCTCGCGGCTACCCGGTTCTCCGGACGGAGCGCGCCGCTGCATCCCGGCGGCGTACCCAACTGCGCCGACTGGGTGATGCAGGAGGCGTACAGCCACGAGGTGAGCAGCTGCGGATTCTGGCCCGGCGGGAGCGAGGAAGGGTCGTTCTATTCGTACGCGTATCCCGAGCCCGAAGGTTTCTCGACCTGGACGGAAGTTCCGGATGCCGCGCACTACGACGCCGCGCTCGGCGAGTTCGTGTTGCCGTATCGGTCGGTGCGCACCGCCGACGACCCCGACGCGCTGCTGCTCGCGTTCCTGCAGAGCACGTACGAAGCCGAGGCCGTGACGGCGGACTGGGACCACACCCTCACCAAGTGAACCAGCGTGAACGTTCGAAGGTTCAGGCGGTCGCGGCGGGGACAGGGCAGCGGGCGGGATCGGGCTGCAGCGGCGGTCCGTCGACCGAGCAGTAGGTCTTCCGCGCGCTGTGGCGGGCCCGCACGTGCGAGCGCAACCCGGCGAAGCTGAGTGGTGCGGCGAGCGCGGCGACGACGGCGGCGATGGCGAGTGCGACGCGAAAAGCATGGGTGACCTCGTCGGCGCCCGACGCCGCGGTCAACCCCGACACGACGGGAACGACGGCCAACGCGGCAAGGCTGGCCGTACGCGCGATCGCGTTGTTGACGCCCGACGCGATACTCACGTGATCGGGATCGACCGAACCCATCACCGTCGCGGTCAACGGCGCGACGAACGTGACGAGTCCGAGACCGAACACGGTCGCGCCCGGCAACACGTCGGCGAACCAGGTGGCGCCCGGACCGATCCGGGTCAGGAGTAGGAGGCCGCCGGCGGCGAGGATCGGGCCGACGGTCAACTGCAGTCGCGGACCGATGCGTTGAGCAAGTGCGCCCGACCGCGCCGAGAACGCGAACATCAAGAGGGTGGCGGGCAACAGTGCCACTCCCGCTCGGAGCGCCGACCAACCGACGGCGACCTGCAACTCGTACACCACGAGGAAGAAGGCCACACCGAGCGCGCTGTAGAGCAGGACGGTCGCCAGGTTCGTCACCGTGAACTCGCGACTGCGAAACAGTGCCGGCGGTACGAGCGGGTCGTTCGTGTGCCGCATACGCCACACGAACGAAGCAATGCCGATCACGGCGATCACCCCGCCCCCGAGAACGGCGACATCGGTCCAGCCTCGTGGTCCGGCCTCGGTAAGCGCCCAGGTCGCGGCGCCGAGGCTGAGTACCGCCAGCGCGGCCCCCACGAGATCGATGCCCTTGGCCGCATGCGGATCGCGGGTCTCCGGTACCGCGGCCCGAGTGCACGCGATGACCAGCGCCGCGACGGGAACGTTGATCAGGAACGCCCACCGCCAACCCGGACCGTCGACCAACCAACCGCCGACGAACGGGCCGATCGCGCCGGCGACGCCGCCCAGTCCCGACCACGCGCCGACTGCGGCGGCCCGATCGCTCTTCTGGAAGCTCGCCTGCAGAATCGCCAGGCTCCCCGGCGTCAGGAGCGCGGCGCCGACGCCCTGCAGCACCCGGGCGACGACGAGGACCTCGATGTTCGGCGCCGCGCCACACAACAACGATGCCACCGCGAACCAGACGGTCCCGATCACGAAGACCCTGCGCCGACCGAAGCGGTCGCCGAGCGCGCCGCCCAGCAGGATGAGTGACGCGAGTGCGAGCAGATACCCGGTCAACACCCACTGCAAGCCGCTCACGCTCGTGTGGAAGTCGGAACCGATGTGCGGGAGCGCGACATTGACGACGGTCGCGTCGAGCGAGGCCATTCCGCTCGCACCCACCGTGGCAACGAGCGCGATCCGTCCTCGTGCCGAGTGCAGCTGCAAACCCGCCGGAGCGGCGATCGCCTCGGGGGTGGCCACGGCCGAACCCTACCGATCGAGACGTTTCGCCTGAACGGCGTGTCCGTGCAGTCAGTGCTGCGGTGGATCCCATCGAAAGCGCACGACGGCGACGATCAGCGCCCCGGCGCCCCATGCCGCCAGCACCCCCAGGTGCACGCCCGAGATGCCGCTCCCTCGAATCGTCGGGTCGAACACCGCGATCATCTGCTGGGCGAGGTGGCGGATGGGGAACACGGCCGCGATCCGGCCCGGAACCGACGTGTTGGAGATGCTCCCGAAGATGCCCGAGATGAACAGCAAGGGAAACATGACGAAGTTCACGATCGCCGGCGCAGCATCCTCGTTCGGTATGAATGTCGCCACCGCGGCGCCGCACGCGGTGAAGCAGAACCCGGCGAGCGCGATGGTCAACACGAGTCCGAGGTAGCGATGCGGCAACGTCACGCCGTACACCGTCACACCCAGGGCGATCGTGAGCACGGTCAGGATCGTGGCCACGACAATGGCGTTGCCGACGATGCCGGCGAGGTACACGGTCGGCGAGAGCGGCGTGCCGCGCACGCGCTTCAGCGTTCCCCGGTCACGGCGTACCGAGATCGAGAACGCGAGGTTCGAGTAGCACGCGGAGATCAGGCCGAACGCGACGATCGCCGGCACGTAGTACTGCGCGAACTTCGCGGTGCCGTGCGCGAGGTGGATGGTGTCGTTGCCGTTGATCGCGATGAAGATGACGAGGAACATCAACGGGAACGCGAACGTGAAGCCGGCCGACGCCGGATTGCGCCAGAAGATCCTGCGTTCCCAACGAACCTGGCGGAACGCCGATCTGATCGTCGCCGTCATGTCGGCTCATTCCCGTCAGTCGGCTCGTTCCCGTCCCCGGTGAGCTGCAGGTACACGTCCTCGAGCGACGGCCGCGCGACGCTCAGACCTCCGAGCTCCTCGCCGCGGGTCGTCGCCCAGACGGTGAGGTCGCGCAGGATTGCGGTCGGATGCGCGGTGCGTATCTGCGCGATCCCCGCCGCTTCCTGGCTCGCCGCGACCGGGAGATCGGAGGCACTCACGCCCTCGGGAAGGTCGAAGCGGATCGTCACCTCGGCCGTCGACCGCCCACCGATCGACTCGGGCGACCCGTCGGCGACCTTCTCTCCCGCCGCCACCACCACCACCCGGTCGGCCAGTGCCTGCGCCTCTTCCATGTAGTGCGTCGTGAGCAGCACGGTCTTGCCCAGCGCACCGAACCTCCGGATGACCTCCCAGGCCTGGCGGCGGGCGGACGGGTCGAAGCCGGTGGTCGGTTCGTCGAGGAAGAGCAGGTCGGGATCGCCGATCAGACCGAGCCCGAGGTCGAGCCGGCGTTGCTGGCCGCCCGACAGCATGCGTACCCGGCTCGCAGCCTTCTCGCCGAGGTCGACCAGCTCGATGACCTCGTCGACCGAGCGCGGCTTGGGGTAGTAACCGGAGTACATCTCGAGCGTCTCCCGGGCGGTCAGGTACGGGTCGAAGCTGCCCGACTGCAGGACGATCCCGATCCGGGTGCGGAAGTCGGCGCCCCCCGTCGCCGGGTCGAACCCGAGCACGCTGACGTCACCGCCGTCGCGTTCGCGGTACCCCTCGAGAATCTCGACCGTCGTCGTCTTGCCCGCGCCGTTCGGGCCGAGCACGGCGAGAACTTCCCCCTCCGCGACACTGAAGCTCAGGTCCTTGACCGCGACGAAGTCGCCGTACGCCTTGTGCAGCCCCCGTACCTCGATCGCGTTCACGCCACATACTCGCATCGGCTGCAAGCACCGGCCCGGCGCGGAGTCGGTTCGGGACGGGTCGGTTCGGGACGGGTCGGTTCGGGACTACGCGGGTGCTGCCTGCGCCCGGCGTTCGGCGAGGCGGCGACCGATCCGACCGATACGCGCGATGTGATGCACGATGCGCTCGCGTGCGAGCTCGGCTTCGCGGGTGAGCCCTTCGACCGTCTCGATCGCCCAGTGGCGCAGCACGACCGGCACGAGAACCTGGTCGTGATGGAGCACGAGGTCGTAGATGCCCGCGGTCGCGATCGCGTTCGCGTGCGCGGTGAAGTCGGGAATCCCGCCGCCGGGCATCTCGAACGTGCGGACCTGGCGCTCGATCGCACACATGGTCCCGGACGGGTCCACCTCGAGCGCGGCGGTGACGAGGTCTCGGTAGAAGAGATAATGGAGGTTCTCGTCGGCGGCAACCCGCGCCATCACGCGGTAGCCGGCCTCGTCGTCGAGCAGGTTTCCCGTGTTGCGATGCGAGATACGGGTCGCGAGCTCCTGCAGCGCGACGTACGCGAGGGTGTCGACGGCCGTGTCGGGTTGCGGCACCTGCCCCCCGCACACCTGCTGCATGCGCGCGTGCTCGAGCGCGTCGAGATCGACGGCGTGCGTCACCGCGATGTAGTCGCGGATCACGATCGCGTGCCGCATCTCCTCCGCGGTCCACCGCTTCGCCCAGTCGCGCCAGATGTCGTTGGCGAACATCCGGTTGATGGTCTCGAAGTAGTACGGGAGGTTGTCCTCGGTGAGCAGGTTCACGATCAACGCGCTGCGGACGCCGGCGGGTAGCGCCGAGCGCGCGGGGTCGAACGGGCCCCGCGGATCGGTCAGCGCGGCGCGCTCCCACGGGATGAGGTCGTGGGGCATCCACGACTTGGTCGTTCCGAGGTGGCGTTCGAACAGACGCTCGACCTCGGGGGTGAGTACCTCGACCAGGTCGCGTTGGCTCGTGAGGGTCATGTACCAAGCCTACCTACCCGTAGGTAGGGGATTCGTCATCGGGCCCAGGGCGGGCACCACCCACCTGGGGAGCCACGTTTCCGGCGACCGGAGTCGGTACGTTCGGGCCATGATCATCATCGTCGCGGCGCTCAAGGGCGGGGTCGGCAAGACCACCACCTCGGTATACCTGTCGGCCCTGGCCGCGGCCCGACGCCCGGCCACCCTGATCGACGCCGACCCCCAGGCCAGTGCAGCCGACTGGGTCGAGAGCGCCGAGGACGAATACCTCGAACGGGTGACCCTGCTCGAAGCGCCCACCGACCGACTACTCCTGAAGGCGCTCGACAAGATCGACTCCGAAGAGGTCGCGGTGGTCGACACGCCTCCCGGCAACGAGCGCCTGCTCGCCAAGGCCATCGAGCGGGCCGACGTGGTGGTCGTCCCCACGCGCATCGGCGGAGTCGAGACCGCGCGGGTGGAAGCCGTGCTCGATCTCGTGCCCCGCAAGATACCGGTGGGCCTCGTGATCTCGTCCGCGCGCACCTACACGCGCGACTACCAAGAGGTCGTCGACGCGTGGACCGAGGCGAACGTCGCGGTGTGGGGCAGCGTTCCGGAACGCGTGTCGATCGCGAGCGGCCCGGAAGCGCCTCTCTCGCCCGACGGCATCGATGCCTACCGGACGGTGTGGCGTCGCGCGTTGCGCGCGACGCGCGAAGGCTAGGAGAGAACGAGGCTCCTGCGGTCGAGCACCGGCCGCATGAGGTCGACGAAGTTGTCGACGTAGAACCTCTCGCGTGCTGCCGCGTCGATGCGCGCCGCGTCCATACTCCGTTCGAAACGCGCGATCGGATTGCGTCCACCTTCGACGTGCGGGTAGTCGGACGAGAACATGCAGACGTCGTCGCCCGCGTTCGCGATCGTCCACCCTGTGTCTTCGTGCGGGTACGGCGTGACGCGCACCTGGCGTTGCACGTATTCGCTCGGCCGCAGGTCCATATCCTGTAAGCGATCCTCGTTCTTGCGGAACGCCTCGTGCGCGGAGTCGAGCGAACGCATCCAACCGGGAACCCACGTTGCGCCGAGCTCGATCACGC
This sequence comes from Actinomycetota bacterium, assembly GCA_041691275.1. GTDB lineage: Bacteria > Actinomycetota > Acidimicrobiia > IMCC26256 > PALSA-610 > PALSA-610. Next base: position 10,240 of record JBEPUZ010000048.1, on the reverse strand, counting down.
CTATACGCAAGGCCGGATGCCGCATCAGCACACCGTCGATGATCAACGCGTTCAGCGTCTGCATGACCGGGAGCGGGATCGACATGTAGTCGATCGACTTGAAGTTCGTGTCCCCGCCGTGAAAGTCGGGAACCTCGGGCCGACCGTTGTCGAAGAAGTCGCGTGACATCACGTTCGCGCCCGCGCCGGCAACGTGCAGCACGAGCGGGACGCCGGACTGCGCGCACGCGTCGAACATCGGTTCCAGCGCCGCGTGGCTCGGAGAGTGCCCGGCGGGATACTGACCGATCCAGATCGCGGCGCTGCCGCCGTCGATCGCTTCGGTCGTGAGCGCTCCTGCGGCTCGCATGTCACCGACGGGCACCACAGTCACGGGCAGCAGCCTCGGATCGATCGCGCACCAATCGAGCACGGCGCGGTGTTGTGCGCGCGCGACCGCGACCGCCATCTCGTGGTCACCGTCGCGGTCGAAGCGCAACGCGTGCGGGCTCGTGAAGGTGTCGAACACGAGTTGGCTCGAGAAGCCGAGCAGATCGAGCGCACCCGCGCGGTCTTCGTTCAGGAACGAACCGGTCGCGAGGAAGTTCTTGCGCAACGTGATCTGCGCGACGTCGTCGGCGCGGTACGCGGGGTCGCGGTGTTTGCGTGTGGCGCGCTCGACCGAATCCTGCGGCGTGGTGTCGTCGTTCGCGTCGTTCCAAACGAGAGGGAAACGCTCGAGGGTGCGGGCGTCGAGATAGGGCTGCAGCCAGTCGGCCGGCTCCATGATGTGCGAGTCGGCGTCGTGCATCGTTCGCGTGGCGTAAGGCACTTTCGGACAGTAATTCAGCCTCGACCCCTCCACCAGAGCTATCCGGCTAGTAATGCTCCTCTACTAATACTCTGGCTGTGATATTATGGCGACATGGCCGTACGGGGTAGGGCGAATCCGCTGGCACTGGCGATCCTCTCGTGTCTGCACGAGCGCCCCATGCACCCCTACGAGGTCGCGCAGACGCTGAAGAGCCGGGCCAAGAACGAGAGCATCCGCCTGAACTTCGGGTCGCTGTACAGCGTCGTCGAGGGGCTCGCGTCCCGCGGGATGATCGAGGCGCGCGAGACGGTGCGCGAGGGCAAGCGTCCCGAACGAACGATCTACGAGATCACTCCCCTCGGTCGCCGCGAGCTCACCGACTGGCTGTCGGAGCTCGTGTCGACTCCGGCCAAGGAGTACCTGCAGTTCGAGGCGGCCCTCTCGCTGCTCCCGAGCCTGGCGCCCGACGACGCGCTCGCGTTGTTGCGCCAACGCGTGGTCGCGCTCGAGATCCGTTTGCGGCAGTCGGAGGCGACGGGTGCGCTCGCGCAGGATCAAGGCCTGCCCCGCCTGTTCATGCTCGAAGGGGAGTACAGCGATGCTCTCACCCGCGCCGAGCTCGAGTTCGTGCGCGCGCTGGTGACCGAACTCGAGAACGACAAGCTCGCCGGCCTCGAAGAGTGGCGGGGCTGGTACGTGGGCGACGACGAACCTCGCCAATGGTTTCCGAAGGAAGGAAGCGAAGATGAGTCCTCTCGTTGAAGCACGAGGGCTGACGAAGAGCTACAAGAAGGTGCGCGCGCTCGACGGTCTCGACCTCGTCGCGAACGATGGTCGTGTCGTCGCGCTGCTCGGTCCGAACGGCGCGGGCAAAACGACGTTCGTGCGTTCGGTCGCGACGCTGATCCGACCCGACTCGGGCACCTTGCGGGTCGCCGGCGTCGACGCGTTGAAGCAACCGAACGAGGTGCGACGGCTCATCGGTCTCGCGGGGCAGTACGCCGCGGTCGAGCCGACGATGACCGGCCGGGAGAACCTCGAGATGATCGCCCGCCTGTTCGGGCACCGCGCGAAAGCGGCCCGGGCCAACAGCGACACGGTGCTCGCCCGGCTCGGCCTCGGTGACAGCGCGGACCGCAAGGTGAAGACGTATTCGGGCGGCATGCGCCGCAAGCTCGACCTGGGCGCGAGCCTCGTCGGTGCGCCGAAGCTGCTGCTGCTCGACGAACCGACGACCGGCCTCGATCCGCGCAGCCGCATCGAGCTCTGGGACACGATCCGCGATCTCGTGAGCACCGGTACCGACGTGTTGCTCACGACCCAGTACCTCGATGAGGCCGACCAGCTCGCAGAGCAGATCGTCATCATCGACCACGGCCGCGTGATTGCGGCGGGAACGCCCGACGAGTTGAAGTCGCGCGCGGGCCAGGATGTAGTGGAGATACACGCGCGCGACGTCGCGTCACTCGGACAGCTCGCCAACGCGCTCGCCCGGCTCGGCACCGACGAGCCGCGTGTCGACGAGGGAACGCGCCGGCTCGCGATCGCCGTCGACGACGGACCCGAGCGTCTCACCGACGCGGTGCGCATCGTCGGCGATCTCGGTATCGCGATCGACGACGTGGCGCTGCGCCGGCCGACACTCGACGAGGTGTTCCTCGCATTGACCGGCGTCGCCCCGACCGAATCCGACGACGGCACGAACATCGACACCAGAAAGACCGCATGATGAGCACCGCAACGATCGCCGGGACGATCACCGCTCCGCAACGCACGGCAGGCGCGACGACGACCGTCGTCGAAGTCGCGCGCCGCACCGTCCGCAAGTTCGCCCGCAGCCCTCAGCTCGCGGTCGTCGGCACGATCCAGGGCGCGATGTTCCTGCTGATCTTCCGGTACGTGTTCGGTGGCGCGATCGGGACCGGGAACGTGTCGTACGTCGACTTCCTCGTGCCCGGCTTCGTCCTCACCGGAGTGTTGTTCTCGGGATCGAGCGCGGCGTCCGGTGTCGCCGAAGACCTCGAAGCCGGCTTCATCGACCGTCTGCGGTCGTTGCCCATCCCCCGCAGCAGCGTGATGGCGGGTCGCGCCCTCGCCGACACCATCACCGCGACGTGGGGCCTCGTGATCACGACCGCGATCGGCTTCGCGGTCGGGTTCCGGCTCCACGCGAGCGTCGGCCACGCGCTCGCCGCATTCGGCCTCTGCATCGTGGCCGCGTACGCGTTCGCCTGGGTCTTCATCTTCATCGGCCTCGTGTCGGGCACCGCCCAGGCCGCCCAGGGCATCTCGCTGCTCGTCTTCCCGCTGACGTTCGTCTCGAGCGGTTACGTCCCGGTGGCGAGCATGCCCGGCTGGATGCAGCCGTTCGCGAACAACCAGCCGATCACCGTGATGGTCAATGCCGTGCGGTCGCTGGTACTCGGCGCCGACACCGGCAGCCACCTCCCCCACTCGACCGGCTACTACGTCGGGGCCACGTTCCTCTGGGCCGCGGCCATCAGCGCGGTCTTCGGCGCCCTCTCGATCCTCAGGTACCGCAAGGGCTGATCGCGGGCCGGGCGGTCGGGACGTTTGGCCTGTTCAGCTACTCTGAGGGCTCGGGTTTCACGCATCCTGCCGGGGCCCGCGGCCGTCCCTCACCTGTTTCCGTTCGGAGATGCCGAGGATCGGCCTTCGACACGACGCACAGGTTGGAGAAACGTGACCACATTCAAAGAGCTCGGCCTCAGGGCCGAGATCGTCGACGCCCTCGCGGAGCAAGGCATCAACGAGCCGTTCCCCGTGCAGGCCGTCACCATCGAGGACGCGCTCGCCGGGCGCGACGTGTGCGGCAAGGCGAAGACAGGCTCGGGCAAGACGCTCGCGTTCGGCCTGCCCGCCATCCAGACCACGGCCGCATCGAAGCCCGGGCACCCCACGGCCCTGGTGCTCGTCCCGACCCGCGAGCTTGCCAAGCAGGTCGTCGACGTTCTCAGCCCGATCGGCAAGCAGATCGGCGTGCGCGTCGCCGCGTTCTATGGCGGCACGTCGATGGATCGTCAGATCCGCAATCTCTCACGGCGCATCGAAGTGGCGGTCGCCACTCCGGGTCGCCTCATCGACCTGCTCGAGCGGGGCGAGCTCGACCTCGACCAGGTCGGCATCCTCATCATCGACGAAGCCGACCGCATGGCCGACATGGGATTCCTGCCCCAGGTCGAATGGGTCATGCGCAAGGTCCCGAACGACCGCCAGACGCTGCTGTTCTCGGCCACGCTCGACCGCGAGGTCGACGTGTTGGTGCGGCGCTACATGCACGACCCGGTCGTGCACGAAGTCGTCTCCGAAGAGCAAGACGTCGAGGACATGCTGCACCGCTTCTTGAAGGTGCACGAGCTCGATCGCATCAAGGTGTTGGCCGCGATCTCCGAGGGGGTCTCTCGCACGATGGTGTTCGTTCGGACCAAGCGCGGCGCCGACAAGCTCGTGTCGCAGCTGAAGCGCGAAGGCGTCGCCGCGGCAGCCATCCACGGCGACCTGCGCCAGTCGGCGCGCGAGAAGGCGCTCAAGGACTTCCAGAACGACGAGCACGGCATCCTCGTCGCGACGGATGTCGCGGCGCGCGGCATCCATGTCGACGACGTCGACGTCGTTGTGCACTACGACCCGCCGGAGGAGCACAAGTCGTATGTGCACCGCTCGGGTCGGACGGCCCGCGCCGGGAACGAAGGCATGGTCGTGACGTTCGTGCTCTGGGACCAGGAGCTCGAGGTCGAGCGTCTGCAACGCCGGCTCGGGATGCGAGAGCCGATCATCGAGGTGTTCTCGAACGATCCCCGTCTCGCCAACCTCGTCGCGCTCGACGGCCCGGCGCCCCGGCGCAAGACCGCCCTCGTCTGAAACGCTCCGGGAAGCCGCGGGGCCGGCCGGTACCATGCGCATTCGTGACGCAAATGCAACCCGGTCCCGACGGCTCTTCCGGTGAAGCGGTGACGCCCGAGGTCGTCGACCTCCCGATGCTGTTGCCCGAGGCCTCGACCGAGAGCGACGAGTCGGTTGCCCGACCCACCAAACTGATCCGCATCGCGGCAATGGTGCGGGCGCTGCTCGACGAAGCGCGCCGGGCACCGCTCGACGAGGCCGGGCGCAAGTTGCTGAAGGAGATCCACGAGCGCTCGATTCACGAGCTGCAGGAGATCCTCTCCCCCGACCTCCAACAAGAGCTCGCGGCGGTGACGCTCCCATTCTCGAGCGAGGCGCCGAGCGACGACGAGCTGCGGATCGCGCAGGCGCAACTCGTCGGCTGGCTCGAAGGACTCTTCCACGGCATCCAGGCCACCTTGTTCACCCAGCAGATGCAGGCCCAGCGCCAGTTCGAAGACATGCGCAGTCGGCGGGGCCTCGACGCCGGCAGCGGCGCCGGTCCCACCGCCGGTCCCACTGTCGAGCGCACACCGGGCGCGTACCTCTAGCCATGGGCACCACCGTGCCGCTCGGCACCTTCGACTGGGAACCCGACAGTTGGCGCACGCGCGCGGCCGCCCACCAACCCGAATGGCCCGACGCGGAGGCACTCAAGCGCGTCGACGAGGAGCTTCGGCGCATGCCGCCGCTGGTGTTCGCGGGCGAGGCCCGAACGCTGCGGGAATCGCTGGCCGAGGTCAGTCGGGGCGACGGGTTCCTGCTGCACGCGGGCGACTGCGCGGAGTCGTTCGACGAGTTCACCGCCGACAACATCCGCGACAAGCTCAAGGTGATCCTGCAGATGTCGGTGGTGCTGACGTACAGCACCGGAGTGCCGACGGTGAAGGTCGGCCGGATCGCGGGGCAGTTCGCCAAGCCCCGTTCGTCGCCGGTCGAGAAGCGTGACGGCCTCGAGCTGCCGTCGTACTTCGGCGACATCGTCAACGACTTCACGTTCGAAGCTGCGGCCCGCCGGCCCGACCCGCAGCGCATGCTGCGCGGCTATAACCAGGCCGCGGCCACGCTCAACCTGCTGCGCGCGTTCACCAAGGGCGGCTTCGCCGACCTCAACCGCGTGCACCAGTGGAACCTCGAGTTCATCGCGTCGCGCAAGGAAGGCCGCCGGTACGAAGAGGTCGCTGACGGCATCGAGCGGGCGCTCCACTTCATGTCGGCCTGCGGCATCGACCTCGGCCACGAGGCCCAGCTGCACGAGGTCGACTTCTACACGTCGCACGAAGCGCTGATCCTCGGATTCGAGGAGGCCCTCACCCGCCGCGACAGTCTCACCGGCGACTGGTACGACTGTTCCGCGCACCTCCTCTGGATCGGTGAGCGCACCCGTCAGATCGACGGCGCCCACGTGGAGTTCCTCTCCGGCGTGCAGAACCCGATCGGCGTGAAGCTGGGTCCGACCACGAGCCCCGAGGAGGTCGTCGCGCTGTGCCGCCGGCTCGACCCCGACCGCGAGCCGGGCCGCTTGGTGCTCGTCAGCCGGATGGGCGCCGACAATGTGGCCGGGAAGCTGCCCCCGCTCCTGCGGGCGGTGACGAACGCGAACCACCCCGTCGTCTGGGCGTGCGACCCGATGCACGGCAACACCTACGCGCACGAGAGCGGCTACAAGACCCGCCACTTCGACGCCGTGATGCACGAAGTCGAGCAGTTTTTTGCAGCATGCCGGACCGCCGACGTGTGGCCCGGAGCGGTGCACGTCGAGCTCACGGGTGACGACGTCACCGAGTGTCTCGGCGGCGGCGACGACGTACGGGGCGAGCAGCTCGAGAACAAGTACGAGACCCGGTGCGACCCGCGGCTCAACGCGCGCCAGTCGCTCGACCTCGCCTTCCGCCTCGGCGAGCTCGTCCAGCGCTGAGCCCGAGGGAGCCATGATTCCGTGCGGACGAAGCGAAGCGCAGCGCAGCCCGAGGGAGCCATGATTCCGTGCGGACGAAGCGAAGCGCAGCGCAGCCCGAGGGAGCCATGATTCCGGTGCGGACGAAGCGAAGCGCAGCGCAGCCCGAGGGAGCCATGATTGAGGTGCGTTCACGATGACGACCGACGCGATTCCTGCCCGGTCACGCCTCGAGGAGCTCGGTCCCAACGCCGGGCTGATCGACGAGATGTACAACCTGTACCGCGAGAACCCGAACGCGGTCTCGGCCGGTTGGCGCGACTTCTTCGCCGACTACCAACCCCGCGCCGACGTCGCCGCACCCCCGGCGGCAACCGCCCCGGCCGCGGCCCCGTCCTCGCCCACGCCCGCGCCGGCCGCCAAGTCCGACGGCGTGCGCGAACCCGTCACCCTCGACGGTGAGACACCCCAACCGCTTCGGGGCGCGTCGGCGCGGATCGTCGAGAACATGGTCGCCAGCCTCGAGGTCCCGACGGCCACATCGGTCCGCACGCTGCCGGCGAAGCTCCTCGAGATCAACCGTCAGATCCTGAACAACCAGCTCGCCCGCGATCGCGGCGGGAAGGTCAGCTTCACCCACCTGATCGGGTTCGCAGTCGTGCGCGCGCTCGGGCAGGTTCCGAACATGAACTCGAGCTTCGGCGTCGTCGACGGAACGCCGAGTGTCGTCCGACATCAGCACGTGAACCTCGGCCTCGCCATCGACCAGCAGAAGTCGGATGGCCGCCGCACCCTCCTGGTGCCGAATATCAAGAACGCGGACACGCTCGACTTCGCCGGCTTCCACGGCGCGTACGAGGACCTCATCCGCCGGGCCCGGACGAACAAGCTCACGGTCGATGACTTCGCCGACACCACCGTATCGCTCACCAACCCGGGCACGATCGGGACGCTGCACTCGGTGCCGCGGCTGATGCCCGGGCAAGGCGTGATCGTCGGCGTCGGTGCGATCACGTACCCACCCGAATACGAGGGCGCCGATCCGCAGACCCTCGCCGAGATCGGCGTGAGCAAGACCGTCACCCTCACGAGCACGTACGACCACCGCATCATCCAGGGCGCAGAGAGCGGCGAGTTCCTCGCCAAGCTCCACGATCTGCTCCTGGGCGGCGACGACTTCTACGACGACCTCTTCGCCAGCTTCGCGGTTCCCTACGAGCCCGCGCGCTGGTCGCCCGACCGAGCCCCGCTCGAAGGCTCGGTCGAGGCCCAGGACAAGATCATCGCCGTCCAGCAGCTCATCAACATGTACCGCGTGCGCGGGCATCTCATCGCGAACCTCGACCCACTCGGGCTGACCGAACCGCGTACGCACGAGGAGCTCGACCCCAACCATTGGGGCCTCACGATCTGGGATCTCGACCGAGAGTTCCCGACCGGCGGTCTCGCGGGACGCAACATCATGAAGCTGCGCGACATCCTGGGTGTGCTGCGCGACGCCTACGCGCGCACCATCGGCGTCGAGTACATGCACATCCAGGAGCCCGATCAAAAGGCGTGGATCCAGAGCAAGGTCGAAGGGACGCACAGCGAGACGACGCTCGACGACAAGCGACGCATCCTCTCCGCGCTCAACGGTGCGGAAGCCTTCGAACGCTTCCTGCACACGAAGTTCCTGGGCCAGAAGCGCTTCAGCCTCGAAGGCGCGGAGACGCTCATCCCGATGCTCGACTTCCTGATCGACGATGCCGCCGGCCTCGGGATGGAAGACGTCGTCATGGGGATGGCGCACCGCGGCCGCCTCAACGTGCTCGCGAACGTCGTCGGCAAGTCGTACGAACAGATCTTCCGCGAGTTCGAGGGCGAGCTCGACCCGAACGTTCCCCAGGGTTCGGGCGACGTGAAATACCACGTCGGCGCGACCGGCAAGTTCGCGGCGGCGTCGGGCGTGTCGATCGGCATCACCCTCGCCGCGAACCCCAGCCACCTCGAAGCGGTCGACCCGGTTGCGGAAGGCATGGCGCGGGCCAAGCAGGACCGGCTCGCCGACACCGAGTACGAAAAGGTGCTGTCGGTGCTCATCCACGGCGACGCCGCCTTCGCGGGCCAGGGCGTCGTCGCGGAGACACTGAACCTCTCGCAGCTTCCCGGCTACGACGTCGGCGGCACGGTGCACATCGTCGTGAACAACCAGGTGGGCTTCACCACCATGCCGGGATTCGCGCGCTCCACCGTGTACGCGACCGACATCGCCAAGGCGGTGCAGGCACCCATCTTCCACGTCAACGGCGACGACCCGGAAGCATCGATACGGACGATCCGGTTGGCGTTCGAGTTCCGCAACGTCTTCAAGAAGGACGTCGTCGTCGACATGGTGTGTTACCGCCGCTACGGGCACAACGAGAGCGACGAACCCGCGTTCACGCAGCCGCGCATGTACGAGGTGATCCGCAAGCGCCGCTCGATCCGCAAGCTCTACACCGAGCTGCTCGTCAACCGCGGTGATCTCACTCTCGAAGACGCCGAGCACGCGCTCGAAGACTTCCGTTCACGGATGGAAGACGCCTTCGACGAGACCAAGACCAGCAAGCGACCGCGGGCGACCGTGGGCACGAGCCTTCCGGAGCCGACGCCGTCCCACGTCGACACGGGCGTCGCCCGGGAAATACTCGACCGCGTCGTCACTGCGCTCACGACCTTTCCCGAAGGGTTCGAGCCCCATCCCAAGTTGGCGCGCATCCTCGCGGCCCGGCGCACCGCGTTCGACGAGGACCACGTCGACTGGGCGCTCGCAGAAGCATTGGCATTCGGCTCGCTGCTGCTCGAGGGAACACCGGTGCGCGTCGCCGGTCAGGACACGCGGCGGGGCACGTTCAGTCAACGCCACGCGACGATCGTCGAGCACCGCACCGAAGAGGAGTACACGCCGCTCGAGCACCTCGGCGACGACGCCGCGGCGAAGTTCATGATCTACGACTCCGCGCTCTCCGAGTTCGCCGCCCTCGGCTTCGAGTACGGCTACTCGGTATCCGATCCCGACGCGCTCGTGTGTTGGGAAGCGCAGTTCGGCGACTTCGACAACGGCGCGCAGACGATCATCGACCAGTTCATCGTCGCCGCCGAGGACAAGTGGGGTCAGCGCAGCGGGCTGACCATGCTGTTGCCGCACGGCTTCGAGGGCCAAGGACCCGAGCACTCGTCGGCCCGGCTCGAGCGGTTCCTCGTGTTGTGCGCGCAGGACAACATCCGCGTCGTGTACCCGACGACTGCCGCGCAGTACTTCCACGTGCTGCGGCGCCAGGTGCACGACCACAACCGCAAGCCGCTCATCGTGATGACGCCGAAGCGCTACCTCCGTATGCCGGTCACGGCCTCTCCCGTCTCCGCGTTCACGACGGGTGGGTTCCAGCCCGTGCTCGACGATCCCACGCCCCCGGCCGAGGTACAGCGCGTCATCTTCTGCGCCGGCAAGTTCGGCCAGGAGCTCATCGCCAAGCGGGACGCCGAGACCGCGCCCGTGGCAGTGGTTCGGATCGAGCAGCTGTACCCGTGGCCGAGCGAGGAGATCGCGGACGTGTTGGCGCGTTACGCCGATGCCGCGGTGTTCTGGGCCCAGGAGGAACCCGGGAACATGGGGGCGCGGTATT